>JAYOED010000019.1:0-42206 GCA_038106575.1 Burkholderiales bacterium
ACCCGGATGTGAGCATCCGCGAAGGCACGACGATGTTCATCATTCCGAAGGATACCCCCGGTTTCCGTATCGGCAAGGTATTCAACAAGCGCGGCTGGCGTTTCTACCAGAACGGCGAACTGATATTCGAAAACTGCCGCGTTCCCCAGTCTAACGTGATGGGCGAGGTCAACGGCGGAGTCAAGGCACGTGCGAACGACAAGACCGAGTTCGGCGATCTAGAGCTGGCTGCCAACGCACTGGGCATCTGTGACGATGCAGTGGGTATGGCGATGGACTATGCACGTAACAACCGGCGCGCGGGGAAATTGGTGATCGATCACCAGCTGGTGCAGCTGCGGCTCAACGAGATGTACATGTTGACCGAGGCGTTGCGCTCTTTCGTGCTGCGCACAGCCTGGGAACGCGACCGCAAAATGCCCGATCTCGGCAACAACGTGCTGGTGATGAATTACTCGCAGGAAGTCGTGCAGCGGGTGACCCGTGCCAACATGGAGGTCCACGGTCCCGAGGGCTGCATGATGCACGCCCGTGTTGATAAACTTGTGCGCGATGCGATGGTTTGGACGCACCTTGCGGGTGACACCGTGCAGCGGGTGAAAGTCATCAAACGGCTTCCTTTGACGACCGGCTGACAGGGCGCTAGAGCAGTTTTTCCGAAATGCCCTTGACCATCGCGTTGAGGGTATCGAATACCGTGACGCCCGCGGCCTCCAGTGCCGCGCGCTTGACCGCATAGCCGCCGTGGCTGCCGTAAGTCAGCGCGCCGGCATGGCCCATGGCTACTCCCTCCGGAGCGGTGCGTCCGGCGATCAGCGCGAATACCGGCTTGGAAAAACCGTGCGTCTTTAGCGATACAGCGAAATCTTCTTCGTCGTAGCCGCCGATTTCGCCGATGATCAGCAGCGCGCGGGTCTTTTCATCGGAGGCATAGAAGGGTACTAGGTCGGAATAGCGCGTACCCTTGACCGGGTCACCACCGACGCCGACCCAGACCGAAGTGCCAATGCCACGCAGTGCCAGCCGGTAACCCGACTCGTAGGACAGTGTTCCCGACTTGGACATCAGGCCCAGCGGTCCCGATTTCAGTGATACATCCGGCAGGAAGCCGAGCTTGGCAGTTTCGGCGACGGCCATACCCGGCGTCGAACCGCCGATCCACAACACTCCGGCTTCCTGCGTCAGCCGTTTGGCCTTGAGCGCGTCATGCACCGGCATGCCTTCTGTGGGCGTAACGATCATTTTGATGCCGGCGGCGACAGCGTCGCGCATGGCATCTAGCAGGTCATAGGCGCCGACCAGGGCGACGCTGACTTTCGCGCCGGTGGCCTGTACCGCACCGACGCAGTCGGGGAACAGCGGAATGCCGTTAATCTCCCTGACATCTGTAGGTGAGACCCCCGCAACCAGGTTGGTGCCGTATTCGCGCATCAGCCGGCTGTGCAGCCGCCCGGCTCGGCCGCTGATGCCCTGCAGGATCACCGGCGTGCGACGGGAGATGCGCGGTGACATCATCAGCATTTTCTCAAATGCTGGCGGACCTCGGCCAATGCCGTGTCGAGGTCGTCATGCAGCGGAATGCCGGCAACCGCAAGAACCGAGCGCGCCGTCTCCATGCCGTTACCGACCAGGCGGGCTACCACCGGTATTTTGAAATCCGGAACGGCCTGCAGTGCGCTTACCAGCAGGCGCGAGAATTCACCGAGCTCGGTAATGCCGGCGAAAATATTGATCAATAGCACCTTGACCCTGCGTCCCTCGTGCATCCAGTGCAGCACGTTGACTACCCGCTTGATTTCACCGCGCAGACCGCCGGTGCGGATGTCGAGAAAATTGTAGGGTTTCAGTCCTGAAGCGCGCATTTCATCGATCAGCATCATCGATAGCCCGGCGCCTGTGGTCAAAAGTGCGATCTCGCCTTCCGGATCGACGACGACATAGTCGCAGCCGTGAGCGTCCTTCAGCGCAGTTTCAACATAGGGGCTGGATTTACGATCGAGCAGGGCACGCTGCGCGGGTTGGCGTGGCAGCGCTGAATCGTCGGTAACAAATTTACCGTCACCGGCGGTCCAGCTGCCGTCGGCATGCACGAACAGCGGATTGATTTCAACGAGCAGAGCTTCTTCAGCGGCAAAGGCCTGGGCCATGGCGCGTCCCGCCTGCCTCAGCGCCAATCCGGCCGTCCCATGGATTTCCGCTGAGAGCTTTTCGACTGCTGCCGTCATCGAGTCCGCGTCCGGCGCCGCAGTGGTCACATGCAACGCGTCCTTGGGCAGGGACTCGACATCCATGCCGCCCTGCGCGGTCATGATGATGCTCACGCCGGCGACGGTGGGGTCGAGCATGATGCCGATATAGGCTTCGCTGGCGCCGCTGACCTGCTGTTCGACGCGCACCTCCCTCACGGTACGGCCTTTCAGCTGCCGGCCGAGCATCGAAGTGGTCTGGCTGCGCACTTCCGCCGGGGTGTAGGCCTTCTGTATTAGGCCGGCCTTGCCGCGGCCGCCGGCGGTAATCTGGCCTTTTACCACCCACGGCCCGGGCGGCAACGGCGGCATCTTTTCCGAGTCGGTGATTACGCAACCCTGCGGCACCGGGATGCCGTGAGCGGCGAGCAACAACTTGGCGTCGTGTTCAAGCAGATACATGATTATTCCAGGTTGTTGGCAAGACTGCGAAACGTGTTCAAATCAGGCCGGTACCTCTATATCGACCAGCGGCCCGTACTGCTGGCCGCCGAAAACGTCTCCGTCGTCGATGTCCCCTGAGATGACTGGCCGCGGAATGGTGATCTTGATAGCGCTCGCTGCATCATAGTTGATAATAGCGACGACTTCTGGTTTGAGGCGGTAGGTTTTGCTGAACCATTCGGCATTGATCAACTTCGCGTCGCGGACCTTTTCGTAGGTCGCGCGTTCCTTGAAGATAATGTCGAAGGTCAGTTCGAACGGCCCTGAATTTTTGCTGCGGATAAGTTTTGTGACTTGCCAGAGTTTTGCCATCGCTCAGGTCTGCTCGTAATTGATGCGAAACATCTCCAGCGGAGAGTCTGGTTCGACCACATGATTCATGTTGAAGCGGTAGCTGGCACCCTTATCGATTTCTGCCGGCGAATAGGGGAAGGCCACCGAGGTAATCAGTCCGGTCCATTCCGGCACAGGGTAATGCACGGCGATGTGGCTCAGGGATTTTGCCAGTGCGTTAGCCAGCTTTTGTGTGGGAGCGGTGATCTGGAATAGCAGGCCGACCTCGTGGCCGATACCCATGTCCGGTTCCAATACACCCATTGCCGCATTACGGCCAAACTGACGGATGTCGAGCCGGTACTGGCTGTCGATTGCATCGCCCATCACCGCGCGGATACGGTCTTTCGCGGCCTTGATCAGTCCTTCCAGCCAGGAATCGAACTGGCGCAGGATGATCGTATCGCGCACGGAGCCGAGCACGATGCTCTGGTAGCCAGCGAGCTCCGCACCTTCGAGCTTGATAGTGTAGCGCTCAGCTTTCTTGAAGGTGCTTCCCGACACCTTGACCGCGCGATTGGAGATCGCTTCATAGCGGGCGTTGACCGTGTTGAGTACGCCAGAGGGTTCCACCAGCTCGTACGGCGTCGAGTTTTCGTAAAGGTTGTGCGAGGCCACGCTCGCCGGGTCGCAGCGGTAATCCGGATTCGGCGGTTCGATGATGAAATAATCATCGGTGACGATGGCGAAATTGCAGTCCGGGTATTTGCGCAGCACTACGCTAGCGGCCCCGCATTCCATGATTTTTGCCATGTGCCAGACGGTTGCCGGATTGAAACCCTTCATTACCGGCATTGCGGCAAATATCGAGGTGTCGCTGGAACGCCCAGCGATGACTACGTCGGCGTCGTTCTTTAGGGCTTCGATGTAGGGTTCGGCACCGCACATGCCGACGATGTGGCTGCTGCGGTCGATTACCGCCTCGTCGAAGTGCGGTGCATTGGCCAGCGGTTTGATGCGGCCTTCCTTCAGGCGATTTTTTAGGTAATGGCGGTCTTGCTCGGACTTGATCATGGCCAGCTTGAAGTTGAGTTTTTCCTCGCGTGCGATCTCACGGGCGATGGCGGCAAGGCGGTCGACCTGGGCGTCGGTGCCAGCGGTCATTGCTGAGCCGACCATTACGGGTATTTTTGCGGCGCGCCCCGCGAGAATCATCAGCCGCAAGTCGCGCTTGCAGGCGGCATCAGAGAACTGCGGCTCGCCGGACCCGAGATGATATGGACCAGGATCGGTAGAACCGGCGTCTGAGCCGATGAAATCGGGCTTCAGCGTCATCGCCCGTTTCAGTGTTTCTTCGCGAAACCCGGAGCCGAGGATGCCGGTTGCCGAGAGGATGCGGATTTCCTTCAAGCCACTAGCTCCGAGCCTTCGATCGTGGGGCCGCGAACTGTGGTGCGGTACAGCAGTCGGGGCAGAGGATCGTAATCGAACGTAGCCTTGTGCAGGACGGCGATGTTGTCCCACATCAAAAGATCGCCGGGCGACCAGCTGTGGGTGTACATGAAATCAGGCTGGATCATGTGATCGTAAAGTCGGCGCAGCAGGGCGTCACCTTCATCCCGAGGCATGGTTTCCATTTTCCAGGTGTGCCCCTCGCTGATAAACAGACCCTTGCGTCTGGTGACCGGGTGCTCGCGTACCACCGGCGTCGCCATGTCCGGAACGCTGGCCAGTTGTTCGGGCGTGGGGGCATGTTCCTGCACAGTTCGGATACCGCGGCGCTCGTCTTCCTGTTGCGCAGCGTAATTTTTCAAACGGTATTCGCGATAACTGTGTATGTTGCGCAGACCGTCCACCTTGCGCCTCAGATCTTCGGGCAGTGCGTTGTACGCTGCAGTAGTGCTGGCGAAGTGGGTGTCGCCCAGCGGCTTACCGCTCTTGACCGGAATTTCGACGGCATACAGCGCCGAGAGCAGGCTGGGTTCGGTACGGTATGAGAGATCGCTGTGCCAGAAGCGGCCGGCATCCATCGCGCCGATTGCCTTGCCGCTGGCATCGAGCTTGTTCGACAGGATGAAGATTTCGGGGTGGTTGCCGAGGCGGGCTTCCTTGCGTACGTGGTGTTCGAGGTGTCCGAAGCGGCGCGTGAACGCGATCTGCTGCTCCGGCGTCAGCTTCTGGCCAGGAAAGAACGCCACTTCGTTATCAAAAAAAGCGTTGCTGACCTGGGCGAAAGTGTTGTCGTCGAGCGGCTTAGAAAGATCGGCGCCGGTGATGCGGGCGCCGCAATGCTTGCCGATCCGGGTGACTGAAATCATGACGGAATGATGCCTTTGAAGAGCATTCGATACTATCAGTGTCGCGGGCATTCGATAAAGCCATATTCCATCCTGCGGATAGTGGTGCGGTTGGGCGGGTGGTGATGGCCTGATAAAATGCTGCCCTTTACTACTTTTATCCCCAGAGAGCCTGTCATGAAGCTTTACGGATCGACCACCTCCCCCTACGCGCGCAAGGCGCGCGTGCTTATCGCCGAGAAAAACCTGCCCGTGGAATTCGTTGTCGAGGATCCGTGGATTGAGGACAGTCCGGTCATCGTCAAAAACCCGTTTTCCAAGGTGCCGGCTCTAGAGATCGGCACCGACAGCTACATGTTCGAGTCCGTGCTGGTGGTGCATTACCTCGATCACAGCGACGGCAAGTCGATGACCCCACGTGACCCCGCAGGTTACTGGCAGGCGCAGTGGTGGCAGGCGCTGGGCAACGGCATCATTGATGCCGGCATCGCGCGGATTCTGGAGTTACGCCGTCCCGAAGAGAAGCAGATGCCGGAGAAAATTGCACGCGAAGAGGCGCGTATCGCCCGTGCGATCGATCTTGCTGAAAAAAACCTGAAGGAAGGAAATGAATTCCTGCTCGGAAACCGCTTCGGCATCGCCGATATCGTGATGGGGGTGGCCATGCAGTACACCGATTTCCGCCATCCGCATGACTGGCGCAGCCGCGCACCGAAACTGGAAAAGTGGCTGGCCGGCGTGGAAATGCGGCCGTCCTTTGAGTCGACGCTGCCCCCCGGGTTTACCAAACCCGTTTAAAAATGCCTTGAGGCGGTAACCGGTTTTATCGCTGGGTCCAGCTTCAGTTCCAGCAGCAAGCTGGACCGCAGCCGCTTGGGAGTCTTGTCCAGGAACTGCTTTAGTCCGTGTTCATCGGCGACAGACGCGTACTGGAAACCGTACAGTGCCGCCAGCCCTGAGAAGTCGAGCGCAGGCGGCTCGATGGTGAAGGCGTCAAGCGGCCCGCCCGCCAACCGGGTCGCCGCTTCATTCAGTGTTGCGTAGCGCCGGTTCGACAGAACAACGAGCAGCAGCTTCGCGTGATGATGGCCCGCCGTCCAAAGCGCTTCCGAAGCGTAAAGGGCTGAGCCATCACCGACAATCGCAACCACCTGGCGGTTGGTGTTGCCAATGGCTGCTCCGACCGAAGCAGCCAGACCCCATCCAATGCCGCCGCTGCCGTTAATAAGGTAATCCCCTGCAGCAAGGGTCATCCACTGGCGCACGTCGGAGGTTGAAAGACCGGATTCATCCACCCAGATTGCATCGTGATACCGTTCAAGCATTGCATGTATGGCGCGCGATGGATGCAGTTTATTTCTGACGGCTGCAGGCAGCGTGACTGGCGATCGCCCTTCCGGGGGCTTTTTCTTTGTGCCAGAGGGTTTGATCATGCTGCTGATCTGTTGCAGGGCGGTTGCAGTGTCGGCTATGCGGGCCAGCATGAATTCGCTCCCCGGAGGCTGTACGGACGCATCGTCACCCAGCCAGACCTTTTGTTGCGGTAGTGAGGCTTCACTGAAAAGTGTGGTACGGAACCCTCGTCCGCCGATGAATACCAGGGCGTCGTGACCAGACAGACGCTCTGAAATCTGCTGGAAACTCGGTGGCAGGTAACCTGAATAATGTGGACATCCGGCTGATACCGGAAGTATTCCGGTGTAAGGCGCAGCGAAGATCCGTGCGCCTGTTTTTGCGGCGAGGGTTTCGAGCGAATCTGCGGCATTGTTCCAGTGTGCGGTTTCTGTTACCACCAGCGCGGGCGATTTGGCATTGGCAAGGAAGCGCGCAAAGCGCCTGGTATCTTCCTCGGAAAGCGAGGAGAGCGCAGGGACTGTGACCTTGGCGGGGGTAGTGCCGATTTCCTGCTCCAGCAGGTCTGGTGGGCAAATCAGGGCCACCGGCCCATAAGGCGGTGTCAGCACGGCACGCAAAGCTCGCAGCACGTTTGCCGCAACGTCGTGGCGGGTGTTCAGGCTGAGTGTAACTTTGCAGATCGAACTGGCCATTCGTTCGACCGGTCCCCAAAGAATTGGATTGGTATGCAGAAAGCGGCGATCCTGTCCGCCGATCAGCACCAACAAGGGCGTGCCGGCGATGCTGGCGGTATAAAGATTACCCATGCCGTTGCCCAGCCCCGGTGCGACATGCAGATTGACTACACCGAGAGACTTAGTGGCGCGGGCAAAGCCGTCTGCCATGGGTACTGCCGCGACTTCGGACAGGGCAACGACGTATTTCAGCTTCCTGCGTTTTTCACATGCCCGTACCAAGGGGATTTCAGTGGTGCCCGGGTTCCCAAAGATGCGGGTGACGCCGTTTATCTCCAGCGTCTGGAGCAGGTAATCGGAGACTTTCATCCCGCGAGAGCTTTCAGTTGGCCTTGATCCCGGCCTCTTTGATCACTTTGGCCCATTTTGAGATTTCAGAAGCTACGTACGCTGAAAACTGTGCCGACGTCTTGTGTTCGGGGCTCGCGCCCTGCTGGATCAGATTGTCGCGAACCGAGGCATCGTTGAGCACCTTGCCCAGTTCCGCATTGAGTTTTGAAACGATTTAGCTTGGCGTCTGTGCCGCGCGCTGCCGCATTCGCCGCCAGCCGGTCGAGCTTGTCGAGCGTGCGCGCGGTTTCGAAGGCGACGCTGGCGGCCTGAACGACGGCGACGGTATGGGTTTGAGCGGCCATAAGTCAGCGCATGATGAAGGGGTTGGGCACTTCGGTCGCGGTGGAAATCCACACGCTCTTGGTCTGCAGGTATTCTCGGATCATTTCCTGGCCGCTTTCGCGGCCGATGCCCGAACGCTTGTAACCGCCAAAGGGTGACATGTAGCTCACTGCGCGGTAGGTATTGACCCACACCGTGCCTGCCTGCAGTTTTTCGCTCATCAGGAAAGCGCGGCGCATGTTCTGCGTCCACACCCCAGCGGCCAATCCGAAGATCACGTCGTTGCCGATGGCGATGGCTTCTTCCTCAGTATCGAATGGAATCACTGACAGCACCGGACCGAACACTTCTTCCTGGGCGATGCGCATGTCGTTATTGACGCCGGTGAAGATGGTCGGCTCGACGAACCAGCCGCTACCGCATTCGGGCCGTTTCGCCTTGCCGCCGCCCAACACAGCCTGCGCGCCCTCCTTCTTGGCGATCTCGATGTAGCGCAGGATCTTCTCGAACTGCGGCGGATTGGTGACCGGGCCGACCTGGGTATCAAGGTTCATCGGGTTGCCCATCTTCGCAGTCTTGGCAAAGGCCACTAGTTTTTCGACGAAGTGGTCGTGGATCGACTGCTGCACCAGCAACCGCGAGCCGGCAATGCAGGTCTGGCCCGTGGCCGCGAAAATGCCCGAAATCACACCCTTAATTGCGTTGTCGAGGTGGGCGTCGTCGAATACGATGTTGGGCGATTTGCCGCCGAGTTCCATCGATACGCGTTTCAACCCACGTGCGGCGCTTTCGTAGATTTTCTGGCCGGTGGCATCCGATCCGGTAAAGGCGACCTTGGCGACTTTCGGATGTTCGACCAGAGGTGTACCGACCTCGGTGCCGTAGCCGGTGACGACATTCACCACCCCGGGCGGGAAGCCGGCGGCTTCGATGAGTTTCATGAACTCCAGCGCCGAGGCCGAGGTGTATTCGGAAGGCTTGACCACCACGGTGTTGCCGGCGGCAAGTGCGGGCGCGAGCTTCCACGCTAGCAGCAGCAGCGGCGAATTCCACGGAATGATCATCGCCACCACGCCCAGCGATTCGTGACGTGTGAAGTTAAAGGTGTCCGGTTTGTCGATCGGAATCACTGCACCTTCAATCTTGTCGGCCAGTCCGCTAAAGTAGTAATACCACTGCGCCATGTACGCGGTCTGAGCGCTCATTTCGGCGTAGAGCTTGCCGTTGTCGCGCACTTCGATCTCAGCGAGGAATTTCGATTTTTCACTGATCAGGTCGCCGAGCTTGCGCAGCAGTGCGCCGCGTTTGCTGGCATTCAGCTTTGGCCACTCGCCGTTGGTGAAAGCCTTGTGTGCGGCCTGCACTGCGCGGTCGGCATCGGCCGCGCGTGCGCGCGGCACTTGCGCCCAGGGCTGGCCGGTGTAAGGGTTGTCGCTGTAGAAGGTTTCACCGCCGGCAGCATCGACCCACTGGCCGCCGATAAACATCTGGTAGCGGGTGAGGGCAGATTTATTCATAGGTATCTGTTTTAATTAATAATTTATTCGAATGCCGCAGGCCCGAGCAGCGCCTGGCGGAAGCGATGTTTGATCGCAGTGCCGTCGCGCATGGGTAGGCGCATCGGCGCCGGCACGGCGGCGACCTTGATGTCGGCGAACACTGGCCCGGTTTTGCGATGCCAGGTTTTCAGCCAGGCGTTGAGTGCGCTCATGCTACGCAGCGTGGTCGATGATTTGATGCCGGCTGCTTTCGCCATTCCGGTGATGTCGACACCGAGACCGGTGTGTGCACGCTGCATGCCGGTCTCGCCGTAATGACCGTTGTCAATCACCGCGATTGCGAGGTTCTTCGGCGCTGCCACCGCAATGGTGGCGAGCGCGCCGATACCCATGAGCATTTCGCCGTCCCCGGTGATGACCAGCACGCGGCGTTTGGGTTGCGCCAGCGCGAGCCCGAGTCCGGCCATCGCAGCACCACCCATGCCGCCCCACAGGTAGAAATTGAGGTCGTGGTCGCCGACGGCAAAGGTGTCGTAGGTCGACGAGCCCAGCCCGGTGACCACCAGCGCATCGCCGCGGTCTTTTACCAGCGCTGCGACGACTTCGCGGCGGTCCATGCTTTTTGCTGAGGATTTTTTCGCGGCCATCATTTGCTCCAGTTCTTGAAACCGATGACACGTTGCTGGATCAGCACGGCAACCGGTCGGTGGGTGTTGAACGCGAGTTTGGTGGAGGCGAACACGGTTTTCTTGATGTCTTCGGCACGATCCACCGAGTGCACGATGACACCGGCGTTTTCCAGCGCCTTCGCCGTGCTGCCGCCCATCGGCACCTGCCAGGGATTGAATTCACCCCACACCCCGCGCATGGTGACCAGCATCAGGATCGGCAGGCGGCATTCCTGGAACAGCGACAACATGTTGATGCAGTTGCCGACGCCGCTTGATTGCATCAGCAACACGCCTTTCGCGCCGCCCATGAAACTGCCGGCCATCATCGCTACGCCTTCTTCTTCCGTGGTTAGCACCACGGTCTTCATCGCCTTGTCGGCGTGGCAGCGGTTGATCAGTTTGCTGTGGCCGGCGTCGGGCACATAGGCCACCTGGGTGACGCCGACCTCCTTAAATACCTCGAAGATCTCGTCCGGCCACACGGTGGCGCGGGTCTGCTGGTCGGTTTGCACGATACCTCCTGTCTGCGGAACACCAAGTGTAGAACGTTTGCCGGATGGTTTCCAAACCTGCGAAACGGCAGAGGGCGCATCGTATAATTCGGACTCGATTCCCGGAACAATAAGAGACTAAAATGCTGTCGATCCCCCAATCCGCCGACCACGACGACCTGCGCGACGGCGTGCGCGCTGTGTGCAACCAGTTCGACAGCGCCTACTGGCAAAAAGTCGACGACGTGCGCGGCTACCCTGATGAATTCGTCAAGGCACTGACCGAGGCCGGCTGGCTGTCGGCGCTGATTCCCGAAGAATATGGCGGCTCGGGACTCAGCCTTACCGAAGCCTCGATCATCATGGAAGAGATCAACCGCAGTGGCGGCAACTCCGGCGCCTGTCACGGCCAGATGTACAACATGGGCACGCTGCTGCGCCACGGTTCCGACGCGCAGAAAAAGAAATATCTGCCGAAGATCGCTACTGGCGAACTGCGTTTGCAGTCGATGGGCGTCACCGAACCCACCGCCGGCACCGACACAACGAAGATCAAGACCGTGGCCGTGAAGAAGGGCGACAAGTATGTCGTCAACGGCCAGAAGGTATGGATCTCGCGCATCCAGCACTCCGAACTGATGATCCTGCTCGCGCGCACTACGCCGCTGGACCAGGTGAAGAAAAAATCCGAAGGTATGTCGATCTTCATCGTCGATCTCCGCGAGGCGATCGGCAAGGGACTGGAAGTGAAACCCATTCGTAACATGGTCAACCACGAGACCAACCAGCTCTTCATCGACAACCTCGAAGTGCCGGCCGAGAACCTGATCGGTGAGGAAGGTCGGGGCTTCAAATACATCCTCGACGGCCTCAATGCCGAGCGTATCCTGATTGCCGCCGAGTGCATCGGCGACGGCTACTGGTTCATCGACCGTGCGAAGAGCTACGCGAATGAGCGTGTGGTGTTCGACCGCCCGATCGGCCAGAACCAGGGTGTGCAGTTCCCGATTGCCAAGGCCTACGTCAACATCGAAGCCGCTAACCTGATGCGCTATAAGGCCGCCGCGCTGTTCGATGCCAAGCAACCCTGCGGCGCCGAAGCCAACATGGCCAAGCTTCTCGCGGCGGATGCGTCATGGGAAGCGGCCAACGCCTGCCTGCAGACCTTCGGCGGCTTTGGCTTCGCCGCCGAATACGACGTCGAGCGCAAGTTCCGCGAAACGCGGCTCTACCAGGTGGCACCGATCTCGACTAATTTGATCCTGTCGTTTGTCGGGGAGCACATCCTCGGAATGCCGCGCAGTTTCTGATGGGCGCACTTCCGCTGAAGGGCATTACCGTGGTGGCGCTGGAACAGGCCGTCGCCGCTCCATTTTGTACCCGCCAATTGGCCGATCTTGGCGCGCGGGTAATCAAGATCGAGCGGCCCAAGGTCGGTGATTTCGCGCGTGACTACGACCAGTCGGTGAAGGGCCAGTCAGCCTATTTCGTCTGGCTCAACCGTTCCAAGGAAAGCCTGACACTGGATGTTAAGCAACCGGAGGCGAAGAACATCCTCGCCAAGCTGATCGGCCAGGCTGATGTATTTATCCAGAACCTTGCGCCCGGTGCGGCGAAACGGCTGGGGCTGGGTGCTGCTGAATTACGGGCGAAGTATCCGAAGCTGATCGTCTGCGATGTATCAGGCTATGGCACTACCGGACCGTATGCGAAAAAGAAGGCCTACGACCTGCTGGTCCAGGGCGAGGCGGGTGTGCTGTCGCTGACCGGAACGCCGGAATCGCCGGCCAAGGTTGGCATTTCCATCACCGACATCGGCACGGGGCTGCATGCCTATGCCGCAATACTCGCCGCGCTCTACACCCGAGAGCGCACCGGCGAAGGCGCGCACATCGACCTCACGATGTTCGAGACCATGGCGGAGTGGATGGGGCATCCACTGTATTATGCAAATTACTCCGGCAAATCGCCGCGGCGCAGCGGTCCCGACCACGCCACTATCGTGCCCTACGGGCGTTTCCGTGCGAAGGACGGCGACGTGCTGTTCGGTATCCAGAACGAACGCGAGTGGACGAATTTCTGCGACAAGGTACTGGGCCGTCCGGAACTGGCGAAGGATTCTCGCTATGACAACAACACCAAGCGCACCGCGGCGCGCGCCGAAGTGGTGGCGTTGATTGAAAAAGTATTTGCGCAATGGACGGCGGCAGAAGTCGAGGCCAAGCTTGATGCCGCCGACATCGCTAATTCATCTCTCAACACGCCGGATCAGGTTTGGAATCATCCGCAGTTGCAGGCGCGGAGCCGCTGGCGCGAGGTGGATACGCCCGCTGGGAAAATCCCGGCGCTGCTGCCGGCGGCAACGTTCGAGGGATTCGAAGCGCGTATGGATCCGGTGCCGGCGGTGGGTGCACACACCGATGCGATCCTCGGCGAGCTGGGTTACGCAGCGAAACAGATCGCTGAATTGAAAGCTGCCGGGGCGGTTTGATCTGCTCCGGGGGTTATCCAGTAACTATCTGTCTTACTTAATATTTTTTACGCCTGCCGCCTGCCAGGTGTAGGCTTTCTGGTCGATCAGCAGTTCCGGTTTCATTTCCCTTGGCGAATTCACGCCGATCAGCGCCATGTCGGTCATCAGTTCGCTGCGCATCAGGTTGATGACGTGCTGCGCACCGTGTTCGGCACCGATGGATATTGCGTAGAGGAAGGGCCGGCCGATCCAGACGAAGTCGGCGCCGAGCGCGAGCGCTTTCAATATGTCGGTACCGCGGCGGATGCCGCTGTCCATCATCACCGCCATGTTGCCGGCATTGGCCTTGACCCCGGGCAGCATGCGCAGCGGGCTCACTGCGCCGTCGAGCTGGCGACCACCGTGGTTGGACACCATCACGCCGTCGACGCCGGCATCGCGTGCGCGCGCGGTATCCTGCGGATCGAGTATGCCTTTCAGCACCAGCTTGCCTTTCCACAGCCGGCGCATCAGGTCGACATGTTTCCACGACAGCCGGTCGCGGCGTCCAGCCTGGCGGTTGAGTCCGGAGATCATCGGCACGCGCGGGCCCATGTTCTCGAAATGCGGCATGCCGTGGGTCAGCGTCTGTTTCAGCATCGACAGGCACCAGCGCGGGCGTATGGCCATGTCCCAGGCCAGCCGCATCGAGGGCCGTAGGGGCGTACTGAAGCCAGTGCGCACGTTGTTCTCGCGGTTGGCCAGTACCTGCACATCAACAGTGACCACCAGTGTGTCGTAGCCAGCTTTCTCGACGCGCTCGATCAGTTTCTTGATGACTTCGTCTTCGCCGGGCAGGTAGGCCTGGAACCAGGCAGTTTTGCCTTCCTGCTTGATGCGCTCGAGCGCAGTCAGCGCCGCGCCGCTGACAACCATCGGGATGTTGTTGCGTGCCGCGGCGCGTGCCAGCGCAACGTCGCCATCGGCGCAGGCCATCGCGGTGCCGCCCATCGGCGGGATGCCGAAGGGCAGGTCATATTCCTTGCCCATCAGCGTGGTCTTCAGCTCGCGGTCACCGGTATCGACCAGGGTCTTGGGGATGAACTGCAGTTCATCCCACACCGCGCGGTTGTCGCGCAGCGAGGCGTTGGTTTCGACGCCGCCGTTGATGTAGCCAAAGATCGGGCGCGGAATGCCGCGGCGAGCGGCATCCTCGAAATCGTCGAGGGCAAGCATCGATTGCAGGATACGTGGTGCGGAGGAAGACAGGGCCTTGGTGGCGGCGTTTTCGTAGCTGACGCTGGTCATGGTGTGGACGGTCTTGAATGTTGCGGAGGGGCGATGATACCTTTTGGTAGGGCTCACGGCATATGTACCGTCCCGACAAGCGCAATCTCCTCCTGTCAAGCTGTTGCCGCGGGTATTGCGTCCGTATAATCGGCCGCTTTGCAAATTTCCGGCATAGCTCCCATGTGGCTGAAGAACCTCGTGCTTTATCGCGCGGCGGATGATTGTTTCTCCGATGCCGACGCGCTCAATGACAAACTCGCGGAGGAAACCCTGCAGCCCTGCGGCAGCTACCAGATGGAATCCCGCGGCTGGGTGGCCCCGCATGACGAGAGTCGCTACGTCTACCAGCAGCAGAAACACTGGCTGATCGCACTCGGCGACGAGCAGAAAATTCTGCCGGCCACCATCATCCGCCAGCAGGCCGAGGAGAAGGCGATGATCGTCGAGCAGCAGCAGGGGCGGCGGGTGGGGCGCAAGCAGATGCGCGATATCCGCGACCAGATCACCAGCGAGCTGATGCCGCGCGCGCTGGCGCGGCGTCGTATTACGCGGGCCTGGATCGATGCTTCGAATCAGTTGCTGGCGGTAGATACCGGTGCGGGCACCAAGGCGGAACTGTTCGTGGAGGCTCTGCGACGCAGCGACGATGACCTCAAGGTCGCGCGTATCGATACCCACCGTTCTCCAGCAGCGGTAATGGCGGAATGGCTGGTCAAGGGTGATGCGCCGGGCGCTTTCGACATCGATCAGGACCTGGAAATGCGCGCCGGAGATGCGAGCAAGGCCACGGTTCGCTATACGCGGCACACCCTCGAGGGCCGGGAGATCCGCGATCACATTAGTGCCGGTAAGACCGTGGTGAAGCTGGGCCTCACTTGGAACGACAGGATTTCATTCGTGCTGACCGAGGATCTGCAGTTGAAGCGGCTGCAGTTCCTCGACATCCTGCGCCGCGAATCGGATTCGGAAGCCGGCGACGAGGCAGTACGTTTCGACAACGACTTCGCGCTGATGACCGGCGAATTGGCACTGCTGGTACGCGACTTGCTGAAGGTGCTGGGCGGCGAGAAGGACGACTAGCGGCCTTTTGAAAGGCTGAATGAAAAAGGCCCCGCACTGCGGGGCCTTTTTTTGGTGCGTGTGACGATCAGAGCGGCTTGATCATCATCTTGCGCCACTTGATCGTGCCGCCAGGTTCCTTGCCGCGGTTGCCGAACTGCAGCGCGATCGGGCCTTCCTTGAACTGGCCGTTGTTCATGTGCGCAGTTACCACGTCATTGAATGTCACCGTGACTTTGGGGCCCTGTGCGGTGATGCGGAAGGTGTTCCAGCCCCCGTTGGTCTTGTAGACCGTAGGCACAGGTACCCGTGCAAAATTGACGATGGCCCCGGTGCGGTATTCCGCTCCCGGGCGCTGATCAAAGATGTTCACTTCGTAGGCATTGTCGGCGCCTACCTTTCTGGGATCGGAAGCGCGTAGGAAAACGCCGCTCTGGGTTTCATGGTTGGCCCAGAATTCGACGTAGAGGTCGAAATCCTTGTAGGAGTTCTTCGATACCAGGTATCCGCCCTTGCCCTTGGTGCCAACTATAGCGCCGCCTTCGGCACGCCAGTCCACATCTCCGATCCTGTTGAAATTTTCCATACCTTTATTGCCGTCAATCAGCGTCAGATAGCCCTGTGAGGGTGAATAGCTGGCACAGCCGGCAATCAGCGCGGCAGCCAGCACGGCAACGGCATACAGGCGTTTCATTATGGTCGCTCCAGTTTGACCGCAACCCAGATGGGCGCAGCGTTGCCGATTCTGCGTCATCATTGACGCTTGTCAATGAAATTCGATGTTGCTTCGCGATACAGGCGATAAACGGGCCGGTTTCGCTAATTCAATTTAAAATGCGGGTTCTACTGGAGTCGATCATGCAAATGCCCGTTAAGAAATCGTCTGATGCGGCCGAGGGCCCGTCGCGAACGCTCAGCGTTTTCCTGTCAAACATCCGTTACGAGGATATTCCGGAACCCGTTGTCGCACGCACCGAGGAACTGTTTCTCGACTGGCTGGCTTCGGCTCTGGCGGGCAAGGGCGCGCGGCCGGTTGAAATCATGAGCGGTTTTGCCGCAGCGATGGGGCCGCTGGAAGGAACTGCAGAGAATCTGGTGACCCGCAAACGCACATCGCCGCTGTTTGCCGCTCTGGTCAACGGCGCGGCTTCGCACTTTGTCGAGCAGGATGACCTGCACAACAGCTCGGTGCTGCATCCTGGCACGGTGGTGTTCCCGGCGGTGCTGGCGGCGGCGCAGGAGAACGGTGCCAGCGGCAAGGCTTTCATCGCTGCCTCTGTCGCGGGTTATGAATGCGGTGTGCGTGTCGGCGAATTCCTTGGTCGCTCACATTACAAGGTGTTTCATACCACGGGCACGGCTGGCAAGCTGGCGGCCGCAGCCGGCGTGGCGCATCTGCTCGGGCTCGATGCCGGTCGCATGCAGCATTGCCTGGGCTCGGCGGGGACGATGGCTGCTGGGCTGTGGGAATTTTTACGCGATGCGGCGGATTCCAAGCAACTGCATACCGCGAAAGCAGCGACCGATGGTTTGATGGCGGCGTATATTGCCCGTGATGGTTTCACCGGTGCGCACGCGATTTTCGAGGGTAAGCAGGGTATGGCTGCCGGCATGTCGAGCGATGCCGACGAGCGCTGGTTGACCGACGGACTGGGCACGCGCTGGGCCACCGCTGAAACTTCTTTCAAATTTCATGCTTCGTGCCGACATACCCATCCCGCTGCCGATGCGCTGCTGGAGCTGATGCGTCAACACCAGTTGAAAGCCGATGACATCGCCAAAGTCACCGCGCATGTGCATCAGGGAGCGATCGACGTGCTCGGTCCGGTCACCGATCCGCAGACCGTGCACCAGTCGAAATTCTCGATGGGTTTCGTGCTTGCGCTGATTGCCACGCTGGGTCGTGCCGGGCTTCCAGATTTCACTGAAAAATCAATAAAAAACAATAATTTACGTAAATTTCACGATCGCGTGACTATGGTGCTGGATCCCGAAATCGACGGCGCTTATCCACGTAAATGGATTGGCCGTGTTTCGGTGGAAACTGCAGACGGACGCTCTCTGGAATGCCGTGTCGAAACGCCTAAGGGCGATCCGGACAACACGCTGTCACGCGCCGAACTCGAGGACAAGGCACAGCGGCTCGCCGCGTATTCAGGTGCCGCGACGGTGGAGGAAATGAAACAGGTGATCCGGCGCGTTTGGAAGCTGCATGCCGCAGCCGACGTCCGTGATTTTCTGCCAGCACGCTGATTGCAGCGCGAACTGAATACTGTGTCGAGATGAAAAAACCGGTAGTCCTGATTGCTGTCCTTGCAGCAGCCGCGCTGCTGGCTTTTCAAATGCTGCGCCCGAAGGCGGTGGAGGTAGACGTGTTGGTGATGCAGCCTGCAGATGTGCAGACCAGCGTGGTTGCCAGCGGGCGGGTGCTGTCGCAGGCACGCGTTGACGTGGGGGCAACGATCGTCGGGCGCGTCGAAGAGGTGCTAGTCAGGGAAGGTGCACGGCTGAAGGCAGATGAGGTGCTGGTCCGGCTCGAGCGACAGGAACTCGAGGCGGCAGTTGCCCAGGCTCGAGCAGCCGTGGGACGGGCAAAGGCTCGGGTTGCCTCGGTCGAATCGCTGGCATTGCCAACGGCGAAGGCGGGGGTCGAGCAGGCGCGGGCTAACCTTGAACTGGCAGAACGTGAGGCAAAGCGCGCCCGCGATCTGTTGGCCAAGGGTTTTGTTTCTGAGGCGCGCGTCGATGAAACCGAGCGCCAGCTTGATCTCACGCGCAGCCAGATGATCAGCGCAAAAGCGCAATTGCGCGCGCAGGATAAGGGCGGAGCCGAGGCGCAGCAGGCGCGCAGCCAGCTCGCGGAGGCTCAAGCCGCGCTGGCGGCAACGCAAGCCCGGCTGGAGCAGACTGAGGTGCGTGCGCCGGCCGCTGGTGTGGTTTTGGAGCGCACGGTCGAACCTGGTGACATCGTTCAGCCCGGCCGCCGCATGTTGACGCTGGCGCTGGACGGTCCTTTGCGCCTGATTGCCCAGGTCGATGAAAAAAACCTGCCGCTGCTTTTGGAAGGCGCAAAAGCCACCGCCTCTTCAGACGCCTTTCCCGATCGGCGTTTCGAGGCCGTGGTGAGTTACGTGTCTTCCGGTATTGATGCGGCACGGGGCACTGTGGAATTGCGGCTGGACGTGGCGCAGCCTCCGGAAGTGCTCAAATCCGACATGACGGTGTCGATCGAGGTGCCGGGGCCGCTGCTGAAGAAGGCGCTGATGGTGCCGGTCGATGCGGTGCGCCAGTTGCAAACCAGTGCACCGTGGGTGGTTGTGGCGCGCGACGGTGAGGCGGTCAGGGTGCAGGTGAAACTCGGCGTGCGCACGCTGGGACGCGCGGTAGTGCAGGAAGGACTGACGGCAGGGGATGTCCTGATACTGACGCGCGCTGTCGAGCCCGGTGCGCAGGTTAAGTCGCGCTGACCGTCCGGCATGACGCTTGGTTTTGAACTGACCGTCGCTCTGCGCTTCCTGCGTGAAGGTCGCATGCAGACCGCGCTGATCGTCGGCGGCGCGGCGATCGGCGTATCAGTCATTTTTTTCATTACTGCGGTACTGACTGGCGTACAGCAGGACCTGATCCGCAGGGTGATGGGCTCCCAGGCGCATGTGGTGGTCAAGCCGCAGGAGGAAACCGTGACGCCGCTGGTTGCCAATAGCGATGTTGAACGCCTGCCTTCAATACAGGCCCGGCCGCAACGGTTGAACAGTATCGACGGCTGGGCGCCGATGGCGCACCTGATCGAGATCACGCCCGGAGTGCGTGCGGTTGCACCGGTTGCCACCGGCGCTGCGCTGGCTATCAAGGGTAATACGACGCGTTCCATCGTCATCATCGGCACCGAACTCGACAGATATCTCCGCGTGGTGCAACTCGAAGACAAGCTAAAGATCGGGGTGTTCGATATGCGTCCCGGGGACGCCGTGATCGGCATCGATCTGGCTCATGACCTGGGCGCTGTGCTCGGTGACCGTTTCCGAGTGCAGAATGCGGAAGGTGTCAGCGAGACGCTGCGCATTCGTGGTTTGATTGATCTCGGTTCGCGCGGACTCAACCAGCGCAATGTCTACGCCGACCTTCGCGTGGCGCAGACGCTACTCGGTATTCCGGGCCGAGTGACCAACCTCGATGTTGCGCTTAACGAAATGATACAGGCCGACGCCGTGGCGTCGCGGCTGCGCGCCCAGACCGGACAACTGGTCGAGAGCTGGATCCAGACCAACAGTTTCCTGTTTACCGCGATCAACAACCAGAACGTGATGACCTACCTGATCCGCACCTTTATCACCATTGTTGTTGCCCTGGGTATTGCCAGCGTGCTGGTGGTGACGGTGGTGCAGAAGCGCAAGGAGATCGGCATCCTGCGCGCGGTCGGCGCCACGAGGCGGCAGATGCTCAGCGTGTTCCTTCTCCAGGGCGGCATTGTCGGGGCGGCAGGCGCGCTGCTCGGCTCGGTGATGGGCCTGGGTCTGGTGGTAGTCTTCAGCCGCATCCTGCGCAATGCCGAGGGCGACCCGCTGTTTTCGCTGCATTTCGATTTTCGCCTGATCGGCGTCGTGCTGGTGGCTGCCGTCGTTTTGGGCGTCCTTTCCGCGGTGCTGCCTGCACGCAATGCCGCGCGGCTTGACCCCGCACAGGCGATTCGGGGCTAGGCGATGAGCGGCGAGGCCCTGATTCAGCTTAGCGGGTTGCGCAAAACCTACAACGTCGGTTTACCCAGCGAAGCTGAAGTGCTGCACGGGATCGATCTCGAAGTCGGCCTTGGCGAATTCACGGCTATGATCGGTCCCTCGGGTTCGGGCAAGAGCACCCTGCTCAATGTACTCGGATTACTGGAGCAGGGAACGTCAGGCAATTACCATTTGTCCGGACGCGACGTGACTTCTTTCACCGATGACGAACGTACCCGTGCCCGGCACGCGATCATTGGTTTCATTTTCCAGTTTCATCACCTGCTGCCAGCATTCACTGCTCTCGAGAACGTGATGCTCCCGGCTCTTATCGGCACTTCCAATGGTGGGGGCGTCGGCGCGGCACTGACACCTGCGCGGATGAGGGCGCAGGCGGCTGAACTGCTCGACGGCGTCGGGCTGGGGGATGCGATGGACAAGAAGCCGCATGAGCTCTCGGGTGGCATGCAGCAGCGCGTAGCGATAGCGCGCTCGCTGATACTCTCGCCGCGCCTGGTGCTGGCCGACGAGCCTACCGGCAACCTCGACACCCATACTAGCGACGGCATTTTCGAACTGCTACGCCGTTTCAACCGAGAACGCGGCACAGCGCTGCTGATTGTCACCCACGATCCGCTGCTGGCCGCGCGCTGTGACCGCATCGTCGAACTGGTTGACGGCCTGATTGCTGCGGACCGACCCAACGCCGCATCCACTTCGGAGGCACCTTCTCAAGCTGAATAGAGGCGGCGAAGCACGCGTACGTCAGGAATTTTTTCGAAATCCCACAGCACATCAAGCAGACGCTGGCTGCGGGTCTTGCCGAGCACCGGCAGCAGCAGGTCGAGTGCTTTTTCCTCCTCCTCATCGCGGGTGAGCGGATTCTCGAAGCTACCTTTGGCGGCCATGGTTTGATGTTTCAGCACACGGCCGTCGCGCAGGCGGATTTCCATCACGCAACGCCAGCGGCGCTGTACGTCAGTAAGTGCCGGGACACCGACGGCGCAGATGCGCTTGCGCAGCGCTAGGATCCGCGGATCCTTCATGCGCCGAAAATCGTGCGCAGATTTGAAGGTAACGGCGCGATCCTTGAGCATTACCGCAAGCAGGTGCTGCACGCAGATGTCCGGCATTGGCCGGTTATCGACGATCTCAAGTTCCTTGTCTGGCATGCGCGCCGTCAGCATGACGACATCTTCGGCCTTAAATGCATGTTGCTGCATCAGGTCGCGCAACACGTGCAGCGGCCCCTGGATCGGGCCGCCAACCGCCCAGCGCTTGATGCTGGCGCGCATGACTTCGTAATCACGGCCGAGTCCGCGGATGAGAGCGTTGCGATCGGTGCCTTCGGCGGGGCCGAAGGTGTGAAAGAAATCGCGCTCTCCGGAGAAAATATCCTCGACACCGGTCCAGCCGTTCTCAGCCATCAGTGCAGCACTGAGTCCGTTGTGTGCTGGCAT
The DNA here is from genome assembly GCA_038106575.1 of Burkholderiales bacterium. Taxonomy (GTDB): domain Bacteria; phylum Pseudomonadota; class Gammaproteobacteria; order Burkholderiales; family SG8-41. The sequence continues at coordinate 21,603 of JAYOED010000019.1, forward strand.
GCCGCCCATCGCGTAGGCTTTTTCGATATGTTCCGGGTCGCGAAACATGGTGTACATGCCAGCGGCCTGCTGTCCGGCGTAAGAAAGCATGTAGCGCACGCCACGCGCGTCGAGTTTCATCAGCGCGCCGGCGGTCGCCGCTGCGCCAAATAACTGGCCGAAGGCACCGGCGTGGTGTCCGGAACGCAGAAAAGGCATTGGCTTCAGCGACAACAGCAGGCGCGAACAAATGTCATAGCCGAGTACCACCGCTCGCAGCACGGTTTTACCTGAAAGCCCGTCGCGTTCGCCCACTGCCAGTGCGGCAGGCAGGATACTGGTGCCGGGGTGGGTCAGCGAAGGCGGGTGGGTGTCGTCGGTTTCATCGGCGTGGCCGAACATGCCGTTGATCAGTGCAGCTTGGGCAATCGTGGCGCGCATCCGCGTGCCGATGATGCCGGCTTCCGTGCCGTTGCCCAAGGTGCGCAGATGGCGAATCGCCGCCTTGCCCGGCTGCAGCCGCGATCCGGAAATCATGGCGGCAAAGGTGTCAACGACATGGATTTTGGCGCGTTCGGTTGCGGCGCGCGGTGGAGCGGTGCGGATTGCGGTCGCAACATGAGTGCTGAGTTTGAGCATCAGCGGCGATACGTTTTGACGGGTTCTTTTCACGGTAAGCTCGGGATGGACGAATTGGAGTGATGTCAGGCAGCTGCCGGACGCGGTGTACCGCAGTTCCAGCAGGCGGTGAATTGGCGTTCGAGGGTTTCATTGCATTGCGGACAGCGCCACTCGGTGATGTCGTCCAGGTGTTCGGTCTTGTTCTGCAAAAAATCCTGCAGAAGTCGATCCGCTTCGGCGTAGCGCGTTTCGTCGGCGACCCTTACTGCGCAAACGTCCACCGGTAATTCCCCCCAGCCTCCGGTCAGGAAGTCGCCGCGAACGATGGCGTCGATGCCGTGCGATTCGAGTAAACCCCGGATCAGGTGCGCTTCCGTCAAATGACCAGCGTTGTGTACTCGCTTCATGATGCGGACGAGACTATGACATGACGCGTATCAGGGCAAGTGCGGGACCGTCAGGTGTAGGAGCTGACGGAGTGTGCTGGTAACATCAGACATTCTTAATTTTCCGGGGAGTGGATCATGGCGGTATTGCGCTTGCTGAGCGCGGGGGCGGCACAGGCGGTCTGCGAGGCGGTTATTGCGGATTTCCACAGTGCCACCGGACACGACGTCGAAGCGGCATATGGCGCCGTTGGCGCGATGAAGGCCCGCATGGTCGGTGGTGAACCCGTCGACGTGATCATACTCAGTGCGCAACTAATACAGGATCTGGTCTCTGCCGGCATGGTGGCGGTGTCTTCGGTCACCGATATCGGAAAGGTTGGCACCGGCGTTGCAGTGCGTGCCGGCACGCCGCTGCCCGAAGTGCGTACGCGTGAGGCGCTGCGCGGCAACATTATTGCGGCGTCGGTCATCGTCTGTCCGGATCCGGCCACGGCGACAGCGGGCAAGATCGTGATGAAGCTGATGGAGCGGCTGGGCGTTGCGAGCCAGGTCGAGGATCGCATGCACTTTTTCCCGAACGGGAATGCGGCGATGAACTGGCTTGCGGCTAGCAGCGGCACGATGGAATTAGGCATCACCCAGAATACCGAGATTCTGCCAATCAAGGGCGTGACGCTGGTTGGTGCGCTGCCGGACGAATTTCAAATGAAGACCGTGTACACCGCCGGTGTGGCTGCCCGTGCCGCGCAACCCGAACTCGCGCGTGAGTTTGTGCGGCGCCTGACTGTGTCAGAATTTCTACCTCGGCTACGTGCCGCGGGTTTTGAAATCGAGTCCTAATTCCAGGGAGCCTCAATGAACCGCATAGTTCACCTCGCACTCAAGGTGGAGGATCTTGAAAAAACCACCGAGTTCTACCAGAAGGTATTTGGATTTGAAGAGGTCGTGACCAAGAAAACTCGCGATCACACTTCACGTCACCTGACGGACGGTGATATCGATTTTACGCTGATCAAATATGACGAAGGTACACAGTCGGCCGAATCCAAGGCTTCAGGCGAGGGACCATGCATCCATCATTTTGCCATTGAAGTGGAGGATGTCGAACAATATGCCGAAGAAATCAAGAAATACGGCTGCACCATCATCAGCGATCCCGGCGTGATTCCCGTGAAATTCCGGGCGCCCGGCGGCACGACTGCGGAACTGGTGCCGATCGGGCGTTATCAGATGCGCAAGCAGACTTAAAATAACGACAATATCCAGCTTGGCCGTTCCGGGTGAGGTGGACGGAAAATAACGAGAGGAGACGCCGGTACGGGCGTTATGCGATGGATATCTGGAAAGCACTGAACAAAAGCGAATTGATTTCAGCGGGGTTGCTAATCGCGCTGGGGGCGACGATTGTGGTGCAGGCCAGCGGCTGGGTCTATTTAACCCCGGACGGCCCGGGACCAGGGTTCTTTCCGATTTGGACAGGGTCGGCAATCATCGTGCTGTCCGTGGTCGTTGCATTCAGGCACGTACTGGACGTGATACGGCGGCAATCGGTGGAAAAGGCCAACTGGAAGGATAACGGTCGCGTGTTGCTGTGCTGGACAGGCCTTGCCGTGGCAGCGGCATTGCTGAAACCCGCTGGATTCGTTGCCAGCTTCACGCTGCTGGGGATGTTCATGGTTCTCGTGATCTACCGCAAATCGTTGATCGCGGCACTGTGCGTGGGTGCGGGATCAGCGGCGGGATTCTGGGTGCTGTTCGTGAAGATACTGCAGGTGCAGTTGCCTGTCGGTCCCTGGGGCTTCTAGGAATTACGCCATGGAAATGCTCGCCAACCTGATACAGGGATTCTCTGTGGCTTTTGCTCCGATGAATCTACTGTGGTGTTTCATCGGTGTTTTTCTCGGCACGATCGTCGGGATACTGCCCGGTCTGGGGCCATCGGCGACCGTTGCGCTACTGCTGCCACTGGCCACGCAGATGAATCCCACGGCGGGCATTATCATGATGGCCGGTATTTATTACGGTGCCAAATATGGCGGATCGACAACCTCCATCCTGCTCAATGTGCCCGGTGAATCCGCTTCAGTGGTGACCTGTCTCGACGGATTCGAAATGGCGCGCAACGGCCGTGCTGGTCCGGCACTGGGTATAGCTGCCATTTCATCGTTTGTTGCAGGCACGATCGGTGTCTTGCTGCTGATGCTGGTGGCGCCGCCGGTTGCCGAATTCGCACTGCGCTTCGGGCCGCCTGAGTATTTCGCGCTGATGTCCTTCGGTCTATCGATGGTGGTGCTGCTGGCCGGCAAATCGATGCTCAAGGCGCTGATCGCGATGTTCGTCGGGCTGTGGCTTGCGACCATCGGTACCGATATGTTCACCGATACTGAACGCTATACGTATGACCATATCGAACTGCTCGATGGTGTGCATTTCGTTGTCGTAGCCATCGGTGTCTTCGCCATTGGCGAAGTGCTGGCCAACCTCAGTAATAACGCTAACCAGAAAATGTTCCATGTGCCCAAGGGCTTGCGTAACCTGATGCCCAACTGGCAGGACATCAAGGACTCCCGCTTTGCGTTTTTGAACGGCTCTCTCATCGGCTTTTTTGTCGGAGTGCTGCCCGGCGCGGGTTCGACGATCGCCTCTTTCGTGTCCTACGGTATCGAGAAAGCCGTGTCGAAGCATCCAGAAAAATTCGGTACCGGTGTCATTGAGGGCGTAGCGGCACCTGAGGCGGCCAACAATTCAGAGACCGGCGGCGCACTGGTGCCGCTGATGACGCTGGGCATTCCGGGATCGGCAACGACGGCAATACTGCTCGCGGCCTTCATTCTCTGGGGGCTGCGACCGGGACCGCTGCTGATCCAGGACCATCCGGACATATTCTGGGGGCTGGTGGCGAGCATGTACATCGGCAATATCATGTTGCTGATTCTCAATTTGCCGCTGGTGCCGCTGTTTGCGCAGATCCTCCGGCTGCCGAGCTACATGCTGTATCCAGGAATTCTTGGTGTGTCGCTCATCGGCGTCTACAGTGTCGATCAGCGCCTGCTCGATATCTGGCTGATGGCATTTTTCGGTCTACTCGGTTATCTGATGCGCAAAGTCGAGTATCCAGCTGCGCCGCTGATATTGGGACTAGTGCTCGGCGATCTGATGGAAAACGCGGTGCGACAATCGCTGATGATGTCGCAAGGGGATATCTCCATCCTTTATACTAGACCACTAGCGCTAGTGATTCTGGTTATGACGGTTGCGGTGCTGATCGGTCCCCTGTTCAGGCAGGTTGCAAACTGGCGCACGCAGGTTGCAGACCAGGAAGCCTAGGTTTTTGCAGTTTTGTTTTTTGCAGCAGAGCAGTTCATAACGAGGAGGAGGCATATGAAACGCAAAATCGGACTATTGGCAGCTGCGGCACTGGCTGGCGCGATTGTTGGCGCCATGCCGGCATACGCATTTGAGCCTAGCCGCGGGATCGAAATCATGGTTCACACCGGCCCCGGTGCCGGCAGTGACGTCTTCGCGCGCGCGATGCAGGGATTGCTTGGCAAGACCAAGCTGGTGTCGCAGAACGTGCAGGTGAGCAACAAGGCTGGCGGCGGCGGCCTGGTGGCGATGTCCTACCTTGGCGAGAAAAAGGGCGAGGATCACTTGGTGGCGGTGTTCACCGGCGTGTGGTTTGTCAACCCGCAGATTCGTAAGAATGCCAAGTTCACTATGAACGACCTGACCCCCATCGCGCGCCTGATTCTGGAGCCGGCGGTGATGACGGTACGTGCGGATTCGCCGTACAAGACCGCCAAGGATTTTTTCGAGGCGGCGAAAGCCAATCCCGGCAAGCTGAAGCAGTCGGGCGGTTCGATCAGCGGCCGAGACAACACGATACGGCACCTGCTAATGAAGGCCTCCGGCGGCAACTGGCAGTTCATTTCGATGAAGTCCGGTGGCGAGCGCGTGGCCGCTTTGCTAGGCGGACACGTTGACATGTTCGTGATGGAGCCCTCAGAAGCCGAAGAGCAGATCAAGGCCGGAAAAATCCGGGTGCTGGCGACGCTGATGAAAAAACGCATTCCCAGCCTGCCGAATATCGCCACCATCAACGAACAGGGCTACAACGTACCGGAAGTGCCGCAGGCGCGCGGCCTGGTCGGTCCGCCGGGTATGCCGGCCGAGGCGAAAGCCTATTACGTCAATCTGATGACCAAGCTGCACGGAACCCCGGATTGGGCTAATTTCATCAAGGAAAACCGCTATGAAGACGGTTTCCTGACCGGAGATGGGCTCGACAAGTTTGTCACCGACTACACCCAGACGATGCGTGGCATTCTCAAGGACGCCGGGATCAAGCTGGTGCGCTGATACGCAGAGGCTGTAACGCGCCCCGTTCGCGGGGCGCAGTCACTCGGGGGTGCAAACCCCCGTTTTTCTTGGAGCAAACGAAATGAGCGGGAACCTGCCGGAAGTGGCGATAGCCGAAAAACTCGCATCACAGGCAGCGGCCGTGGATGCTTCAAGCCTGCCGCAAAACGTGCGTGAGCGGGCCGACGAGCTGCTTATCGATGTCGTCGGCCTTTGCGTCGCCGCACGCAATACTGATTACGTGCGTGCGCTGAAGGCCAGCATGGATACCGGGGGTGTATGCACGGCGATCGGTCATGCCGAAACGTTCGCGGCGGGCAATGCCGCGACCCTCAACGGCACTGCGACGCACGGCGAGGATTTCGACGACTCGTTGGTGGGCGGACGAGTGCACTCGAGTACGGTCCTCCTGCCGGCGGTATTGGCTGCAGCGGAGCGATTTGCGCTCGACGGCAAGGACGTACTGGCCGGATTTGTTGCCGGCGTGGAAATTCTGTGCCGGCTGTCGATGGTGATACCGAAGGCTATCCACAAGTCGGGTTTTCATCCTACCGGTGTGCTCGGTACATTGGCGGCCACACTGGCAGTGGCGCGGGCCATGCGGGTGACGCAGAGGCAGACCGTGGACGCACTGGGCGTGGCCGGCAGCATGACCGGCGGCATCATCGAATATCTGGCCGAAGGCGCGTGGACCAAGCGTCTGCATCCGGGCTGGGCTGCGAACTGCGCGATCCAGGCGGCACGCCTCGGGCAGCAGGGCTTTCTCGGGCCACGCACGGTATTTGAAGGCACGCACGGCCTATTTTACGCTTTTGCCCGCAATATCCAGGGCGATTACGACGTGCTGTTCAAGGATTTCGGCAAGGACTGGTACACCTCGCGCATTACCTTCAAGCCCTATGCCACGGGCACGATGAACCAGCCCTATGTCGACTGCGCGTTGCGACTGTCCAGACAAGGTTTCAAGGCGGAAGAGGTTGCAGACGTGCTTTGCGAAACCGCAGAAGGCTACGTGCACCGGCTGTGGGATCCTTTGCCGGCGAAACAGCGGCCTGCGAACGACTACGCGGCAAAATTCAGTGCGCCATTCAACATCGCGGTGGCCTTCGTCACCGGTGGAGCCGGGCTCGCGGCATTTACCGAAGAGACCGTGCGCGACGAGCGCATCCTTGCATTGTCGAGCAAGGTGAAATACGTGATCGATCCGAAAAATCCCTATCCCAAGGCCTATACCGGACATGTGCGGATGACGCTGAAGGACGGTCGCGTGTTCGAGGAGCGCCAGCCGCATATCCGAGGCGGATATCAGGAACCACTTCCGCGCGCTGAGATCGAGGACAAGTTCCGCCGTAATGCGCGTTTCGGCGGCTGGAGTGACGCGCAGTGCGACGCCTTTCTCAATTCAGTGCCAGGGTTTTTCGGGAAAAAGATTGACCTTGCATCGCTGCGCACCTGAAAATTTAAATTAAATCATAGGGTTATAATCAGTATAAGTATGTGGTATCAAGGCAAGGAGGCTACATGAGCAAGCGCGTCACCATCGATATCGTTTCCGACGTAGTCTGACCCTGGTGCTTCATCGGCAAGCGCAAGCTGGAAGCTGCGCTGAAACAGTTCGCTGAACTGTATCCCGATGAAGAACAGCCGGCCGTGCGCTGGCTGCCATTCCAGTTGAATCCCGATCTGCCGTCTTCAGGTATACCGCGGCTCGAATATATCAACCGTAAATTCGGTGGCGGTGGTCATAGCCGCTATCAGCGCGTGGCCGACGTCGGTAAGACCGTTGGCCTCGACATGCAGTTCGAAAAAATTTCTGTTCAGCCCAACACGGTCAACGCGCATCGGCTGCTGCATCATGCCGGTGAACTGGGTAAGCAGGATGAAGTTGCCGAGGCACTATTCCGCGCCTATTTTGTCGAAGGTGCCAACCTAACCGACAACACCGTACTTGCTGATTATGCTGCGCATGCCGGGCTCGATCGCGATATGACGCTGAAATACTTGGATAGCGGTGCGAATGCCGAGGTGATCGCAGCGGCGGACGAAGAAGCGCGCGGCATCGGCATCGGCGGCGTGCCGTTTTTCATATTCGGCCGTACAATCGGCCTCTCTGGCGCGCAGGACGCGGATGTGCTGCTGCAGGCCATGCAGCAGGCGCGGTCGGGCGACGATAACTGACGCGTTTCCCAGCCATTGCGCGCAATTTCGCAAGCGTGGGTCGCGATGGCGACCAGCGTATTTCGCTGCGAAATTAAGACATAGCTCGCATCAGCAGCCCATGCATGCGTGCAAGCAGGGCATCGCATTCATCGCCGGTTTGCGCCTTAAGCAGCAGCGCTTCAATATCGCGCAGTTTCCCGCAATGCGCAATTTTCTGTGGTATACACCCCGCGTTTTTGAGCAGACGATATCCGGCCCTCAGTTCCTCGGGAACCAGTTCGTTGTTTTCGGGCGGCAGCGGTGCGCCGGCGCCGGGCAGATCGTCGAATTCACCGCGCTCGGTGGCTTCGGCAATGTGGCGTTCGGCGAGGGCATCGAGCAGCGCCGGCGGAACGGGAAGGCGCTGGCGCTTCATGAACCCGATCCCAACAGGAAATCGCGCACTACAGCGATCTGGTCTGCGGCCATCAGCGCTGGCGCATGGCCGGTGCCTTCGAATTCGATCAGCTGAGGATTCGGGCCGCGTTTCGTCATTTCCTTCGCTGTTTCGCGCAGCAGCAGATCGGATTGCGCACCGCGCAGCAGGAGCGTCGTGCACTGCACGGCGTCGTAGGTACTCCAAAGCACGATGTCCTCATCCTGCGCCTTGCGAAAGGGCAGCGCAATGTCCGGATCGTAGTTCATGCCCCATTGGCCGTCGTCGTGCTGCCTGGCACTGTGTTCGGCGAGATGCCGCCACTGGGCGTCGGTCAGCGGGCCGAAGGGGGCGGACACCTTGCGCACGTACTGTTCGAGTTCGTAAAAGGTAGCGAAGCGCGGATCCTTACCGACGTAGGTGCCGATGCGCTCCATCGACTCCTTCGGTATCACCGCGCCGACGTCGTTCAGCACCAGCTTTTTGATCGGCGTGTTCGGTCGCGACGCCAGCAGCATCCCGAGCATGCCGCCCATTGAGGTGCCAACCCAGGTGATATCCGTGGCACCGTGCGCGGTGATTCGCGCGATCAGCGCGGTCATGTCGGCCATGTACTGCGGGTAGCCGTAGTCCTCCTTGTTAGGCAGCCAGTCGCTTTTTCCGCGGCCGGCGATGCTGACGCTGATTACACGCAGTTCGTTCTGCAGCGTTGCCGCCAGCGCATCGAAGTCACGGCAATTGCGCGTGAGGCCGTGCACGCAAATCGCGACGTGCGGGTTCGCCACATCGCCCCAGTCGGTGTAATGCAGACGGTGGAAGCCTTTGCTATTGAGGCAGGTGAGGTAGGCGTTGTTCATTTCAAGTGCATGATTTAATTAATTATTTTATTCCGAGCAGCACCAGCCCGCAAATCCTGGTGCCTAGAAAAATGACCAAGTGGAACCAACTCCACCAGCGGTAGCGCTGGCCTAGTGTTTTCGGTATTTCATTGACGAGCAGGAACAGGCGACCGTCAGTGGGTTTGCGCATCAGATGCACCCCTTCAATCAGTCTGTGCGCTTGTTCGGCCTGCTGCTTGCGCACTTCCCGAATGGCCTGTGCCCGCGCCAGTTCCCATTCCTTGAGATTGATATTGCCGTCCTGTTCGAGATCGAAACGCTTGAGCAGCCCGGCTTCGTCATCCTTCCAGTTGGCGAGCAGGGCGGAGACTTCCGCTCGCTACTCGGCAGCGCTGCCAGCCTGGCGGCCGTGCGTGGTGAATTCGCCCAACGCGTAGAGCACGTCGCAGTGCGGCAGCAGCCATTCGGTATAACGCAGGCGGCCTTCTCGCCAGCTCTGGTGTTTGCTGGTGACGACTTCGGCACCTTCAGGGAAAATCACGCAGCAGCCGGTGTCATCGAGTGCCTTGCCTCGACTGCCTTCAGTTCCTGGATCTTGTCCGCGCTGGGTGAACCACTCGGACCGATTGAGGCCGAAAGTCCGGTTCCGTATCAGGACTCAGCCATGTTGCGTCCTTTGCCGCCGACGCGATACGGGTCGGGTGAAACGGCGCCCGGGCGCGCAGTGCTGTAGGTGGTAAATATAACGCCTGCTGACTGTGCGGCTACGGCGGGCAGAGCGGCGAACAGAGCAGCGCCGAGGGCGGTCAGTTTCAGCGATTTCATGGCATTCCTTTTTTCGTGGGTTGTCCTGCTGTAAACCCACGATGGTTACACTGGGAGTTAAACGGGGTTCCACCGATGGTAAACGCCGAGTCTGGCCGGGGCGAATCGACTACAATCTGGCGCTTTCCGGACAGGTGCAGCTTTTTCCCATGAAAACCATCTGCATATTTTGTGGTTCCAACACCGGCAGCGGAGAAGCGTACGCGAAAGCGACGCGTAAGCTGGTGAAAACGATCGCCGCTGCCGGTCATCGCATCGTTTTCGGCGGCGGCAAGGTCGGCCTGATGGGGGTAGTGGCCGAGACCACATTGGCTTCTGGCGGTTACGTGATCGGCGTCACACCGCGGAGCCTACTGGAGCACGAGGTGGTACATACAGGCTTGAGCGAACTGCATGTCGCCGATTCGATGTCCGAGCGCAAGGTGATGATGTCCTCCAAGGCGGATGCCTTCGTCGCGCTGCCGGGCGGATTCGGTACTTATGACGAGATGTTCGAAGTGATGACGCTGACCCAGCTTGGCATGCATGAAAAGCCGCTGGGCTTGCTAAACATCGCCGGCTTTTACACGCCGCTGATGAAGTTTCTCGACCATGCGGTTGAGGAGCGATTTGTCCGTGCCGAACACCGCAACATGATCGTGGTCGATGACGATCCGGTATGCCTGCTCCAGCGGTTGGACCAATGGACCAAGCCGCAGGTCAGCAAATGGATAGACCGCAAACCTGGCTGAGCCCTGCCTGTTGATGGTGGTATAAGTAATTTCGAAACCCCGGCTGCAGTGTTACGCCTACAATAAATGCGCAAACCATTGGTCTAACAACCAAACGCATGACTGTTTCGTCCGCCGCCGATTCCACAACTACCCGCAACACCACGTGCTACATGTGCGCGTGCCGCTGCGGCATCCGCGTGCACCTGAAGAACGGCGAGGTGCGCTACATCGAAGGCAATCCCGAGCACCCTCTGAACAAGGGCGTGATCTGCGCCAAGGGCGCCTCCGGCATCATGAAGCAGTATTCGCCAGCGCGGCTGACGCAACCGCTCAGACGCAGGCCGGGCAGTGAGCGCGGCGCAGGCGAGTTCGAGCCGATCAGCTGGGATGAGGCGTTTACGGTGATGGAAGAACGCCTGCGTAAAATTCGCTCGACCGACCCGAAGAAATTCGCGCTGTTCACCGGCCGCGACCAGATGCAGGCGTTGACCGGTCTGTTTGCGCGCCAGTTCGGCACTCCCAACTATGCCGCGCACGGCGGCTTCTGTTCGGTGAATATGGCAGCGGGGATGATCTATACCATCGGCGGCAGCTTCTGGGAATTCGGTGGCCCCGATCTCGAACGCGCGCGGCTGTTCATTATGATCGGTACTGCCGAAGACCACCATTCAAATCCATTGAAGATTGCGATCTCGAAATTCAAGCGCCGTGGCGGGCGCTTCATCTCGATCAATCCGGTGCGCACCGGCTATTCGGCGATTGCCGACGAATGGGTGCCGATCCGTCCGGGCACCGACGGCGCGCTGCTATTAGCACTGACCCATGAAATCATCAATACGGGTCTTTATGACCGCGAATTTCTTGCGCGATATTCCAATGCTGGTTATCTGATCAACGTCGATCCGGATTCCGACGCGCACGGCCTGCCGGCTCTCGATCATACCAAGACCGAAGAGATTCCGGAGTATCCGCGTTACAAGCTGTGGTGGGACCGGCATACCCGGCAGCCGGTGACCAGCCACCGCAACGATGCCGATCCGCACCTGCTCGGTACATTCAAGCTGCCCGACGGCACGCCGGTGAAGCCGGCGTTCCAACTGTTGCGCGAGCGGGTTGCCAAATACACGCCGGAATGGGCCGAGGGCATTACCGGGATTCCGGCGGCCCGCATTCGCAAACTGGCGCACGAGATGGGCATCACCGCGCGAGACCAGAAAATCGAGTTGCCGATTGCATGGACCGACTCCTGGGGTAATGAGCACCAGACGGTGACCGGTAATCCGGTGGCGTTCCATGCCATGCGCGGCCTTGCGGCGCATTCAAATGGTTTTCATACGATCCGTACGCTGGCAATCCTGATGTCGCTTTTGGGTACCATCGACCGTCCAGGCGGTTTCCGCCACAAGGCGCCGTTTCCGCGCGGCATTCCGCCGATTGCCAAGACGCCGAAGGGACCGGAAGGCGTCCAAGCCAATACGCCTCTCGGGGGACTGGCGCTGGGCTGGCCGGGTGCACCCGATGATCTGTTTGTCGATGCGCAGGGTGCGCCGGTACGCATCGACAAAGCTTTTTCGTGGGAATACCCGCTCGCCGTGCACGGCATGATGCACAACGTCATCACCAATGCCTGGCGCGGTGATCCTTATACCATCGACACGCTGCTGATCTTCATGGCCAACATGGCATGGAATTCGACGATGAATACCGTCGAAGTGCGCAAGATGCTCAATGACCGTGACGAAAAAGGCGAATACAGGATTCCGTTCCTGATCGTCTGCGATGCGTTCCAGTCGGAAATGACTGCGTTTGCCGACCTGGTATTGCCGGACACGACTTATCTCGAGCGACACGACGCGATGTCGATGCTTGACCGCCCGATTTCCGAATTTGACGGACCGGTGGATTCGGTACGTATTCCGGTGGTGCCGCCCAAGGGCGAATGCAAACCGTTCCAGGAAGTGCTGATTGAACTTGCGTCAAGGCTGAAGTTTCCTGCGTTCACGACGCCTGACGGCACGCGTAAATACTGCGATTACCCAGATTTCATCGTCAACTTCGAAACCGAACCCGGCTCTGGTATCGGTTTTCTATCCGGATGGCGTGGCCGCTGCGGCGAAAAATCGATGGTCGGCGAGCCCAACCCGCGGCAGTGGGAAATGTACGAAAAGAACAACTGCGTTTTCCATCAAAGGCTGCCGCGTTCTTATCAGTACATGCGCAACTGGAACCAGGGCTATCACGAGTGGGCGCAGCGCGCGCGGTTGCGGCGCTACGCCGACCCGATCATCATCCAGCTGTATTCGGAAGTCCTGCAGAAGTTTCGCCTTGCGGCGCAGGGCAAGGGACAGGCGCGCAAACGCCCGCCAGCACAGTTGCGCGAGCGCATCGAGACCTACTTCGATCCGCTGCCGTTCTATTACGCGCCGCTGGAGGTGCAAGCTACTGACACCGCGCAGTATCCGCTCGCTGCGATTACCCAGCGTCCGATGGCGATGTATCACTCGTGGGATTCACAGAATGCCTGGCTGCGGCAAATACATGCACATAACTATCTGTTTATAAATAGGAAAACGGCATCATTTTGTGGCGTGTCCGACGACGATTGGGTATGGGTGGAGTCAATGCACGGGAGCGTACGCTGCCAGTGCCGTTTGAGCGAGGCAGTGGAGCCGGGCACGGTGTGGACGTGGAATGCGATCGGTAAGGCGCAGGGCGCGTGGCACTTGGCGCCGGACGCCAACGAATCGCGGCGCGGTTTCTTGCTAAATCACGTGATCAGCGAAGAATTGCGCACGGCTGATGGCGTGCATATGTCTAATTCCGACCCGGTGACGGGGCAGGCGGGCTGGTATGACGTACGGGTGCGCATCCGCAAGGCTGCCGCCGATGAACCGGCCGAATCAGCGCCGCAGTTCGCGCAGCTACCGGCAGCGCCGGGCACCAGCAAGGTAAGAAAACTGTGGCAAGCGTTTGTGGCGGGTAAAGGGGATTACAAATGACGCAGCTTGCGTTGGTGATCGATCTCAATGTCTGCGTCGGCTGCCATGCCTGTGTCACCAGCTGCAAGGAATGGAATACGTCGGGCGCTGCAGGCTTCATGTCGGACGACAATCCCTACGACCGCGATCCGACTGGCACCTTCTTCAACCGCGTGCAGACTTTCGAGGTCGGCGAATATCCAAATACGCAGACCGTGCATTTTCCGAAATCCTGCCTGCACTGCGAGGATCCGCCTTGTGTGCCGGTGTGTCCCACCGGCGCCAGCTACAAGCGCCACGAGGACGGCATCGTGCTGGTCGATTACGACAAGTGCATCGGCTGCAAGTACTGTTCATGGGCCTGTCCCTATGGCGTGCGCGAAATCGATGAGCACCAGAAGGTGATGAAGAAATGTACGTTGTGCGTGGACCGCATCTACGACAAAAAACTACCGGAGTCCGAGCGCAAGCCGGCCTGCGTGCTGGCGTGTCCAACCAGCGCGCGGCTGTTCGGTGACGTGCACGATGAAGAATCCGTGGTGTCGAAAGCCATCCGCGAGAGCGCCGGTTACGCGTTGATGCCGGAGTGGGGCACCCAGCCGGCCAACCATTACCTGCCTCGGCGCAGGACCGAGGCGCGCATTCATGAAGACCAGCTCGAGCGCGCCGACAATCCGCTCAAGATCGACGGTCTGTTGCCGAAGCCGGGAACGAAGGATCCGTCGCTCGATGACGTGACTTCATGGTGAGTTTGTCATGAATCCGGCATTCTCGGTAATCCTGCTGACTACGCTGATCGGCGCCGGGCAGGGGCTGTTCCTCGCGCTGTTCGTGATCGAGGCGCGCACGGTTGCCGGACTGCTGGCAGCACCGTCCACGGCGTTTTACTGGAGCGGAAGCCTAATCGTGCTGCTGTTTCTGGGCGCTGGACTGCTGGCTTCATTTTTCCATCTCGGTCATCCCGAGCGCGCGTGGCGCGCAGCAGCCATGTGGCGCACCTCATGGCTATCGCGCGAGGTCATCGTGCTGCCGGCATTCATGGCCGCGGTGGCTGCCTACGGCTGGGCACATTTCAGTGGACTGGGCGGCACGCTGCCGCTGGGTACCGTTGCCGCGGCATTGTGTCTTACGCTGTTCCTCTGCACGGCAATGATCTACGCCTGCATCAAGTTTCTGCAGGAATGGGCGACGCCGCTGACGCTGGTGAATTTCACGATTCTCGGCTGCGCATCCGGCGTGACGCTCGCTGCAGCGCTGGCGGCCGTGCACCGTGAGCCCGGTGTTGAGGTCATCGGTGCCTGGGCGATTGTGTTGACGCTGGGCGGATTGCTAACACGTGCTGCAGCGCTGTGGCGCAATCGCCGGCTCAAATTTCGCTCGACACTGCAGACCGCAATCGGCGTCAAGCATCCGCGTATCGTGCAGAAGGCGCAGGGATTCATGGGCGGATCGTTCAATACCCGTGAGTTTTTTCACGGCCGTGCACCGGGAACCCTGCGCTTCGTGCAGTGGATGTTCCTGCTCAGTGCATTCGTGGTCCCAGCTCTGCTGCTTGCTGTCGGGCTAGAACTGCAGTTGCCGGCCTTACTGGTGCTGGCTTGCGTGGTGCAGTTCATAGGCCTGATGGCTGAGCGTTGGTTTTTTTTCGCGCAGGCCAATCACCCGCAGAATCTTTACTATTCCGCAGTCTCCTGAATCCGCTGCGGCGGATTTGTCTCCGGAATGGCTACGACAACGGCTGCACGACGCCGAGGGGACGGTGAGGACGGGCATGGTCATCAACCGGCGGCACGTAACAATCATTCACAAAGTGTAGATAGCTGATTCATGGAAGCCTTGTGGTATTCGCTGATTCTGGTGCCGTTCGTTGCGGTACCCTTCCTTTGTTGGAACTATCGCCGCAAGCAGTTCGCGCGCGACCAGTTCTCGGGCACGCGCTTGGAATCGATGGTGAAAGAGGCCATGAGTCCGGCAGAGGCGACACCAGCGCAGGCAGCGGTGTCCGCGCCAACCGGAACGGTCATTCCGATTGCGCCCAAAAACTCGTACTACGAGCGGCGCGCAAATGTGCAGGATCCAGCGCCGATCGTTCTGTTCCTGCTGCCCAGGCAATGCCAGGCAGATCTGAAATACTGACGCGCGTCACGCTCGGTTGCCTGATCACGGTCACCGCCTACAACCATGCATTGAAATACGATAGCGAAGCTACGAGGCATAGCTGGGAGCGGGATCAACGTATATCGCACTGAACCACTATGACCGTGCGCTGGAAGCGACGCAGGAAGCGCTGCGGTTGCGAGCCGACGGTATTCCGGCACTGCTACAGCTGGGGGGTGACTTATAACCACCAGAACCAGCGCGCGCGGGTTCGCGAAGTATTGGTGCGTCTGGAAAACTTGATGCAGGGGCGGCAAAAAAGTTTGCAAAAAATACATAACTATATGATTAAATTGATTAATATTTTATGATGTTAGTGGCAGTCCATAATGTGCTTGACGCTTTAGCCGCCATTACGTATAACGGCGACGCGTGTTTGGTTTCAGGTGCTTGAAAGTGAGCTGTTCCGTACTAGTAGTTGTCGGTGTGCGTGCTTTTGGGGCTGTGAGATTTAAATACGATTAACCGGCACAAGCCGGATTTATCCAACCTCAAAAGGAAATGCAAAATGGCGACTGGTACAGTCAAATGGTTCAACGATGCAAAGGGCTTCGGCTTTATTACCCCTGACGGTGGCGGTGAAGACCTGTTTGCCCATTTCTCGGGCATCAACATGAGCGGGTTCAAGACCCTGAAAGAAGGCCAAAAGGTCTCTTTCGACATCACCCCGGGCAACAAGGGCAAGCAGCAAGCCAGCAACATCCAGGCGGTCTAAGCCTGATTCGTCAAAAAAGCCGGGCGCAAGCCCGGTTTTTTTCGTCCTGAGCAAGACGCAGCAACCCGCAGATTTGCCGGCCGTTGTCGAAGGCCAGCGCACCCGCCTGCGTCTGGCGACGCGCAGTCACTATCTGCTTGATGCCGGAATCGATGGCGGCGAGGACAGGACTGCAGTCCGCCATTACTCGATGCTGCCCGAAACGGTACTGCGTTCACTGCCTTTGCGTGCTGACGGATTCCGTAGCATTTACGGAGATGACGGAGTGGTGCCAGGCACTGATCGTCCCAAGCGCATTCTGTTCTGGCCGATGGGTATCCCCAGCGCCGGCGCGATGTGGCAGTGAGGCAATCATGCCACCACTTTTCTGGGGCGACGGCATTTCGATGACGCATCTTATCGAACGGCGCTTTGAGCTCAAGCTTCCTTAGCGCGGCTTGGCGCTGCATAATCGGGGCCGCTAATGGCCACCATGCATTCTTCTCCGCAAAGCTGGGATATTTTCTGCAAGGTCGTAGATAACTACGGCGACGCAGGGGTGTGCTGGCGGCTGGCGCGCATGCTCCATGCCGAGCACGGCCTGCGTGTGCGGTTGTGGATCGACAAGCCCACAGTGCTGTATGCGCTACATCCCGAACTTAATCCGGCATTGGCGGAACAGCTGACCTCGGGGGTCACTGTAAGGCACTGGGATGCAGAATCGCCGCCAGCGGTCGATGGCGCAAACGTTGTCATCGAGGCTTTTGGATGCGGGTTGCCGGAAGGTTATGTCGCGTCGATGGCAACGCAGAAGAAACCGCCCCTGTGGATATTACTTGAGTATCTCAGTGCTGAATCCTGGGTCGACGATCATCATGGTCTGTCATCGCCACACCCACAGTTGTCGCTGCAGCGGTTTTTCTTTTTTCCCGGTTTCACGGCCAGTACCGGTGGGCTGCTGCGCGAGCAGGGTCTGCTGTCTTGTCGCGATACCTTCGGAGATGCGCAGCAGAGCAGGTTCTGGGAAGACCTTGGTTTTGAAAAACCGGATGTACTGACGCTGTCGCTGTTCTGTTACGCCGATGCCCCGATTGCGGATTTCCTGAGCGCACTGGCAGGGGATGGCAGTCCGGTCGTCGTTGCAGTGCCGGAAGGTGCGTGCGGAGCGGCAGTCGACCGCTATTTTGGAGCCGGCGCGAGCAATAACAAAATCAGATCTCGTGGCGCGCTGGAAGTACGTGCGCTGCCGTTTTTGCCGCAGACCGCGTATGACGAACTCCTGTGGTCGTGCGATCTCAACTTGGTGCGGGGCGAAGATTCATTCATCCGTGCACAGTGGGCGGCGAAGCCCATGGTGTGGCAGCCCTATATCCAGGAAGAAGGCGCCCACCACCGCAAAATGGAGGCTTTTCTGCAGCGCTATTGCACGGGTCTCGGTTCGGGTCCGGCGACTGCTCTGTCCGGGTTCTGGAAAGCATGGAACGACAGCCGAAATATTGCCGAAGCATGGGGGGCGCTGTCTGAAAAACTGCCGAAACTGCTTGAGCATGCTCGGAAATGGGCCTCTGAGCAGGCCGGAATGGCTGATCTGGCTACGCAACTGGTCCGATTCGCCCGGGGCAGGGTAGAATAGCGCCCTTTTTTACTGGGTAATCAAGGACGTAGGATCATGAAGATCGCACAGGAAATACGCGCAGGCAACGTCATCATGGTGGGCAAGAACCCCATGGTGGTGCAAAAGGCCGAGTTCAGCAAATCCGGCCGCAATGCCTCGGTCGTCAAGATGAAACTGAAGAACCTGCTGTCGAGCGGCGGCACTGAAACCGTTTATCGCGCAGACGAGAAGTTCGATGTGGTGATGCTGGAACGCAAGGAAGTCACCTATTCTTATTTCGCCGAGCCGTCCTACGTATTTATGGATACTGAGTTCAACCAGTACGAAGTTGATAAGGAAAACATGGGCGACGCGTTGCACTACCTCGAAGACGGCATGCCCTGCGAAGTGACACTGTATGAAGGCCGTCCGATCTCGGTTGAAATTCCGCAGACGCTGGTGCGCGAGATCATCTATACCGAACCCGCGGTACGAGGTGATACTTCGGGCAAGGTGCTGAAGCCGGCCAAGCTGGCCACCGGCTATGAAATCCAGGTCCCACTTTTCTGTTCGACCGGAGACAAGATCGAGATTGATACCCGTACCGGGGAATATCGCAGCCGCACCAAAGGCTGATGAATCTAATGTGCGCCGATCAAAACGCCGGCTTTGAGCCGGCGTTTTTCATTCCGGGATCAGCCATTCGCAGCGCGTACCGCCTTTGCCATCTGGTGACAGCGCTCGCCACAGCCAGTCGAGCAGGGGAGGCGCTTCCTGATCCAGCCCGTATGGCGGATTGATCACGATCAGACCGCTTCCGGGAATGTGTTCGCTGAATTCACGGGATTCAGTCGACAGCTCCAGCTGCAGTGTTTTTGGCAGGCTGGTTCCGCTGAGGCTGCGCTCGAAGGCTTCGATCGCCGAAGTCCCCATCAGCGGGTACCACACTGCAGTCATGCCGGTGGCAAATCGGCTGTGCGCTTCCTTCACGGCGCGCGCGACGCGCGAGAAATCCTTGCCCTGATCGAATGAGGCGTCGATGAACAGCAGACCGCGGCGTTCTTTGGGTGGCAGCGTGGCCTTGATTGCTGTGAAACCGTCCTGTTGATGAATAGAGGTGTGGCGCGCGATGTGGAAATGGCTGTGCAGGGTTTCGCTGTCGTCATGATTCAGTTCATGCAGCACCAGCCGGTCGGTTTCGCGCATCAACCGGCGTGCGATGCGCGGCGATCCCGGGTAGTGGTGCAGATGTCCATCGGGATTTTCTGCATGGACGGCATCCAGATAGGGTTTCAGCAGGTCTGGAGCGTCAGCTCGGCCAAATACGCGGCCGATGCCCTTGCGCCATTCTTTGGTTTTCTGCGCCCAGGGATGGTTCAGGTCGTATAGCCCGATGCCGGCATGGGTCTCGACCACACAGTAGGGCTTGTCCTTGCGGTTGAGGGCCACCAGCAGCCGCGTCAGCAGTGCGTGCTTGAAGACATCAGCGATATTGCCTGCATGGAACTGATGGCGGTAGGAGAGCATGCGTGGAGCGAACGCGGTCGATGCGTATCACTTACGTAATGCTAGCAGGTTCCGCGGCATGATACGGATGCAGATGAAAAGGTTGATCGATGCCTCTGGGTCTGGGTATATGGGAAAAACGAGGAGGCGGGCAGCAGGCGGCTCGCAAACAGGATGCTCAAAAAAAGATTGTCCTCAAGGGCAATGCCGTGCTGTTGCTGTCGGTGTCAGTGGTGCTGGTGCTTGCGATATCAGGTGCAATGTGGACTAAGTTTCCCGTGAAGGTTTTGGCCAATTCGCTGGTTGATAGCAGTAGGAGTAATACTACTTTGAGAATCCGGTTAGCCTGAAGCAAACCCCGCCGGAGCGGGGTGTTTATGAAACTGGCACAGAAAAAGCCAGTCAGGTCAGTAGCGAGGGACGTTATTAAACCGCCGAAACAAGGATTTTTCAATTGAAAAGTTTATATAATCCTCCAACGTAGTTTTCAGGGCCCGAAGAAAAAGAAACTAAAATAATATTACGCGAAGGATCTACCCCAACGCGCTGCCCACCATAGCCCACCCACCAAAATTCCTGATGATTGGGTCTAATGCGAATCCAAGTTTGAAATCCATATCCCTTAAAAGCCTTACCTTGGGGGCCAGCCCGCTCAACATTAGCGATATGATTTTTAGTAGCATTTCGCATAAAGTCACCAAAGCAAGTATTTTCACCAACCTTTTCTAAACTCCACATGGCCATACGCCCCCAGTCAATCAGAGTTGCATAAAGGCCAGCATATGCGATCGGATCCCCCGTTCGATCTGTAAGCCAAAATCCAGAGCTTGACGGCCTTACTTCATGCCAAATGAGCCTTGTAAACTCTTGAAGCATGTTGGGCTGATGCGAAATGTCGGCAATGACCCTAGATATTGAAATCGTATCAGAACTGTTGTAGCGAAAACGTTTTCCTTGTTCTACGGCGGCGTGAGATATATCTGGCCCCAAAATATCTTTCATCGTTAGGGTTCCATCTCTAGTCAACCTTGCGTACATACCGTGTATTTGTGAGCCGGCCTGTACGGGGGCTTTGTTTCCAGAAGACATTCGAAGAGCATTGTAAATTGATATAGTTTTATACATAGAACCCTCAGGCAAAGAGGGTGCATAGTTTCCGATTGGGTCATTTAAACTTTTGATTTTCCCTTCACAAAATTGCTTTCCTAATGTGTATGCAGTTAGGCTTTTAGACATACTCATAGAAGTGAATCTCGTAAAGCGATCAAAACCCTTTTTATAACCCTCAAAATTAATTTCGCCTTCTTTTATCACTAGCAAAGCATCGTTGTCGGGTAGTGGATCTAACAACTGGTGTGCTTGTTCTGCCACAGGG
>JAYOED010000099.1:0-89 GCA_038106575.1 Burkholderiales bacterium
AGCGGCTTCTTCTTCGCCTTCATGATGTTGGGCAGCGTCACGTATCGCGGCTCGTTGAGGCGCAGATCGGTGGTAATCACCGCCGGCAG
>JAYOED010000099.1:99-6924 GCA_038106575.1 Burkholderiales bacterium
TTTCCAGGCCGCCGTCAATCTCGCGCGTAACGTCGGCCATGTCACCATTGACTGCGATCGCCGATGTGAATGCCGACTGCGGCCAGCCGAGCAACGCCGAGACCATCTGCCCGGTCTGGTTGGAGTCGTCATCGATGGCCTGCTTGCCCATGATCACCAGCTCCGGATGCTCCTTGTCGACCACGGCCTTGACCAGCTTGGCCACCGCCAGCGGCTGGATGTCCGCCGGCGCCTCGATCAGGATGCCGCGATCGGCACCCATCGCCATCGCGGTGCGCAGGGTTTCTTGCGACTGCGCGACACCGATCGACACTGCGACGATTTCAGTCACGACGCCCGCTTCTTTCATGCGCACCGCCTGCTCGACCGCGATTTCGCAGAAGGGATTCATCGCCATCTTGACGTTGGCGGTTTCAACGCCCGTGCCGTCGGACTTGACGCGCACCTTGACGTACGGGTCGATGACCCGTTTGACTGTCACCAAAACTTTCATGAATGCTCCGGAATGTGAAACAAGAGAACTGTTGCTGAATTCAATCTAGAAAGAGGTTGGATTTTAACGTAACGCAGCATCCTCCGGAACCGGGGATGCCCATACTATGGGCGCCTTAGCACAGGCACTTCAGTACGGGCTTTTCAGAATCCATCGCGGAAGCAGATGACCGCCTCTTCGATGCGACGCACCGCAATCACCTTGAGTCCCTCGATCGCCTGTCGCGGCTGGTTTGCCTGGGGAATCAGTGCATGGGTGAAACCGAGTTTGGCCGCTTCGCGCAGGCGTTCCTGCCCACGCTGTACGGGCCTCACTTCGCCGGCAAGCCCCACTTCGCCGAATACCACCAGCTTTTTCGGCAACGGCCGGTTCTTCAGCGAACTCACCACGGCCATCAGCACCGCAAGATCGGCAGCAGGCTCGCTGATGCGCACGCCGCCGACGGCGTTGACAAACACGTCTTGATCGAAACAGGCGATGCCGGAATGGCGATGCAATACCGCCAGCAGCAGCGCCAGTCGGTTTTGTTCAAGACCGACCGACAGGCGCCGCGGATTTGGCGCATGGGCCTTGTCGACCAGCGCCTGCACTTCAACCAGCAGCGGCCGCGTGCCTTCCTGGGTTACCAGCACGCAGGATCCGGCCACTTCGGTCTCGTGCTGCGACAAGAACAGTGCCGACGGATTGGAGACGCCCTTCAGTCCCTTGTCGGTCATCGCGAACACGCCAAGTTCGTTGACCGCACCGAAGCGGTTCTTGATCGCACGGATCAGACGGAAGCTGGAATGCGTATCGCCCTCGAAATACAGCACGGTGTCGACCATGTGTTCGAGTACGCGCGGCCCAGCCAGCGTACCTTCCTTGGTGACATGGCCGACGAAAATAATGGTGGTGCCGGCGGATTTGGCCAGACGGGTAAGTTGCGCAGCACATTCGCGCACCTGCGCCACCGAACCCGGCGCCGAAGTCAGCGCATCCGAATACAGCGTTTGGATTGAATCGATGACGGCAATCTCGGGCTTTTCCTGCTGGATCGCAGACTGGATACGTGCCAGTCCCGTCTCCGGTAGCACCTGCAACTGTGCGGCATCGACGTTAAGCCGTTTCGCTCGCAACGCAATCTGCTGCGCCGACTCCTCGCCCGACACGTAGAGCATCTTGCGTGCCGTCCCCATGGTCGCCAGCGACTGCAGCAGCAGCGTCGACTTGCCTATGCCCGGATCGCCTCCGATTAGGATCACCGCGCCCGGCACCAGTCCGCCGCCAAGCACACGGTCGAACTCCTCGATGCCGCTCGACAGGCGTGACTCTTCGCGCGCTTCGACCTCCGACAGTTTCTGCAGTTTGCCACCCTCGGCGATCAACGCAAAACGGTTCGAAGACGGCGCCGCCGTTTCAGCGACCGATTCGACCAGTGTGTTCCAGCCCTGGCAGTGCGGACACTGCCCCTGCCACTTAACGGACTGACCGCCGCATTCGGTGCAGGCGTAGACGGTTTTGGCTTTGGCCATAGCTACATCGCGCTCTGGCTGGTAGTTCCGCAACAATGGGAATATTTCATATAACTATTTGTTTATATTTATATTTTTTCAACCACCGGAACCCGAGGCGCCAGCGCGCACATCAGCTCATAGCTCACAGTGCCTGCGGCACGGGCAACGTCGTCAATTGGGTTGCCTTCACCCCACAGCACCACCGGCGTGCCGATGCCGGCTTCCGGCATAGCAGTGATATCAGCGCACAGCAAGTCCATCGACACGCGTCCGACCGTCGCGGTCAGTCTATCACCCACCCTGATCGGAGTGCCGCTGGGCGCATGGCGTGGATATCCGTCAGCATAGCCGCAGGCAACAACGCCGATGCGCATCGGCCGTTCGGCGCGGAAGGTGCTGCCGTAACCGACGGTATCGCCGGGCTGCAGTTCGCGCACAGCGATGATCCGGGATGCCAGCGTCATCACCGGTAGCAAACCGAGTTTCGCAGCGGATGTTTCCGCAAACGGAGAGGAACCGTAGAGCATGATTCCGGGACGGATCCAGTCGAAATGGGATTCGGGATGGCGCAGTGTCGCCGCCGAATTCGCCAAACAGCGCGGCGCGGCAATGCCCGCCACCGCACCCTCGAGAATTTCCATTTGCCAGCCGATGCCGCGCTCATCATCGGCATCGGCGAAATGTGTCATCAAGGTGATTTTTCCGACCGCGGGCATGTCCTGCAGCGTCGCATAAGCAGCCGGCACGGCGGCCGGCGCGAAGCCGAGACGATTCATGCCGCTGTTGATCTTGAGCAGCACATCGAGCCGGGAGTCAGCCGGCAATGTTCTGAGCAAATTGAACTGTTCCGTCGTGTGGATAACGGCAGCAATTTTTCGGGTAGCCCCGACTGCCGCCTCTTCAGCATCGAAAAATCCCTCCAGCAACAATATGCGCTGACGAAAACCCGTCTCGCGTAAACGTATCGCAGCATCAAACTCCAGCACAGCAAACCCGTCGGCACCCTTCATGGCCGCGGCGGCGCGCAGCAATCCGTGACCGTAGGCGTTGGCCTTGATAACCGCGAATACTTTCGAATGCGGTGCCCGGGCGCGTGCAATTTCGAGGTTGTGCGCAAGGGCACCCGCATCGATGGTCGCGGTAATGGGTCTAGACATCTCCGTTACTTTCCCGAAAATGACGCTCGAAAATGATTTCCAGTTCAGCAATGACCTCGGTCGCCGGTCGTCCCTGCAATGCGTGCTGCGACATCAGCATAGACGTCGGCCCCATCAGTTTGCGACGGTCGAGCATCGGATAGACCCGCGTCAATCGCTTGATCGCCATCACCACTGATTCATTTTCAGGTTTGGGTTTGGGCCGCGGGATCGCGGCCATTACATAAGGGGCCTGGCCGGCAGGCGCCCGGCCTGCCAGAAACTCGGCATAGGACAGCAGCGCCTGCTGCTGCTCCCCGTTCAGGCGGTTGCACAGGGTAAGCAGTTTTTTCTCTACGTCATCCGTCATCTTCATTACTGAACGGTGCGCAGCGTGAACACCGGGGGCTTGCGCCGTTCCTGCATCAGCTCAAGTTCCTTGACCAGCGCAGCGATGACTCGATCCGTGGTTTCGCGGAATTGCGGCCACAACTGTCGAGCCTGTTCCAGCACCTCGCTGATTTCATCAGGCAGCGGCCGGCCGTCTTCCATGATGATGTCTTCGATCATGCCCGGCGTGAGTTCCGGCCTGAACAGCAGGCCACAGGCCTGCTCCTTTCGCCACGCAATCCACTGTCCGCCGTCATCCACTACCAGGGGTTCGATACCTTCCGGCAAATTCACGCGGCCGCTGGCCGCGACCAGAACCTTACGGCCGTCGACGGCGCACGCCAGCGGACTTTCCGCACCGGCAGCAGTTGCGCGAGCGGTCGTCCAGTAGGCATAAGGTGCCTCTTCCATGGAGAGTTGGCCGCCAGCGACCTGAGCCAACAGCAAGGCACCAAAACCCAGCCCTACTGCCGGCCGATGGGCGTTGGCAAAAGCCCTTACCAGGCGCATTTCTTCGTCTAACCATGACACATGTTCACGATCGTTGGGCGGATAAGCGCCACCCAGCAGCCACAGCGCATCAAACTGCAATGCACTAGCCGGCAGAGACTGACCGGTGAAGGGGCGGAAATAGGAAAAACCGATGCCGCGGTTTTCCAGTTGTTTCTCGATGGTCCCAAGAAATTCAGAGTAGCTGTGCTGGACCGCGATGAAACGTTTCATTGCGCGTCGGCCATTTCCTTCATGCGTTTCATGGCGAATTCGACGAAGGTTGTCAGCAGGCGCGAGCGAAATCGATCTTTGGGCGTCACCACTGACAACCCGCGGATCAGTGGCGGATCCAGCGGCACGGCGACCAGCACCCCTAGTTTCAGCTCCTTGGCCACCGTCACACGCGACAGGATCGATACGCCCAGGCCGGTCTCGACCACGCCCTTGATGGCTTCCGGGCTGCCAAGCTCCATCACGATGTTGATGGCATCTGGAGCAATCTTGTTTTTCTGGAAATACTGGTCAGCGAACTCGCGCGTGCCGGAGCCCGATTCACGACTGATGAAAGGTTCTCCCGCGACCACCGAAGCCGACACCCGCTTCGATTTGGCCAGCTTGTAGCCGGGACTGCAGATCATCACCAGCACGTCCTCGCAGAACACCTCGGTCTGCACACTCAGAACGTGCGAGGGGGATTCGATCAAACCAACATCCAGGGAATGCTCCCCAACGCGCGTCTCGATGGTCTCGGAGTTAGCGACTGTCATGTGCGCACGCACATAGGGATGCAGCGCCTTGAACTCGCCAAGAATCTGCGGCAGATAGAACTCGGCGATGGTTGTGCTGGCACCTAGCAACAACGGACCGCTGATTTTACCGGTCAGTTCACCGACGCGGGTTTCCAGTTCCTCGGACAATGCCAGAATCTTTTCCGCATAACCGAGCACCAGCTCACCGGCCGGGGTCAGTGCGATGCGGCCATGGCTGCGCTCGAACAGCCGGACATTTAGGTGCTCTTCCAGCTGCTTGATCTGAAACGTCACCGCCGGCTGCGTCATGAACAGCTGTTCGGCAGCCTTGGTAAAGGACAACTGCCGGGCAACGACGTGAAATACCTGCAGACGGCGATCAGCCATTTGTATATTAGGGGTCGTATGATCAGGAATGCTGATACTACCCGTTAAGCCCGTTGTTAAAAAGCCGTGGCGCAGAACTCCATGCTATCTTTCCCTGCTGCAAACACAGGCTATTGATGAATACCAAGTGGCGCGAACTGGATCTGGGCGGTGAGGGGCTGCAGGCAGCGAACCTGCGCCTGGCCCGCCTGTTGCGGCGGCGGGCAACGGCATGGGGGTTGTTGCTTCTGTTCCCGACCGGAGCGCATTGCTGGTACCTGCGCGAACCACTGGCTGGATCGGCCTATCTGGTGCTGACAGTGCTGGCCGGCGCATTCTGGCTGGCCGCCGGACCAGCTTATACATGGCCGGGATTGGCCGTCATAGCCCTGCTACTGGTCCGCGACGCGCTGACCTTGGAAAACCGCATCGTAGCCTGTAACAAAAAGCTGCGCACCGCCATTTACCTCTCGCAATGCGCAGCCGCCCCGCCGGGTTTTCGCGGACACCATACCGCTTTAGACGACGCGGCGATAGTACGGCGCATGCCTACCTTTGCGGAACAGGAGGCATTGCTCCGCGAAATCAACGCCCGCAAGAACGAAAACAGCGAAAAACCGGGTTAATTTTGTGTTAACTGTGTTATAAGAGCTGCGGCTTAGCGAACCGCTTGCAACATAGCCTTTTTTCGCACATCCCATATAGCCTCCTACCCCCGCACCGTTCATGACGACGGCTACGCCCAATCGCTACTGGCCTCAGCTTCTCAAAAAAACGGCATGGCTCGTTTCCGTCGGCGCCGTTCTTGCCTGGTCGGTATGGCTGCTGTATTCAAAACTGCTGGCCGAAGTCTCCACCGATCCCGCCGCCAAGGCGTTGATCGACGCAGGAGGGTTGTGGACCGACATCACGGTGATTGTCCAGTCCATAGCCGGCAGTCTCGTACAGGTGCCGCTGAAATCCTATCTGTTCGCGGGCATTTCAGCATTAATGGCCTACTTTGCACTGGCATGGTATGACCGCATCGCGTTGATCTACCTGCAGCGTGAAAAAGGAATTTCCTGGCCTTATATCGCAACCTGCTCCTTCGTGACCTATGCGCTGGGTCACAACCTCGGTGCCTCGGTGTTTTCAGGCGGTCTGGTGCGGCTGCGTGCCTATACCGCCAAGGGACTGACGGTAGCGGAAGTTGCGATCCTTGTCGCATTATGTTCCTTCACTTTTGCCTACGGCACACTGATACTGACCGGATTCGTTTTCGTGGTTGAACCCGAAATCGTCCAGCCACTCGCGGAGGTGATACCCGTTCTTGCCCTGCCGCCTGCACTGGTGCGGACCATCGGCGCTGGACTGCTCCTGCTCTGCGCACTCTACGTCATCGGCTCCTGGCTCCACTTCAAGCCGCTGCATTTCCGCTCGCTGCACATTGTCTACCCCCGGTTGCCCATCGTCAGCCGGCAGCTGGTAGCGGCACCGCTGGAAATCATTGCCGCCGCCGGCATCATCCATTTCGCCCTGCCTGAAGCCGGTCATCCCGGTTTCCTGGTCGTGCTCGGCGCCTTCCTGCTTTCATTTTCGGCCGGATTGTTGTCGCAGACTCCCGGCGGCATCGGCGTCATGGAGGCCGTTTTTCTTGCCCTCGTCAGCACCATTTCGCCCTCCGACGTCGTTGCCGCACTTCTGATCTGGCGTCTGATGTACCTGAT
>JAYOED010000100.1:0-3233 GCA_038106575.1 Burkholderiales bacterium
TGGCGTCAATGGCCAACAGCTCAACAAAAGTCTTCGTAATGGAAGTGATGGGCCGCCATGCCGGCTGGATCGCCGCTTCCTGTGGTATGGCACAAGCAGCCAAAGCTGATGGTCCGTTAACCCTGCTGGTGCCGGAAGTGCATTTCAATAGATCACGGTTCGTGGCGGCAGTGCGATCACGCATCAAGCGGTTCGGATACTGCGCAGTCGCCGTAGCCGAAGGCGTCTGTCTTGCTGATGGCAGGCGGTTGACTCAGGCTGGCGGCGACGGAATTCCTGCGCACGAACAGCTTGGTGGCGTCGCGCCGTTGATCGCAGCAATGATCCGTAAGGAACTGAAAGTCAAGGTGCATTGGAGCGTTCTCGATTACTTTCAGCGAGCTGCACGCCATCTGGCCTCTAAAACGGATGTCGATCATGCTTATGCGGTAGGCCGGGCTGCTGTTCAATACGCCGTTCGCGGTCTTACGGATGTGATGCCGGTCATCGTCCGCACCGCTAATCAGCCCTACCGCTGGCATCTGGCGCCGGAACCGCTTGCCGCCATCATGAACCGCGAAAAATGTCTGCCTCGTTCATTCCTTTCCGCTGACGGCTACCGGCTGACCGTAAAAGCACGCCGTTATTTCGCACCGCTGATTCGCGGCGAAGCCTGGCCGCCGTTCGCTGACGGACTCCCCATTCATGCCGTGCTGCAGTCAAGCCGGGTGCGGCGGCGCCTGCGTTCCCGCTGCTGGCAACTGCCCTGACCCATACCGCCTGTCCTGAATCCACGGGAATCCGATTAAAATCACTGCGAGTTTTATAATGCTCCCAGCTAGCAGCAACGGTCCTTCACCATGGACCTGTGTGCGGGCCGAGTTTCAACTCGCTGTATTAGCACGCATTTCAACTGTAAATCCTGCATGAATTTCGGTGCAGGTCTTGCGCTTTGCACCAATTCAAGGCACCCTAGCGCGGCTCGGCCACTGGCCACATTTGAATTGTCACAATAAAACAATAGGTTAGGAGCATCAACATGACGAATGGTTTGATTTTTGCACTGGTCTGCGCGATCGCTGCGCTGGTCTACGGAGGATTGTCGATCCAGTGGATCGTCGCCCAGCCTTCCGGCAATGACCGTATGCGCGAAATCGCCGCCGCCATCCAGGCGGGGGCCAAAGCCTATCTCAACCGCCAGTACACCACCATCGCTATCGTCGGCGCCGCGCTATTCGTGCTGATATGGATCGCGCTCGGCGGCACAACGGCAGTAGCCTTCGCCATTGGCGCGATTCTCTCGGGTGCGGCTGGTTACATCGGTATGAACGTGTCGGTACGCGCCAACGTGCGCACTTGCGAAGCCGCGAAAAACGGTATCAACCCCGCGCTGAACATCGCCTTTCGCGGCGGTGCGATCACCGGCATGCTGGTGGTTGGCCTCGGCCTGCTCGGCACGGTCGGCTTTTTCTGGTTCCTGCTCGGCAATGCCGGCGCGGGCGCGAAGATGAGCGACATCGTCAAGCCACTGATCGGCCTCGCCTTCGGTTCCTCGCTTATCTCCATCTTCGCGCGACTTGGCGGCGGCATCTTCACCAAGGGTGCCGACGTCGGCGCCGACCTCGTCGGCAAGGTCGAAGCCGGCATTCCTGAAGATGATCCGCGCAACCCGGCGGTGATCGCCGATAACGTCGGAGACAATGTCGGCGACTGCGCCGGCATGGCGGCCGACCTGTTCGAGACCTACGCGGTGACGATCATCGCCACCATGGTGTTAGGCGCACTGCTGCTACCTAAGTCAGAAGTCGTCCAGGGCGCGGTAATCTACCCGCTGGTACTCGGCGGCTTTGCCATCATCGCCTCAATCATTGGTGCCTTCTTCGTCAAAGTCACCGACGGCAAGAACATCATGTGGGCGCTCTACAAAGGCCTGATCGTCGCCGGTGTGCTGGCGCTGATCGCGTTCTATCCGATCACCGCCTGGATGCTGGGCAACATTGCCGAGCATTATCCGAACCTTTCAGTCGCAAAACTCTACGGCGCCTCGGTCGTCGGCTTGGCACTAACCGCATTCCTAGTGTGGATTACCGAGTACTACACCGGTACTGAATATTCGCCCGTTCGGCATGTTGCTTCAGCATCTACCACCGGCCACGGCACCAACATCATTGCAGGCCTCGGCGTGTCGATGCGTTCAACCGCCTGGCCTGTGCTGGCAGTCTGTGTCGCGATCTACGTTTCATACATCTTGGGCGGCCTTTACGGCATTGCCATTGCAGCGACTTCAATGCTGTCGATGGCAGGCATCATCGTCGCGCTCGATGCCTATGGTCCAATCACCGACAACGCCGGCGGAATCGCCGAAATGTCGGAGCTGCCGAAAGCCGTACGCGACGTCACCGACCCGCTGGATGCGGTAGGTAACACCACCAAGGCAGTGACCAAGGGTTACGCCATCGGCTCAGCCGGCCTCGCCGCGCTGGTGCTGTTCGCCGACTACACCCACAAGATCGAAGAGACCGGCCGTCACCTCACGTTCGACCTGTCGAACCCCGCGGTCATCATCGGCCTCTTTGCCGGCGGCTTGATTCCCTACCTGTTTGGCGCAATGGCGATGGAAGCAGTCGGCCGCGCCGCCGGTTCAGTGGTCGTCGAAGTGCGCCGCCAGTTCAAGGAAATCACCGGCATCATGGAAGGCACCGCCAAGCCGGACTACTCCCGCGCTGTCGACATGCTGACCCGTGCCGCGATCAAGGAGATGATCGTACCTTCGCTGCTGCCGGTGCTGGCTCCGGTCGCGGTGGCGCTTATCGTCGGCATGCTGATGGGCAAGGACGCTGGTGTGCAGGCCTTGGGCGGCATGCTGATGGGCACCATCGTCACTGGTCTCTTCGTCGCGATCTCGATGTGTACCGGTGGCGGAGCCTGGGACAACGCCAAGAAATACATCGAGGACGGCAACCACGGCGGCAAGGGCTCAGAAGCCCACAAGGCCGCGGTCACCGGTGACACCGTCGGCGATCCCTACAAGGATACCGCTGGCCCGGCTATTAACCCTCTAATCAAGATCATCAACATCGTCGCACTGCTGATAGTGCCCTTGCTGTAAAGGGTCCGCGTACCAACGAAAACGGCCGGGACAACCCGGCCGTGTTTTATTTTTTTTACAGGCCGGGCATGTTTTTTTTTTTTTTTTTTGACCCGTGGTGGGCCGGTTTTGGACAAAAACAATGGGGCGCAGACCAGAAAAAAAA
>JAYOED010000100.1:3243-6906 GCA_038106575.1 Burkholderiales bacterium
CGTACCAACGAACACGGCCGGGACAACCCGGCCGTTTTTTATTGGTATACCTGCAGGCTCATGATTGTATTTTTTCGAGGAACCAGGTGGACGGCCGTTTTCGACCGATACCTTTGCGCAGCGCACCTTCATAAATCGCAGGTGCAACCGCTGCGAACTGCAGTCCGGTCCCGCCATTGTTCTTGAAAACGGTAATATCGTCGCGCTCGCCGCGGTGCGGCGAATTGCATGTCAACAATATCTAGCCTGTCTTACACCCCTTCAATAGTTACTCCCCAAACCCAGTACGCGCCGCTTAGCGCTTACTGATGCAACTTGTCTGTGGGAATTTCATTACCGGCAAGCAGCGCTTTCAGCGTCCTTGAAGCGAATTCCCGGTGATAAAGCACATAGACCACCCATGCAGTCGCGATCAGCATCAGGTACGGATGCAGAAACCAGGTCATCGCCGCTAGTGCAAAATAATAGGATCTCAGTCCATTATTGAAGTTGGTGCCAGCATACGATGTGACTGCCGCAATGCGGTCAATGTGCGCGGCATACTGCTCGGGATTTTCCTTTGGAGGCTTGGGTGCCGCCGCCACTAGGGTTGAACAAAAACCGAGCTGGCGGATCGCCCAGGAGAATTTGAAGAAGGCGTAGACGAAAATCAACACCAGCATCACGATCTTGATTTCCAGCAGGCGCTGCGATGCCTTCACCGTAAACGGCAATCCCGATACTACGTCGAGCGCCTGCTGCACGTAGCCCAGCAGCGCAATCAGTGCGCCAAGCACTAGCATCGTGGTCGAAGCGAAAAACTGTGAGCTGCGGGCCAGATTGCGCATGGCGTTGACGTCAACCATCCGGTTGTCGCGCTCGATCATGCGCACCATCCAGTCCCGACGGTAACCGTCCATCGTGCTGTGCAGCGACGGAACGGATTTCGCATGCCACTCCGCGAACCAGGCATAGCCAGTCCAGGCAAGGAGTAGGAACACTAGAGCGGCGACATCAAGCCAGGTCAGACTAAGTTCCGCAAACAGACGCGTACCGAACATTGCAGCTCCAGCGGGCACACAGCCCGCGATATTCAAACGAAAAGGGTCAGAACCCCAGTATAGCCATAGAGGCGATTGTGAGAGATCTCGCCATTGCCGAAAAACCCTGCGAGCGGTACATCGCCCAACGCCTCGCGAATCATCTTCAGCTCGGCCGAAGCCCCACCAAACAGGGTGCCGGTACGGCCAAGGCAGGAATAATACAGCGCTCCGCGCGGCGTGGTGTAAAGACCTTCGCGGATGCTGTCGAGCATCCGCGTCATGTCAGTTCGGGCGGTATCGCGATCACGCCTGCAAAAATGCAGGCGCTGGCCTTTGCGCGCAAGATCGCCGATCGCGATAAGCTTGTTACCCGGATCAATGCCTATCAGATTGCGGACTAGATAGTCGCCGGTATCACTGCCCGATACCGACAAACCCACGAAAATCTGCCCGCCAAGCTGTGCAAGTTCCTCATTGGCTGCAATGCCGACATCCGTACGCAATACCTCTAGCGCAGGACGGTCATCCAGCGTCATGATGATGTTGTTCTGCACGCCAGTAATCTCGTGACGCTCACCGACCGGCTGGCATCCCTGCGTCAGCCGGGTGGCGACCGCAACCGCATCGGAAAAAGCCACCCCGGAGATGCCGCCAGTATGAATGCCGTCGGCCAGCATCATCAATTCGCTCCGGGAACTGGCGAGTCCACCGACCAGGAAACCGGTTTCAGTGGCTTTGGCCAGAAGGCGAATCTGCTGCGCAATATCGCCACCCAAGGGCGATGCATGGACGACCGCAATGCTTGCAGGAGAGTCGCCACACCCTAGATCGGCACCCTGCAGCGCATCAGTACCGCTCAGCGCCCCGAAAACCCTGAATGAACCCGGAGGGAAGTCCGCGATCATTATGGCAATGGCTGGTTCATCCATGTACTCGCGGCCGGATGCGCAGATACCGATGCCGACAGTCCCTACCCAGTGCTCGATACCGGTGTGCGCCTCGAAATAGTCATGAATCGCGGGCAGGACCGCAGCAAAATGATCTGTTACATACAAGAACCCGAGATTGCCCGCCCCGCTACCCAACTGCTCCAGGCAAGACTGTGCCGCAGTACGCCAGTCAGCCACGCTGGCGTGCCCAATGCGAAACAGACTGGCCACGGCCGCGCGCCCCTCTCAGACCCGCTTGATCCAACCGGGCAACGCCTCCACCCGCTTTACCCAGGAGGCCACCGAGGGATGTGCGCCAAGGTCAAAA
The DNA here is from genome assembly GCA_038106575.1 of Burkholderiales bacterium. Taxonomy (GTDB): domain Bacteria; phylum Pseudomonadota; class Gammaproteobacteria; order Burkholderiales; family SG8-41. The sequence goes on from JAYOED010000100.1 coordinate 5,523, forward strand.
CCGCCTTCAGGAGATACTGAGGTATAGCAGTAACACGCTAGATCGGCGATGGTCGACCGCCCGCACGCTAGCCACTGGTTCGATTTCAGACGTCCTTCAAGCACTGCCAGGCCGCTGCGCCCATACACGGCATATTCTTCGTAGCTGCCAATATCACGGATGCCGGTCTTGATGCCTCGCCCCCACTGCAACCCGTAATGCAACTCATTGTTGGACAGGGCCAGCCATTGCTGCACCTCCGCCATGCCAGCCGCATCTGTCGGCAACCACTGTTCACCCCCGTGCTTGCGCGCCAGATAGACTAGACAGGCCGTCGAATCCCAGAACACCTTGTCACCATCCTCCAGAACGGGAACCTGGCCACGGGGATTGAGCTTGAGAAACTCAGCCGACTTGTGCTCTTTTTTCTTGGTATCGAGCACAATGGTTTCGAAAGGCTGCTTGAGCATCGACAGCAACAGGCGAACTTTCCAGGCATTGCCAGATGTGGGGGTGATGAACAGTTTCATGATTACTCCAGAATTATTGAAATGTGATCGTAGCATGAGGTCACAATGGCGATACATGCGGCGCTATATAATGATCTCCATCTTTTAAGGAAAGACCAACACGTGAATCTGGACAGGGTCAACTCAGGCAACGAAGTACCGAGTAATATCAACGTCATCATCGAAATCCCGATGCATGCCGAGCCGATCAAATATGAGATGGAAAAGAGCACCGGGGCAATGTTCGTAGACCGCTTCATGTCGACGGCCATGCACTATCCATGCAATTACGGTTACGTGCCTCACACGCTTTCCGGAGACGGTGACCCGGTAGACGTGTTGGTGTTGTCACCCGTACCGCTGATCACCGGTGTAGTCGTGCGTTGCCGCCCAGTAGGAATGCTGAAAATGAAGGATGAAGCAGGCGACGACACCAAGATACTAGCCGTGCCCATCGACAAGCTAACGCCCCTGTACTCTGCCATTCGTGCCCCGCAGGATCTTCCAGAAAGCAAGCTTGCACAGATCGCGCATTTCTTTGAACACTACAAGGATCTTGAGCCCGGGAAGTGGGTCAAGGTCGAGGGATGGGTAGGACCCGACGAAGCCAAGCAGGAAATTCTGGCCGGGGTCACCGGTTACCAGCAGGCCGCACGCAAACCTAAATTCTAAAATCCGCGGCAAGTTATGCGAACCCCGCAGGCTGCGGAGTCCGCATTTGCGGAAGGCGCGGTGGACAATTTAGCTCTTAACGAAAGGAACGACATGTCTCAGGCTAACATTCGCCGCTTCATCAAGCATGGCATGCTGCCCCAACTCTTCGTCTTTGAAGCTGTTGCTCGGCTTGGCAGCTATACCAAGGCAGCCGAAGAACTCTACATGGCACAGCCCACGGT
>JAYOED010000101.1:0-6885 GCA_038106575.1 Burkholderiales bacterium
AGGTTTTCCTCATCGACGACGATGTCCATGCTGTGCTTTTCCTCGTCAACCATGATGCTGCTGACTTCGGCAGGTGCCAGTGCATTAATGACGAACTGCGCCGGATCGGGATTCCACAGCACGATGTCGACACGCTCCTGTGCCAATTCTGCCGTAACGGCCTGAACGCGTGAGCCGCGCATGCCCACACAGGTGCCGATGGGATCAATGCGCGCATCCTTTGAATGAACTGCGATTTTTGCCCTCGAGCCCGGGTCCCGTGCGGCGCCCTTGATCTCGAGCAGACCTTCTTCGATCTCCGGAACCTCCCGTTCGAACAGATTAGCAATAAATTCCGGCGCAGTCCTTGACAGGATCAGGTGCGGCCCCCGCGCCATGCGATCGACCTTCCAGACATAGGCGCGAACGCGGTCTCCGAGACGCAGATTTTCCTTCGGGATCATCTGGTCACGAGGCAGCATCGCCTCAAGGCGACCCGACTCGACTATGGCATTGCCGCGTTCCATGCGCTTGATCACACCGGTTACCAGATGTTCCTTGCGAGCCAGAAAATCATTCAGGATCTGCTCGCGTTCGGCATCGCGGATCTTCTGCACAATAACCTGCTTAGCGGTCTGCGCTCCGATGCGCCCAACTTCCATTTCATCCAGCGGTTCTTCGATGAAATCGCCAACTTGCGAATCCGGATCTTCTTCCTGCGCCTCGTGCAGCTTGTATTGCCGAGACGGGACTTCGATTTCCTCGTTTTTCACCACTTCCCAACGCTGGAAAAAGGAAAACTTTCCGGTCTCGCGGTCCACGGACGCACGCACATCGACGTCATCTGTAAATTTTTTCTTAGCCGCAGAAGCCAAAGCGAGTTCGAGCGCGCCGAATACGATTTCCTTATCGACGTTCTTTTCGCGCGCCAGCGCGTCAACCAGCAACAGAATCTCACGCCCCATATACCGTCTCCCGCTTAAAGCGCCGGCAGCAGCCGCGCCTTATCCACAGTGCCCAGGTCCAGCGACAGCACTCGGCCGTCGACCTCCAGACCCACCTTTCCCGTTTCGGCATCGCACAGCACCCCGACAAAATTCCGTTGCCCGTCCAGCGGCACGCGCAATTTGAGCCGCACTTTTTGCCCGGCAAAACGCGCGAAATCACGCGCAGTCCGCAATGGACGCTCCAAACCCGGCGACGAAACTTCCAGCCGGTCATAATTCACGTTTTCAACTGCGAAAAGTCGGGTTAGATGATTGCTTACCGCTACGCAATCACCAACTGCTATACCGTCGGGTTTGTCGATAAAAACGCGCAGCAGGCCACCTTTGGCGGAACGCTCCAGATCCACCAGTTCATATCCGAGACCGGCCAACGTACTATCGAGCAAACCCTGCAAATTCATATCAAACCGGCGACACAAACAAAAAATGGGCGATCCGCCCATCCCTCATGTACCACCTACACTTTGTTTACATAACTCTGAAGTATAACAAAAAACTGAAAGTCGTCCAATCTGAGGAAGGCTTTGTGGCAGGATTAGCGATCCTTAGAATCATTATAAATCATGAACTTGAATTTTAATTACGCTAATCGGGATTAATTTCTTCCGGTAGGGCTTGAATATCCCAGAGAACTGTATATAGTTACAGCTGTGGATAATGACATCCTAAAATTACTGACGCCCCGGCAGGTCGAAATCCTGCAGTTGATTGAGGCTCATGTCGAAGAATCGGGATTCCCCCCAACTCGGGCCGAAATCTGCGCCGCCATGGGCTTCAGCTCCCCCAACGCAGCCGAAACTCATCTGCGTGCGCTGGAGCGCAAGGGCGTCATCGAGATGACCTCAGGCGCCTCCCGCGGCATCCGCCTGACCCAACAAAGTTCATTACCCGTCATCGGCCGCGTCGCAGCCGGCAGTCCGGTGCTTGCCGAGCAGAATATCGAACAACGCTATCGAGTGGATCCAGCGCTGTTCAAGCCCGCTGCCGATTACCTGCTGCGGGTCCGCGGCATGAGCATGCGTGACGCAGGCATTTTCGAAGATGATCTGCTGGCTGTGCATCGCACGACCCAGTTTCGGTCAGGACAGATCGTTGTCGCACGACTTCACGACGAAGTCACAGTCAAACGCATACAGCGCAACCGCAACATTGTGGAGTTGATTGCAGAAAACCCCGATTTCAAAACAATCGTCGTCGACCTAAAACGCTATCCACTGGAAATCGAAGGCATTGCGGTAGGCGTCATCCGCAACGGCAAGTGGTAAAGCCGCCAAGGGGCGCAAGTTTTTCCATCAATAGACACTAAATGGAATACCGCTCCGTTCAGGAGTAATCAAGCCCCATGACTTCGCGCACGTCGCGAAGTGTTTCCTGCGCGAGCTTGCGCGCCTTTTCACACCCGTCGGCAATGATATTGCGTACCAGCGTTGGGTCATCGATGTAGCGCTCCGCACGCTCTCGCATAGGTTTCTGTTCGGCAACAATGGATTCGATAATCGGTTGCTTGCACTCGAGGCAGCCGATTCCAGCGCTTTTGCAACCCTGCTGCACCCAATGTTTTTTTGCTTCATCCGAATACACCAGATGCAGTTGCCAGACAGGACATTTGTCGGGATCTCCGGGATCAGTGCGCTTGATGCGCGCCGGGTCGGTCGGCATGGTCTTTATTTTCTTGGCAACATTTTCCGGATTCTCGCGCAGCGCCAGTGTATTGTCATAGGACTTTGACATTTTCTGGCCGTCGAGCCCGGGCATTTTCGATGCTTCCGTCAACAGCGCGCTGGGCTCGGTCAGAATCACCTTGCCGCCGCCCTCGATATAACCGAACAGGCGCTCGCTATCACCCAGCGGGAGGTTTTGCGTTTCCTCCAGCAGAGCCCTGGCAGCGGCCATTGCTGCAACGTCGCCCCGCTCCATGTAATCAGTGCGCAGTTTCCGGTAGAGTTTTCCGCGCCGGGCCCCTAGCTTCTTAATCGCCGCTTCAGCCTTTTTCTCGAAACCAGGTTCGCGTCCGAACACGTGATTGAAGCGCCGCGCAATCTCCCGGGTGATCTCCACATGCGGAACCTGATCTTCGCCAACCGGTACCAGATTAGCGCGGTAAATCAGGATATCTGCACTTTGCAACAGCGGATATCCCAGAAAACCAAAGGTAGACAAGTCTTTTTCCGCAAGTTTTTCCTGCTGATCCTTGTAGGTCGGAACACGTTCCAGCCATGACAGCGGTGTAATCATAGACAGCAGGAGATGCAGTTCAGCGTGCTCCGGCACTTTAGATTGAATGAATAAAACGGCCTGCCCAGGATCAACGCCTGCTGCAAGCCAGTCGATAACCATGTCCCAGGCGTGATCTTCGATGGTTCCTGGGTCATCGTAATTTGTTGTCAGCGCATGCCAGTCGGCCACAAAAAACAGGCATTGATGCTCATGCTGAAGCTTGATCCAGTTTTTCAGTACGCCGTGGTAATGGCCCAGATGCAGCGCGCCGGTGGGACGCATGCCGGATAAGACGCGGTTCTCAAACATTAAGGGGGTCAGTAGTCATCAAAAAGAGGTAGCAGGCAAACAAACCATTAATTGATTAAAAACAATTGTTTAGTAATTTTATTCGGGTGCGCAGTGACGACATTGTAGCGATTTTACCGCATGCCCGAAAACGCAGTTCCGCTTCACAAACCCAGCGGCTTCAGGCTGCCCTTACCTGCCCGTGTCACCACCGGCGCAGAACCCGTTAAATCCACAACCGTTGTCGGCTCAACTCCGCAAGATCCTCCATCCAGAATTAGCTCGACGCGGTGCTCGAGACGCGCGCGAATTTCCGCAGCATCGGTTAGCGGAGACTCATACCCCGGAAGCAGCAGGGTGGACGACAGGATCGGTTGACCCAATTCCGCCAGCAGTGCATCGACAACAGGATGATCCGGAATTCGTAGACCTATCGTCCTACGCTTAGGATGCTGCAGGCGCTTGGGCAATTCGCGGGTGGCCTCAAGAATGAACACATAGCTGCCGGGTGTCATAGTCTTGAGCAGCCGGAATTGCCGGTTATCGACACGTGCGTAGGCTGCCAGCTCAGAAAGATCCCGGCACACCAACGCGAAATGATGTCTCGAGTCAACCCCACGGATCGCGCGAATACGTTCTATCGCACTTTTGTCGCCGATATGACAACCAAGCGCGTAGCACGAGTCCGTCGGATAGACCACGATGCCACCATCGCGGATAATTCCTGCAGCGCGTTTGATCAGCCGTTTCTGGGGATGCTGCGGATGAATTGAAAAGAACTGCGCCACGAATGCCGGTCGTAAAATTGCTCAGGCGAGGATGGATGCAAAGTTCGACCATACGGGAATGGATCCATCTGGCAGTGCCGGAACATCACCGAGATCGCGGTAACTTTCTCCGGGCCCGTGAAAATCAGAACCTGCTGAGGCCTGCAGACCAAAGCGCTTCGCATAGCGAGCCCAAGTCACAAATTCTGCGGGAGCATGCGACCCGGTCACAACCTCGACGGCCATGCCCCCCAGTGACCGGAATTCCTCCAACAGGATTTCGCATTGATGATGATCAAGCCGATAGCGTCCGGGATGCGCAAGAACCGCAACCCCTCCGCATCCGGTAATCCATTGCACTGCATCTTCAAGCCTGCTCCACTCGTGTGGAACATATCCGGGTTTTCCGGGTGACAGAAAATTCCGGAAAACCGAATTGGTATCACGCGCATGACCTTCGCTGACAAGATGACGCGCGAAATGCGTACGGCTGAGCAACTGCGGATTTTTGGCGTATCGCCGCGCCCCTTCAAGACTGCCAGCGATTCCGGCTTCCGCCAGACTTGCAGCCATCTGCTGCGCCCGCTGTTCACGTCCGCTGCGTATGTCGGCAAGACCCTCAACCAAAGGCACATGATCGTGATCAATGTCTAATCCGACAATATGCAGGGTAACGCTACTCCACAACACTGAGATTTCCACGCCATTGATCAAGCGCAGTCCCCAATGGGCTGCCGTTTCCCGCGCCTCATCGAGCCCAGAAATTTCGTCGTGATCAGTCAGCGCCAGCACATCGACGCCACGCTGCACTGCGCGCTCCACGACCGCGGCCGGGCTCAGCAAACCGTCCGAGTGGGTGGTGTGGCAATGCAGGTCGATTTTCACAAAATTTTTATAAATCAATGAATTAATACAATATTGGAGACATCATAGCAAACTGTATTGCAACCACGTCGATTGACCATGCTCACAAGATTTTATGTCATGTAAAGTTGACAAAAATTGCCCCCCCTTGAAAAAGCCGTGCTGAATGCTGCTTCGAGTTAATCATAATTGATCGGCTAAACTCGATTCACTTTGGCAAGTGAGAACGTTTATGAACAGAAATCAAGCCATTGCCTTGGCCAATGAGCTGCTGATTACTCTGTTCCACCTGAGTGACCATTCCACGGTTGCGTCAACCGCCATTCCTGTTTTTTAGGTTTCATTTTATTGCGGCAATGCCGCCGCTGAGTGCAATCAATGCCGATCTGCGTGCGTGGTCGTGTCGGTCAACCTAGCGATGGCCTAGTTATTGCTGGGGACCAGGCCCGCGAACGCGCTGAAGAAAAGCTCAGCCTATAAAACGAATCACTGATATTTACGGGAAACAATCTGGTAGCAATGCTGTTGTTTCCGCTGATGGAGTCGGTCTTTTCTCTGAACAAGGCGGCCATTCCGACATTAGAAGGCTTCTATTTTATCTTTGCCCAGAAACCTGCCCATGTAATTGTCGAAACACTAATGTACATCGAAGTCACGTTCATTCTCGCCAATGGGGCGCTGTTATGGCTGATCTTCAAGGACAGGCGCGCTCCTTCCGACAAGGAGGCTCTGGCAGCCATGCGCAAACTGGGACTGAAATAATCGAATCTGCCTGTCTTGAGCAGGCTTTTCCTCACAGCGTCTGATGCAACCGGCTTTGTGCAGGCACGTGCTGCGCCAGGAATTCCATCTGGTCCGCCAGAATCCGGCGGTTGGTCAGAATCAAATACTCGGCGCGATTAGGCACGTAGGGCAAATAAACCAGTTCCATGCCGGCACCTTCCGGCGTGCGATCACTTTTCCGTTCGTTACATGGCCTGCAGGCCGTAACCACATTCATCCAGGTATCGTGCCCGCCCTTGGAAAACGGAACAATGTGGTCGCGCGTCAGCCGCGCACCGGAAAAACTGTTGGCACAATACGCGCAGATCTGGCGGTCGCGGTGAAACAGTTCGCGGTTGTTCAGCGGGGGCACCTGGTTGAACGATTTCATCGCCATCGCCTTGCCCTTGATGGCGATGATGCTGGCGCCTGTAATCGTCGAGCGCTCACCGGTAAGGCGATTCAATCCGCCGCGTACGGTAAATGCATGTGCGCCCATGCTCCAGGCCACCTGATCCTTCGAGTAGTAGTAGCAGGCGTGCTGCCAGCTGATCCAGCGATGCGGCACGCCATGCGTGTCCAGCGTGAGAATCAGCGGAAACAGGTTAACTGTCGTAGGTTCAGCCAGTGTGGAATGCATACCGTCCATTGGGTGAAATATTCATCCTGAAATGAACAGACTCGACTACCACCACAATTTACCAGATTTTTGTATATATGGAAGTTCCACTTCCTGCTGGCCGTGGTGTGGCGGGCGCGATATACTTCGCCCTCGTGATTTCATCTGCGTTACACCTCTTTCCGGCATCTATTTGCCTGACATCCCGACCTCCCGGCACTGCAATCCGCAGCTGCCCGTAGTCCTGTTTTCGTCAATTCCATGTCTTTCGCCGACCTCAAGCTGATTCCGGAACTGCAACGTGCCGTTGCCGACGAAGGCTACAGCGAACCAACCCCCATTCAGGCTAAATCCATTCCGGCAGTCCTTGAACGGCGGGACA
>JAYOED010000102.1:0-6642 GCA_038106575.1 Burkholderiales bacterium
TGGTGCTGCTGTTGCTTGGCCTGGTGTTCGTGCTGCTGCTGATAGTACTGTTACCGCTGCTGATTCGCCAGATCCGTGCTATTGCCGACCAGGCGCCGGCCTATGTCGACTGGCTGCGAACTGCGGCGGCGCCGCGGCTGGAGCAACTGCTCGGAATACAGCTGGAAACCGCGATGGTGCGGGATTGGGTGGTCGAGCACATGACCGAAATACGCGACCTCGCGGTGAAGCTGCTGCCTTCACTGAAAACCGGCGGGCTGGCCATCATCGGATTCGTGGGAGGCGCGGTGCTGGTGCCGGTGGTGCTGTTTTATTTCCTGCGCGACTGGAATGTGATCGTCGGCGGCATAGACAGGCTGGTGCCGCGGCGCTGGCACGACCGCGTCAGCGTGATAGCGCGCGAGATCGACGACGTGCTGGGGCAGTTCCTGCGGGGACAACTGCTGGTGATGCTGGGCATGGGGTTTTTCTACACCGTGGGACTGTGGGCGGTCGGACTCGATTTTGCGTTGTCGGTGGGCATGATTGCGGGATTGGTCACCTTCGTACCGTACCTCGGCGTCATCATCGGCGTGCTACTGGCGACGATGACCGGCGCACTGCAGTTCCAGGATCTGTCGCAACTGGCTTGGGTGTGGGGCGTTTTCGTCGCCGGCAACCTGCTTGAAGGTTACGTGCTGGTGCCGTGGCTGGTCGGCGACCGCATCGGCCTGCATCCAGTAGCGGTGATTTTCGCTCTGCTGGTATTCGGCAGTCTGTTCGGATTTTTTGGGGTGTTGCTGGCACTGCCGGCCAGTGCCGCGCTGCTGGTTTGGGTACGCCATCTGCGTCGCGATTATCTCGCGAGCAGCATTTACCGGGACTGATATGCAGGGTGTGAAACAGCTGGCGCTGGAACTGGCCACGCCGCCGGCGCCGACGCTGGACAATTTTGTGGTGGGCGGCAATGCCGAAATCGTCGCTTCGCTGCGCGCGTTGGTGCGCAGCGAAGGTGAGCGCTTTATTTATCTGTGGGGGGCTTCGGGCAGCGGCCGTACCCATCTGCTGCGTGCCACCTTGCAGGAGCTGCGCGCTGCCGGACGTTCCGTGCACGAGTATTCGGCGCCCTTGGACGAGGTTGCCGACCAGGATGCACTGGGGGTGGATAACGTGCAGTTTCTGGATGCTGCGAAACAAATAGAATTATTTAATATATACAACATGTTACGAGATGGTTCCGGTTTGCTGGTGGCGACTGGTTCTGCAGCGCCTGCGCAGTTGCCGTTGCGTTCCGATTTGCAGACACGTTTGGCCTGGGGGCTGGTTTACGAAGTGCGCACCCTGTCCGAGGCTGACCGTCGCACCGCGCTGCTGGATTACGCACGTGCTCGGGGATTTGCGCTGGCTGACGAAGTGGCCGATTACCTACTGGTGCGCGTCCCGCGCGACATGAACTCGTTGCGCGCGCTGGTCGATGCCATGGATCGGTTGTCGCTGGAGCAGAAACGTGCGGTGACCGTGCCGCTGGCGCGCGAACTTCTGCAGGCAAGGACCGTACACACGGGATGACGGGTGGATGATGAAACTGGCGTTGTTTGATCTCGACAATACCTTGCTGGCCGGCGACAGCGATTTTGAATGGGCGCAGTACTTGATCGACCGCGGGGTTCTAGACCGGGAAACCTACGAGGCGCGCAACCAGGCGTTCTACGACCAATACAAGACGGGCAGGCTCGACATCCGTGAATTTCTCGATTTCCAGCTGAAACCGCTGTCGCAACGTTCCCGCGCGGTGCTCGACGGCTGGCATGCCGAGTTCATGCAGCAGCGCATCGCGCCAATGATGCGCGATTCGGCGCGCGAACTGGTCGCTCGCCATGCAGGAGAGGTGAGGGTGGTGATTACGGCAACCAACAGTTTCGTGACCGCGCCGATTACGCGGGCCTTCGGAATCGAACACCTGATTGCCACCGAGCCCGAAGAGCAGGATGGGCAATTTACCGGCGGTGTTCACGGTACGCCGTGCTTTCGCGAGGGTAAGGTCGAGCGTTTGCAGGCGTGGTTAGCCGGACGAGGGCAAAGCCTTGAAAATTTTGATAAATCAACGTTTTACAGCGATTCTCACAACGATCTACCGTTGCTGGAGCGGGTGTCCCATCCGGTGGCTGTCGATCCGGATGAAACGCTGCGAGCGCTTGCCGGGACGCGGGGCTGGCCGGTGCTGAGTCTTGGCTGAGCGCACCGCGCAGCCGCGGGAACGAAGTGCGGTTGCGCATGTATAATCGCGCGGTTTTTTCCCTGCGGCGCGGGCTTGATGGCGGTTACAACCTTCATTGCAGCCACCTGGCGTCGATCTCTACTCCCGCATGATTACCAGACTGCTTGGCCGCGTGTTTTCGGGCCGCATGTTCAAACCGGCAAAGCCGCGGATCATCTTCGTTCGCGAGCACGGCATGTCCCGCGACCGCATCGGCCACTGTGCCCTGCGCACCTGTACTGCGCTGCGGGAGGCGGGTTTTGCCGCGTTTGTGGTCGGTGGCGCGGTGCGTGATCTGCTGCTTGGGCGTCACCCCAAGGATTTCGACGTTGCCACCGATGCAACACCGGAAGAAGTGCGTGGGTTGTTCCGCCGCTCCCGCGTGATCGGTCGCCGCTTCAAGATCGTGCATGTGATGTGCGGCCGCGACCTGGTCGAGGTGACCACGTTCCGCGGCCCTGCAGCTGATGCCAGTGCAAGGGTGGAGGACGAACATGGACGTCTGCTACGCGACAACGTGTGGGGCGATCAGTCGCAGGATGCCACGCGCCGCGATTTCACCATCAACGCTTTGTTCTACGATCCCGAGAAGGAGCAGATCTGGGATTATCACGGCGGTGTCGCCGACCTCAGGCGCAAACGTTTGCGGATCATCGGCGAACCGGTGCAGCGTTATCGCGAAGATCCGGTACGCATGCTGCGCGCAGTGCGTTTTGCAGCTGCTTGCGGGCTCGAAATCGACGCGGCCACGCGCAAGCCGATCCGTTCGATGGCTGGTTTGCTGGCCAACCTGCCTGCATCACGGCTGTTCGACGAGATGCTCAAGCTGCTGCTGTCCGGCCACGCCGTCGAATGCGTGAAAAGGCTGCGCAAGGAAGGCCTCCATCACGGCCTGCTGCCGCTGCTGGATGTGATACTCGAGCAGCCGCTCGGTGAACGTTTCGTGATGCTAGCACTTAAAAACACCGATATGCGCATCCGCGCTGACAAGACGGTGTCTCCCGCCTTCCTGTTTGCAGCACTTACCTGGCACGAGGTGCTGGCGGCGTGGGCAAAAATCAAGGCACGGAATGTGCCGCCGGTGCCGGCGCTGTACGAGGCAATGGATCAAGTGATTGAGAAACAGACCGAACAAATCGCGATCCCCCGCCGCTATACGTCGGATATGAAGGAACTGTGGGCATTGCAACCGCGGTTCGAGCAGCGTGCCGGTCAGCGGCCATTTCGGTTGCTCGAACATCCGCGTTTTCGCGCGGCTTATGATTTTCTGCTGCTGCGTTGCGAGAGCGGCGATAGGGACGCCGCGCTTGGCGAGTGGTGGACGCGATTCCAGGAGGCCGATGCCGACGGGCGCACCGCCATGCTGGTTGCCGACAGCGGGCCGGCGAAGAAACGCCGGCGGCGCCGTCGTCGTAAATCCGGGACATCGGTGCCGGGGGCTAAATGAGTGCTACGCCTGCGACACGGGTGATCGCAAGCATTGCGCTGGGCGCCAACATCGGTGAGCCGGAGCGCCAGGTTGAAGCCGGCTGCGCTGCGATCGCGGCATTGCCGGAGACCCGGCTGCTCATGCGCTCGTCGCTGTACCGCAGTGCCCCGGTCGGTTACGCGGATCAGCCGGATTTCATCAATGCCGTTGTCCAGGCCGAAACAGGATTGTCGCCGCGGCATTTGCTGAAAGCCCTACTGGAAATCGAACGTGCGCACGGCCGTGTCCGCGATTTCCCGAACGCACCGCGCACGCTTGATCTCGATATCGTGCTCTACGGCGACCTAGTGCTGCACGAGCCCGGTCTGACCATTCCGCATGCGCGGATGCTGGAGCGTGCATTCGTACTGGTGCCGCTGGCTGAGATCGCACCGGATGCGGTGATAACCGGTCATGGCGTTGCGCGTGAACTGGCGGGCAGTGTCGACGCGGCAGGCATGGTCCGTTTGCAGCGGATGCCGGCATGACACTGGCGGAGAAATATCGTTACGTAGTCGTCGAAGGGCCGATCGGTTCGGGTAAGACCACCCTTGCGCGCCGGCTGGCCGATCACCTTGGGGCTGCAACGCTGTTCGAGGATCCGGATGCCAATCCCTTTCTTCCGGGTTTCTACCGCGATACTTCGCGCTACGCGCTGCCGGCCCAGCTGTTTTTCCTGTTCCAGCGGATCAATCAGGTACGCGATATGGCGCAGTCGGACCTGTTTGGTAGCGTCACGGTGTCCGATTTCATGATTGAGAAGGATCCGCTGTTCGCGCAGTTGACGCTGAACGATGATGAGCTGGCGCTGTACCGGCAGATTTTCGGCCACCTGAAGCCGCAGGCACCTCAACCCGACTTGGTGATCTATCTGCAGGCAGGTGCCGAAACACTAGTCGAACGCGTGCAAAGACGGGCGAAGAGCTACGAGCAGACCATACCCGAGGAATATCTGGTGAGGCTGGCCGATGCCTACGCCCGGTTTTTTCATCACTACAGCGGTGCACCGCTGCTGATCGTAAATTCGGAACATCTCAACTTCGTTGATTCACCCTCCGATTTTGATTTATTGTTGCGGCGGATCAATGCCATGCGCGGCCCGCGCGAGTTTTTCAGTCTGGGCGGCTAAGGAGTCCACATGCGTATCACGCTGAGCGGTTTACACAAAATGATGCGGGATGGCGAGAAAATCACCATGCTGACCTGCTATGACGCGAGTTTTGCGACGCTGCTCGACAGCGCAGGGCTCGATACGTTGTTGATCGGAGATTCGCTGGGTAATGTGCTGCAGGGTCATGAGTCGACGCTGCCGGTTACTCTGCGCGACATGGTGTATCACACGCAGTGCGTGGCGCGCGGCTCGAAGCGTGCATTTGTAATTGGCGACATGCCGTTCGGCACTTTCCAGATCAGTCCCCAGGATGCTTTCCGCAATGCGGCCGAAATCATGTCTGCGGGCGCTCAGATGGTGAAGATCGAGGGCGGCCGGCCGATGCTGGAGACGATCTCGTTCCTGACGGAACGCGGCATACCGGTGTGCGGCCATCTCGGGTTGACGCCGCAGTCGGTGCACCAGCTCGGTGGTTATCGTGTGCAGGGCAAGGCTGACGATGATGCGCAGCGTATGCTCAATGACGCGCGGATTCTCGAGGATGCCGGTGCCGGTATGATTGTGCTCGAGGCGATACCCGCGACGCTGGCGGCGCGGATTACCGCCGCGGCGAAGGTGCCGACGATCGGCATCGGTGCCGGGGTCGATTGCCATGGCCAGGTACTGGTATTGCACGACATGCTCGATGTCTTCCCGGGCAAGAAGGCCAAGTTCGTCAAGAATTACATGAAGGCTGCCGCAGGTTCGATCCAGGATGCCGTTGCCCTCTACGTCCAGGAGGTCAGGGACGGCAAATTTCCCGGGCGAGAGCATTCGTTCTGAAGCAATCCAGGCCTGACACTGCCCCCCCGAGCGCATATAATGCGCGCTCCCTGAATTCCGGGGCAGTTTCCCGATACCGTTTTTCAATGGACGTCATTCACTCCGTCACTGAATTGCGCGAGCGCCTGCGCCGCGAGCCTAACAACGTGTTCGTGCCTACGATGGGCAACCTGCACGACGGACACATCCAGCTGATCAGGATCGCCAAGCCACGCGCGGCGTGCACGGTCGTCAGCATTTTCGTTAATCGGCTGCAGTTCGGTCCCCGTGAGGATTTTGACCGCTATCCGCGGACGCTGGGGACTGACTGCGAGAAGCTGCGCAAAGCCGGTGTCGACGTGGTATTCGCTCCGGACGAGAATGAGATTTACCCGGAGCCGCAGACATTCGTGGTCGAGCCATCCGACCTTCAGCACATCCTCGACGGTGAGGCGCGTCCCGGCCATTTCCGCGGCGTTGCGACGGTGGTCATGAAGCTGTTCAATATGGTGTCGCCGCACGCGGCGATTTTCGGCAAGAAGGATTACCAGCAGTGCCTGGTGCTGACCAACATGGTGCGCCAGTTTGCGCTACCGATTGAGCTGATACTCGCGGAAACGGTTCGTGCCGAAGACGGCCTGGCGCTTTCTTCGCGCAATGCCTATCTCAGTCCGTCGGAGCGACAGGAAGCGCCACGGCTGTATCGCGTGCTGTGCAACACCCGTGGCGAGATTTCAATGGGCGCTGGGGATTATCAGCGGCTGGAGCTGGCCGCAATGGCGGAGCTTGCCCTTTACGGCTGGAAGCCTGACTATGTCGCGATCCGCCGCAAAACCGATCTGCGGCCGCCGCGTAACGGCGAAACCGACCTCGTCGTGCTGGCTGCTGCGCGGCTGGGCAAGACGCGGCTGATCGACAATGTTGAGGTGACGAAACCGGCAGTCTGAAGCCAGTATCCGGATGTTTCTGGTGCCGGGAGAGAGAATCGAACTCTCATGGTGTTGCCACCGCGGGATTTTGAGTCCC
>JAYOED010000103.1:0-6261 GCA_038106575.1 Burkholderiales bacterium
AGCCCATCATCGAAATGCTGATCTCCGGCGAACAGGGCCGTTTTCTCTATCGCGCCAACGGACCGCAGGGGCAATACATTTCCGGCGATCCGGATCTACCCGATCCACCCACTACGTCTCAAAGGGATCGCGTGGTCTACTACGATGCAACCTACCAAGGCCAAGTGCTCAGAGCAGTCGCTGTGCGGGTACCGGTGCGCCCCGGGTCCGGCAAAGGCGCGCTGCTAATGCAAGTTGCTGAGCGTGCCCAGATTCGCAACGATTCGGCCCGCCAGATCATGCTGCGAATGATGATCCCGCAGGGAATTCTGATACTGCTCGCTTCGCTGACCATATGGTTCGGGGTCGGCATCGGCCTGCGAACCCTGACATCCGTGCGCCGCGAAATCGCCAGCCGTTCCCACCTCGATCTGAGCCCGATTGACGAAAGAAAACTGCCCCCTGAACTTCAACCGCTGATCAGTTCGATGAATGACCTGCTGTCACGGCTCAGTGCAGCGCTGGCTGCTCAGCAGCGTTTCATAGCCGATGCCGCCCATCAATTGCGGACCCCGGTGGCAGCGCTCAAGACGCAGACCGAACTGGCTATCCGTCAGGTTCATGACAAGGAAGAGCACGCAGCATTCAAAAACCTGCATTCTGCTGCCGATCATGCTGCCCGGCTGGTTTCACAACTGCTAACCCTGGCGCGCGCCGAATCCGGATCCTATCGCAGCATGATCCGGCAAGCGGTGAATCTTGTCGTGCTCGCCCGTCAGACCGCTAGTGAATGGGTCCCGCGGGCATTGGCACGCGAACTGGATATTGGATTCGACGACGATTCCGCTGCCGTGACCATCAGCGTCGATCCATTCCTGCTGCGGGAAATGCTAAACAACCTGATAGACAATGCCATCTGCTACACGCCGGCCGGCGGTCATATCACGGTGCGGATACGAAAGAGCAGTAACTCGGCAATGATCGATGTGGAAGACAGCGGTATCGGTATACCGGAAGCAGAACGCGACAAGGTGTTCGAGCGTTTCTACCGTATCCCTGGGGGTACACCCGAGGGCTGCGGCCTGGGACTGGCCATCGTCCGAGAAATAGCCCAGGGACATGACGGAACCACGGAAATTTCTCAGGGCGCCGGAGGTCGCGGCACCCGCGTGACCGTAAGCTTCCCGTTGTCGATGTAACCGGCATCCACAAGCGCGGCATCCCGACGCCTAGCATCTTCCTGCTGTTGCAGCGCCCACATCTGGGCGTAGGCACCCTTTCTTGCCAGCAACTCATGATGCCTGCCGCGCTCGGTGATCTGCCCCTGATCCAAAACGAGTATTTCGTCAGCATCCATCACAGTGGAGAGGCGATGCGCGATGAGCAAGGTAGTTCGCCCTCGCGCCACTGCGTTGAGTTCTTTCTGGATGGCTTGTTCAGTACGTGAATCTAGCGCCGACGTGGCTTCATCGAAAATCATGATGCGCGGATTCTTAAGAATTGCGCGCGCAATCGCCACCCGCTGCTTTTCCCCACCCGAAAGCTTCAGGCCGCGCTCACCGACCATCGATTCATAGCCGTCCGGCAGTGCCTCAATGAATGCATGGATATGAGCCGCCCTGGCGGCAGCAATCACCTCTTCGCGCGAAGCAGACGGGCGGCCGTACTGAATGTTGTAGTAGATGGTATCGTTGAAGAGTACCGTGTCCTGGGGCACGATGGCTATCGCCGCACGAAGGCTTGACTGGCGCAAGTCTCGCAGATCGACGCCGTTGACCCTAATTGACCCGCCGGTGACATCGTAAAAACGGTAGAGCAGTCTCGCCAGCGTAGACTTCCCGGCGCCGCTGGCTCCAACTACAGCCACCTTCGCAGCCGGAGGGATTGTGAATGTCATGCTATGGAGAATCTGGCGGCGCGGGTCATAGCCGAAATCCACGGTATCGAATTCCACCATCGCCGGACCTTCCGGCATGCCCCTAGCGTCCCGGACATCGTCTACCTCACGATGTTCCTCCATCAGGCTGAACATGCGCTCCATGTCAGCCAGCGCCTGCTTGATTTCCCGATAGGCCATACCCAGGAAGTTGAGTGGTATGTAGAGCTGGATCAGCAGAGCGTTGACTAGAACCAGATCACCCAAAGTCAGATCACGTGAGACCACGCCCTGGGCGCACAGGATCATCAGCAGCGTCGCCGCAACGGAGATGATTGCCGCCTGTCCGACATTGAGCAGCCCCAACGAGGCCTCGTTGCGCACGGCCATCACTTCATAGCGCTGCAGGCTGTCGTCGTAACGCTGTGCCTCGTAGTCCTCATTGTTGAAATATTTGACGGTTTCAAAATTGAGCAGACTATCGATGGCGCGGGTGTTCGCCTTCGAATCCAGTTCATTGGCGCGCTTGCGGATGGCAGTTCGCCATTCGGTGATCCCAACCGTAAAGGAAATATAAACAATGACGGCGATAAAAGTCACCACCACGAAGCTCCAGTCAAACCGCGCAAACAACACAGCTGCGACCAACGTGAATTCCAGCACCACAGGAATGATGGAAAACAGCATGAAAGACAGCAGCGTGGAGATGCCGCGGGTGCCGCGCTCGATATCCCGCGACATGCCACCGGTCTGGCGGTCCAGGTGGAAACGCAGCGACAACGCATGCAAATGACGGAATACGCCCAGCGCGATACGGCGTGCGGCACGCTGCGTGACAGGAACAAAAACCACGTCGCGCAGTTCGGCAAACAATACCGTCGACAATCGCAGTATTCCGTAGGCCACCAGCAACGCCAGCGGCAGCACCAGCACGGCCTTGGCGGAATCCAGGCCGTCGACAATATCCTTCATGACCAAGGGCACACCCACATTGGCCAGCTTGGCAGTCACCAGAAAGACAAGCGCCGTCACCACACGCCACCGATATTCCCAGAGATAGGGCAACAGCATGGGAACCACGCGCCAGTCATTACGCGATACCGCCGCTTTCATGCGGCCGCTACGAACAGCGTCTGCAATTTTAGAAGTCATGCTAGGGCACGTCACCGGCAATATAAAAATTATTATTTAAAAACATATATTTAAACTGAATTTAGGTCACTCATGCCGAGGCTCCGGACAAGCAGCCGGTTCGTTGCAGCGGATATCGGCGACAAGAATGCCGATTATCCCACCAGCCACGTGGCTCACCCCGCCATCAGCATTCAGCCCTGCAATTTTTTAAGCTGGGCCGTCAAAGGCGCATGGTCCGACATACGCCCCCAGTGTTTTCCGTGATGAACTCCTGCCTCTCGAACTGAAAAGCCGCGAACATAGATGCGGGCCCGTCGCGATGACAGGCGGCCATGAAGGGTGTGCTCGCCAATGACTTCCTGAGAAAACACCAGTTCGGTATTGAGTGTGCAACTGCTCTCGTAGGGCACGCAGCACCGGCCGCCGCGACAGCAGCGGCATGAAAAAAACCCTTGTGGATGTTATAAGTCACGACGCTCAAACGTCGCGCCGCGACAGATGGCGCCTTATCAGGACACTGCAAGCATACGTTCCAGCGCAACTCGCGCAAGTTCAGCCTCATAGGACGGAACCTTGATCTGGTTCACGACCTTGCCCGCAGCCAGATTCTCCAGAGACCAGGCAAGATGCTGGGGATCAATGCGCTGCATGGTGGAACACATGCAGACGGTCGGCGCCATGAACTGCACTGACTTACCCTGGGGCGCGCACTCCTCAGCGATACGATTCACCAGATTGAGTTCAGTGCCCACCAGCCAGCGCGAGCCGGGTGCGCTGGCGGTGATGGTCTTGATGATGTAATCAGTCGAACCGACATAATCTGAGAGCTTGCATACCTCGAAGTTGCATTCGGGGTGGCTGATCACGGCGCCTGACGGATTCTGCTGGCGCCAGCGCAATATGTGCTGGGCCTGGAACATCTGGTGCACCGAGCAATGTCCTTTCCAGAGCAGGATCTTCGCCATCTTAATCTGCTGCGGTGTTAGCCCGCCCATGGGCTCGTCGGGATCCCATACCAGCATTTCCGACAGGGGAATGTCCATCAGGTAGCCGGTCCAGCGACCCAGATGCTGATCGGGAAAAAACAGCACCTTCTCGCGCCGACCGAACGCCCACTGCAGGATGGTCCGCGCATTTGACGAAGTGCAAACCGTACCGCCGTGCTCGCCGCAGAACGCCTTGAGATCAGCCGCCGAGTTGATGTAGGTCATCGGCGTCACAGTCGAATCCGGGTCCAGAACCTCAGACAATTCACGCCACGCCCGCTCCACCTTGCTCAGGTTGGCCATGTCAGCCATCGAGCAACCGGCACTGAGGTCAGGCAACACGACTTTCTGGGTCGGACGCGACAGGATATCAGCGACTTCTGCCATGAAATGCACGCCGCAGAATACGATGTATTCGGCATCCGTCTGTGATGCAAGCTTGGAGAGTTGCAGCGAATCGCCGGTCAGGTCGGCGTGCCGGTAAACATCCGCGCGCTGGTAGTGGTGACCAAGCAATACGGCGCGATCGCCCAGCTTGCAGCGCGAAGCCACAATGCGTTCCTGGCAAGCTTCATCCGCAAGCGGCTTGAAGTCATCAAAAGCTATCGTATTAACTTCCATAATCTGATCTCGCTCCCACTCGTCCCGCAATGGGTAAAGTTTACAAATTTACAGGATTTTGACAGAAAAACCAGCCGGAATATCCCGTGTTTTTACGGGACTATCCGCGTTTCAACACGTGATCGGGCAAACGGCGTATCGCTTCGGCATTGCTCCAGGAAAAAACCACATCGGCAGCCTCCCTCCAAGGCAACCAGCGCCACGCCAGATGCTCACGCGGCGACAGCACCACATCCTGTATATGCGGCAGCGTCAATCCAAAAACATGTTCCGTATTGTGGGTAACGCCAGGCGCATAGCGGTTGCGCCAGTGCGGATATATTTCGTAACGATTTTGAAGATTCCAATCTGTCAACACCGCAGCTTTAGCAATTCCGGTTTCCTCGGCCAGTTCGCGAAGAGCCGTCTGCTCCAGCGTTTCCCCTACATGCTGGCTGCCGGTCACCGACTGCCAGAAACCGGGGCGATCTGCGCGCTCGAGCAGCAACACCTGGAGGTCGGCGGTATGCACCAGCACCAGCACTGATACTGGATGCTTGTAATTCATAACTGCGCAAACTCCGGCAATCCGGCAACGCCATCGACCCACACGATGAACCCGCGGCCCTGCTGCCTCCAGAAATCAGCCAAAGAAGCCAGAATATCCAGCAACATCCTGCATTCACCGACCGCAGTCTCCGCAAACTCCGCCCCTTCCTGCAACAGCAGCAAATGGCAGCCGGGCGACCATGACAGATCCTGCAGGCAATCCGCCAGCGCATCCCAGTTGGCACCGAAGCCTGAAGGAAAATCCATTGCACCCGAGAAAGCGCCGAGCACTCCCCTTTTGCCGTTTATGCCGCGCAGCGAAATAACCGTGGAACGCAATCTGGATGATCCGGCTTGAGCCGCCATTGTTTGATCGGGCGCGCGATAGACGCCATTGAGTGCTTTGGACAGGAACTTCATTCGACAATGCGCCTGAAGGTTTCGTAGTGATCAGCCGTGTAATACGCCACTCCACCCCCACGAGAATACGCAAGCCCCGGGGTGCCCGGCGGAGGGCTCTTCGCCGGCGATTGCCGCTTGCAGCCGATGACTATGCGCCATGCGCCGCGGTTGCGACTACCCGGGGTAGCTACGGTGTATTCGCTGTAATGGACCCGCCGCGCCCCCGGCAGGCGCCGCTCGTAATTGCCTAAGGTCGTACCGTCACGTGAATAAGGATAGGGGCCACCGCGGCGGATAAGATGTAGGGGCTGTCGTGCCTCCTGCGGCATCTCCCGCATACTGACCTGGAAATCTCGTGGCGCATTGCTGAAAGCCAGTGCGGCAGCATCGCCTGTTGCCGCCACAAATCCGGGCAGCCAGTATAGGAATTTACTGCAGAAAGGCCTGTTCATTCCCCACGGCGCCGCACTTACTCCGGCTTGGACGGGTTGCGCAGACGAATGTGGAGATCGCGCAACTGGCGTTCGGTAACGAGACTGGGTGCCTCCACCATCAAATCCTGGCCGCGCTGGGTTTTCGGGAAAGCGATAACCTCGCGGATCGATTCGGCACCGGTCATCAGCGTGACCAGACGGTCCAGGCCGAACGCTATGCCGCCATGCGGCGGGGCCCCGTAGGACAACGCATCGAGCAGGAACCCGAATTTGGCATGGGCAACCTCGGGAGAAATGCCGA
>JAYOED010000103.1:6318-6528 GCA_038106575.1 Burkholderiales bacterium
CACATCATAGGCTTTCGCCATCACCTTCCCAGGGTCGCTGGCGAGAAGCGCAACATGCTCGTCCTTGGGTGCGGTAAAAGGATGATGGGCGGCGACCCAGCGTTTTCCTTCCTCGTCATAATCGAACGCCGGGAAGTCGACGATCCAGCACGGGCGCCAGCCGTCTTCAGCATGTCCCTTCTCGTGACCCAGCTTGACGCGTAGCGCACC
>JAYOED010000104.1:0-823 GCA_038106575.1 Burkholderiales bacterium
TGCCGCCGAGGTGCAAAAGCGCGCAATCGGAGGAAAGGCGCTGTTAAAACTAGCTGCTATCGCCGAAGCGATTTATTATGTCCGGAGGATTTTTGCCGATACGGCATCGCCGCAGGCGCGTATTACCCTCAACGTGTTCGTCAATCTGAACCTGTTCTTCTTTGACCAGTGGCCGGTGCAGGTTGCGGCTTGGCATGGCCTGCGCCGGATCGAAGCGGAAAGCGGTGTGCCTATGATCGTCAGACTGGGTCGCTATCACGGCTATCGGATGAAGATCTACAATCGCCTATGGGAGCTATTGTGAGCAATTGCCCACAGATTATCTGGATTACCGGCTTGTCGGGGGCCGGCAAGACGACCCTTGCCAACGAACTGGTGCGCCGCCTCCGCGAGCAAGGCGAACCGGTGGTGATGCTCGACGGCGACGAGTTGCGGGAGGTCTTCGGGGCCGCTGCTGCGAATGCCCGCAATCATGGCCGTGAAGGACGCCTGGCACTGGCAATGCAATACACACACCTTTGCCGAGTGATTGCTGCGCAGGGAGTGAGGGTGGTTATCGCTACTATTTCTCTTTTCCGCGAAGTGCATGCATGGAATCGTGAACATTTGCCGGGTTACTTCGAAGTGTATCTGAAAGTACCGCTCGATGAATTGCGGCGGCGCGATCCCAAGGGTATTTACCGGCGTTTCGATGCCGGTGAATTGTCGGATGTAGCGGGGCTTGATCTGGATATTGATGAGCCAGTTGCGGCTGACTGGTTAGCCGAGTTTGAGCCGGGGCGTGATGTTCATGTGTTGGTAGATGAATTGTTGAAGGTTTTAA
>JAYOED010000104.1:833-6458 GCA_038106575.1 Burkholderiales bacterium
GTTTTAAGCGAAAGGAAAGGTACAAAATGACGCAAACGCTGAAAGCGGGGGATTTCACGGGTCTCGCAAAAGATTATTCGGACAATCGTCCGGATTATTGCCCGTCGGTATTGAATGCGCTGCTAGGGCTCCTCGGCAAGCCGGTACAAGAGGTCGATTTTGTCGATGTCGGTGCCGGAACGGGGATTTGGACCCGCATGGTGCACGCCGCTGGTGTTCGCTCGGTAACGGCAGTGGAACCGAATGACGACATGCGCAGCAATGGCATCAACGACAGCAAGCAGACCAAAATCCGCTGGATGGCCGGTAATGCTGAAAACACCGGTCTGGAAAATGATACCTGCGACTGGTTGAGCATGGCCTCCAGCTTTCACTGGGCCAACTTCGGTGTCGCTACGCGCGAGTTCCATCGCGTGCTGCGACCGGGTGGGCGCTTCACCGCGCTGTGGAATCCACGTCTCATCGAAGTCAATCCGATGCTGGTCGAAATTGAAGCCCATCTCGATACCCTGCGTCCGAATATCAAGCGCGTTTCCTCCGGCCGTTCCGGTATTACCGAAACCCTGAACGAGCAATTGTGGGCCTCTCCATGCTTTGAAGATGTCGTATATCTCGAAGGTCGCCACGTGATCCGCATGACACCGGAGCGTTATCTTGGCGCTTGGCGATCGGTTAACGATTTGCGTGTTCAGCTTGGCCCAGAGAATTTCGATGCCTTCATGACTTTTGTCGAGAAACGCATCCAAGGACAAGAGTTCATCGAGGCGACATATCTGACCCGCGCCTGGTCGGCACGCCGTAAGGATTGAACGACATGGCGCTGGTGTTCTCCACCAAAGCCAGCACGCTGGCTGCCTTGCAAGGTGTGCTGAAATCGGCACGCATTGCTCCGTTGCAGGTCTTTGCGGTGGCAGAGTGGCAGGCGAATCGTTCTGCGTGCGTATCTGGCGTCGAAGACAACTTGAGTGCAGGCCCTTGGATCGTGCGCTCCAGTTGCGGTCGGGAAGATGGGGCAACGTCATCCAACGCGGGAGCATTTCTTTCGATTCCCAACGTGGAGGCGGATGGGCTGGAGGCTGCAGTTGCCCAAGTTATCGACGCCTACGGTGAAGCACAACCCACCGATGAAGTGCTGATCCAGCCGATGCTAACGCAGGTGGTGCGCTCCGGGGTGGCGTTTTCGCACGACCCGAATACCTGTGCTCCCTACCGAGTGGTGAACTGGTCAGAAGGTAACAATACTTCGGCTGTTACCGGCGGTATGGGTGGTCGTGTGTGGCAGCAGGCGGCCAACAGTGCCGTCGCGCCAGCGCCGACTTTTGTACCGATTGTTGCTCTGCTTGATGAGTTACTGACGCTGTTTGGTAACGTGCCGCTGGATTGCGAGTTTGCAGTCACCCGCGAGGAAGAGGCCGAGGTGCTATGGCTATTGCAGGCTCGACCGTTGATCATGCCAGTGGAGCCAGAGTCGGGAGCCGCACAAGCTGTCCGCCTGGAAAGCATCCAGCGCAAGGTGGCGCGTGGCATGCAGCCGCACCCTTTCCTGATGGGGCGACGTACGGTGTACGGTGTAATGCCTGACTGGAACCCGGCGGAGATTGTTGGCATTCGCCCCAAACCGCTGGCCCTGTCGCTCTATCGGGAATTGATTACCGATGCCATATGGGCATATCAGCGCCACAACTACGGCTACCGAAATCTGCGCAGTTTCCCTCTGATGCCGCATTTCTTCGGGCTGCCCTATATCGATGTGCGGCTGTCGTTCAATTCCTTCATCCCGGCTGATCTGGATGAAGGTCTGGCGGGGCGCTTGGCCGATCACTACATTGATCGGCTGCTAGCTGAGCCGACCCTGCACGACAAGGTGGAATTTGAAATCGTCTTTTCATGCTACACGCTGGACTTGCCGCAGCGTCTGGAGCGTCTGGCGGAAGCCGGTTTCTCGAAGCACGAGCGCGAGGCGATTGCGCATAGCCTGAGGAAGCTCACCAATCGTATCGTGCACCCCAAGGAAGGCCTGTGGCGAGGCGACGCGGCCAAGATCGACACGCTTAATGCACGGCGTGAGGAGCTGCTGGCGTCCAACACCGACCCGCTGGAGCGTATCTACTGGTTACTGGAAGACGCCAAGCGCTATGGCACCCTGCCGTTTGCCGGTTTGGCTCGGGCCGGGTTTGTGGCGGTACAGATGCTGAAATCCTTGGTGGCTGTGGGTGTGTTCTCCAAGGCTGATTACGATGCCTTCATCGGCGGTGTATCGACGGTGAGCGGTCAACTGGCGCGTGATCGGGCATCACTCGACAAGGCGACTTTCCTGGCGCGCTACGGGCATTTGCGCCCCGGTACCTACGACATCCTCTCTCCCCGCTATGACGAGGCGCCGGAACTTTATTTCGATTGGAACCAGCGGCCACCGTCCCCTGAGCCCGTCAAGCCCTTCGCGCTGACCCTGCCGCAGATGCGCGAGATCGTGAAGCTGCTGGAAGCGCATGGACTGCAACCAGACCCGGTCGGGCTGTTCGACTTTATGCAGGCGGGTATCGAATTGCGCGAACTGTCCAAGTTCCATTTCACCCGGAATCTGTCGGATGCGCTGGCGCTGATTACTGAAGTAGGTGGCCATTACGGGTTCAGCCGTGAAGATTTGGCCTATTGCGATATTGCGGCTTTCAAGGAAATGCACGTTGCGGCGACCGACCCGAAAGATGTGTTCCTGCGCAGCATCGAACAGGGTAAGGCACGCTATGCCGAAACGCTAAAGATTTCCTTGCCACCGCTGATTGCAAAGCCGGAGGATGTATGGGCCTTTGAATGGCCGGAGACTGCGCCCAATTTTATTACTCAGAAGCAGGTCACCGCTCCGGCCGTCGGGTGTGATGAGCGCGAGCGGCTTGCGGGGGCGATTGTTTGCATTCCGAATGCCGACCCCGGCTTTGATTGGCTCTTTGCGTATCCAATTGCTGGTTTGATCACCGCCTGGGGCGGCGCCAATTCGCACATGGCGATTCGCGCCGGGGAACTCGGGTTGCCAGCCGTGATCGGCGCAGGTGAAGTGCTCTATCGGCGCTGGTCCTCTGCCCAACGCCTGCATCTCGATTGCGCGGGCCGTCGCGTGGAAGTGCTAGCCTGATGTCGGCCATTGTCCGACCTCTTGTAGCCATCAGCCAGCGCGTTGATGTAGTGCGCGATCGTAGCGAGCTGCGCGACGCACTCGATCAAAAACTGGTCGAACTTGCCTGGCAGATTGGCCTCATGCCTTGCCTAGTGTCTAATGCCCTCGGGCCCATTTCCGGTGCGACAGAAGCTTGGCTGGCGGCACTGAAACCGCGAGGGTTCATTCTTTCCGGTGGCAATGACCTGGGCGATTTTCCTGAGCGCGATAGCACCGAAACTGTGCTACTCGAATATGCCAAGGCACAGCGTTTGCCTTTACTGGGCATTTGCCGTGGCATGCAAATGCTCGCTGTCTGGGCTGGGGCGGCCTTGCGCCCGGTCGAAGGGCATGTGCGTGCCCGGCATCAATTGCGCGTGGTCGACCCTGCTGGGGGATGGCCGGCGCAGGTCAATAGCTTTCACAATTTTGCGCTGTGCGATTGCCCGCCCGGCTTCCGTGTAACCACCTATGCCGAGAATGGCGATATCGAAGCAATCCGACATCACGAGCTCCCGTGGGAGGCCTGGATGTGGCACCCTGAGCGCGAGCCCCAATTCGCTGCGGAAGATATCCAGCGGATAAGGACGCTCTTTCATGCCTAGTGCTTCGCTTGCCCTCGCCATCGACGCCGCGCGCCGTGCCGGCGACGTCATCATGGGCTTTTACCAGACGAACATGGCGGTCGAACACAAAGGCGATGGCTCACCGCTGACTCAGGCTGACCAGGCGGCGCACCGGGTGATTGTCGAGATGTTGCGTACCTCTTCCTACCCCGTTGTATCTGAAGAAGGCGACGATCTTCTGATGGATGCCCGCGAATACTGGCTGGTCGATCCTCTCGACGGGACCAAGGATTTTCTGGCGGGTAACGGCGAATTCACCGTCAACATCGCCCTCGTTGTGAATCAGCACCCGGTGCTGGGAGTCGTATTCGCTCCTGCGCTCGATGAACTGTATGCTGGTGAGGGAAATGCCGCCTGGTGCGTTGTCAAGGGGCGGGAAACTCAAGCGCAGCAGATCGGACGTCATGCAGGCTTGCGCATGGCGGTCAGCCGTTTCCATGATCACCCCGATGTCGACATCTTTGCCGCAAAAAATGCAGTCAGCGTCCGTGTGGCTATGGGGTCGGCCCTAAAATACGGACGGCTGGCCATGGCTGACGTCGATGTCTTTCCCCGGTTGGTTGGGAGTTCGGAATGGGACACAGCCGCTGGCCACGCCGTACTCGAAGCGGCTGGTGGAGATGTGCTCGTTTGGAACACTGGCGAACCCTTGCGCTATGGCAAACCACGGCGTCGCAATCCACGCTTGTTGTCACTGCGTGCCCCCTACCGCGTAGACGAATTTGAACTGATGCATTACGAAACGGAACTATCGTGAAAGCAATTATTCTCGCCGCAGGTCGCGGCAGCCGCATGAAAGAACTGACCGATGAGCGCCCCAAGTGTTTAGTGGAACTGCGCGGTAAACCCCTTCTCGAATGGCAGCTCGATGCCCTGCGCGGTGCAGGTATTTCTGACATCGCCATCGTGACCGGCTACAAACGCGAGTTGCTCGCAAATCGCGGCCTGAGTGAATTCCACAATACCCGTTGGGCTGAGACCAATATGGTCAGTTCGCTGGCGTGTGCTCGCGACTGGCTTCTTGCCGACGCTTGCATCGTGAGCTATTCCGATATTTTTTACGATGCCAGTGCAGTAAGTGTCCTCATGCAATCTACCGCCCGGCTGGCCGTCACCTATGACTCCAACTGGCTGCAGCTGTGGGAAAAACGCTTCGGCGATCCGCTGCTCGACGCCGAAACCTTTCGTCTCAATAACGACGGTAGCCTGCTCGAAATTGGCAACAAGCCCAAGGCCGTTGCTGAAGTGCAAGGGCAGTACATGGGCCTGTTGCGTTTTACGCCCGAGGGTTGGCAGGAGATCGAACGTATCCGCGCCGGGCTCACTCCTGCCGAGTGCGACAAGATGCACATGACGGGTACGCTCCAAAAAGTGATTGAAGCGCAGCGCATTCCGGTGATGGCCCATCCCTATACCAAGGAATGGGGTGAGGTCGACAGCGCTGACGATCTGGCCGCCTATGTCTGATCGCCACTTTGTCGTGTTGGCCTGACGATTGCCGTTGTGAGCATCCCGCGCATATCCCTCCTGGTACCCACCCGGGGACGCCCAACCCTTGTGAGTCGGCTTTTCTCAAGTATTGCTGCGACTACTGCTCACTTAGATCAGGTGGAGGTTGTCCTCTACATTGATGAAGACGATACTAGCAGCCACGATCTCGATAGCAAGGACTTCCGTGTCGTTCGCATTGTCGGCCCCGCATTGTCCATGGGGGGGTACAACAGCGCCTGTTTGCAGAGAGCGCAGGGCGACGTGCTCATCCTAGCCAATGACGATATGGTGATACGCACTCCAGGCTGGGATGATCGTATTCATGCCATGAATGCCGAGTTCGAGGACCAGATTTAT
>JAYOED010000020.1:0-7133 GCA_038106575.1 Burkholderiales bacterium
CATCTGGTGCGCCAGCCGCAATTTGCCGAGGCACTGGATGCCGGCAATTACGGCGATCCCCTGACCTTGAGAAGCGCACACGGCGGAGCGTTGATCCTGTCGGTACTGATCGTGCCTTACGAAGCCAATCGCAAACTGATCATCAGCCGCGACGTGACCGATCGTGAGCGTGTGGATACCATACGCCGCGATTTTGTCGCCAACGTATCGCATGAGCTGCGCACGCCGTTGACCGTGATCGGTGGATTCCTCGAAACCATCGCGGACATGGAGCATCCAGATCCGGCGCTGATTCGCCGATCGGTGCCGATGATGAGCGATCAAGCAAAGCGCATGCAAAGCTTGGTAGAGGATCTGCTGACATTGTCGCGGCTGGAGTCGGAGGATCGTCCCGCGCGCGAAGATGCAGTCAATGCTTCCGACATTGTCCGGGGGTTGTATCACGATGCCCTCGCTTTGTCGGGCGGAAAACACAAAGTGCAGCTATCGCTGGAAAGCTCTGCCTGGATCAGCGCCGCCGCGGATGAGCTGCGCAGCGCTTTCGGCAATCTGGTCAGCAATGCCCTACGCTACACGCCCGCAGGGGGCGAGGTCAGTATGTCATGGCGCGATACGGCCGACGAAGGTTCGGTGTTCGCGGTGCATGACACCGGAATTGGCATTGCCCGGGAGCACATTCCGCGCCTGACCGAGCGCTTTTACCGGGTTGACCGCGGACGATCACGTGAAGCCGGCGGCACCGGCCTCGGTCTTGCCATCGTCAAGCATGTGGTCAACCGTCATGCGGCCCGCCTTGAGGTGCAAAGCGAACCGGGCCGCGGCAGCTGCTTCAGCGTTTTTTTCCCTGCTTCCCGTTTGATTCGTGAGACGCGCGAAGTCCGGTCGCCGCAGGCCCTTGAAAACTGAAAGTCCGGCTGGCTAGCGTCAATCGATGTTTTTCAGTTCTACCGAGAGCGCTGCCGCGAGTATTGATGGATCGGCATCAGGCCGCGTTGTCCTGCCCGAGCGTTGACGGACACCCCATATCGGCTGCGGAAAGTGCGGGTCATCTGCAAAACGTGGGATGACGTGCCAGTGAAGGTGCGCCACCATGTTGCCGAGGCTGGCTAGGTTGATCTTGGTGGGCAACATGGTCTTGCGCAGCATGCGTTCGGTGGCAAAAACGACCTTCATGCAGTGCGAGCGGTCGGCTTCGCTCAGATCACTCATTTCACTGACGTGCAAGTTCCAGATGACTCGGCAGAATCCAGGATACCCGGGCTCTTCGACATGAACCACACAGCAGCGGGCGTCCTGCCACAGCACCATGCCGCCGGGTGTAATGCAAAGTTCGCAGATCATGACGGTTGTCCCTGGAACTGATGATCAGGCACCTGCCATACCAGACGGATGCCGTGTTCAACGGCGGCATTAAGCCACGCGGGTGCTGCTAGACACAATGCTTCCAGCAAGCGGCGTTTGGCGGGGTGGTCTATTCCGCCTTTGCCGTAATGATGCCAGCGGTTTTCTTCGCGCAGTGCATGGAGCGCGCGCAATGGAGACCAAGTGCCGATTTCCTGCAGCAGGAATGATATGCGCGCGCCGGGCAGCAATCGTGGCAATGCGGCACCCAGGCTGCCGGGGACAGTGTAGGCGGCTGGCATACCCGCTGCGCCGAGGATGGGGCGCTGGATCGCCCGACCGAGTTTTTCGGTAGTCGCTGCGTTGTTTGCTTCAGTGATTAGGGTGTCCATGGCATGCGGACCTAGGCTGGTATGCATGTCAATTGCAAGCAGTGACTCAAGCCCAGCCAGATTTTTCACCAGCCACTCCGAAAATGCGGCGGGTCCGGGTTGCAGACTGGTGCCGCCGTAAAACAGTCCCGGTGGCGGAGAACGAAGTGTAGTTATAGGGGATTTCGCGTAGGCGGCCGGTCATCGGGGGTATGCGGATAGAATAATGCCGGCATCCAGGGTTTTCTGATTCTGCACCGTCATTATTGACGCAACATTGATTTTAACGCATCGCCTTGACAGAGGGATTCATGCGGCCAGCACAGCGATGACCCAATACCGCGCAAATTTCCCCAAGGCAATGAACATGGCCGACCACCAGGGGTTGAGTCGCAGCCAGCCCGCCGCCACGCATAGCGGATCACCGACCAGCGGCACCCATGACAGCAGCAGGGCCGGACTGCCCCAGCGGCGTACTGTCTCGACATATTTTAGCAGTTTGGCCTGTGGAAACAGCCGCCCTATTGAATAGGAAGACATGCCGCCCAGGGTGTTGCCCAGCGTGGCGACGCCGAGCGCGGGCCATAGTTGCTCGGGCTGCAGCTTGATTACGCCAAACAGCACGGCCTCGGATCCGCCTGGCAACAGTGTCGCGGCGAGGAAGCTGCTGACGAATAGCGCGCCTAGCGTTGTCGGAGCGTCCAAAGATTATGAAGCTCAGGAAAATGGGTCGCCATTTTTTAAGCGACGCAAGTAATTCAGCATTAATGCTTTACGCTCAGGACCTTTGAAGTGCATCAGGCGAGGCTTTGAGGTGCTAGAGACAAACATTTCTGGCAGGCAGGCGTAGGTGGATTCTGGCACTTTCTTGACGATCCAGGAGCCCGATTCAACAACGCGTTTAATGGCTTCCTGATCACCAAACCAAGCATGAAACATCACGGGCATTCCCGAAAGGATTTCGTAAGCGGTATCCCAGAATTTCCAGTTCCTGGTAATCGTGAAACAAGCGATGTACGGGTGGGCCTGCATAAGAGTTTTCCCTGCATAGCATTCAAAAACGAAGTTTTTGA
Organism: Burkholderiales bacterium; assembly: GCA_038106575.1. Taxonomy (GTDB): domain Bacteria; phylum Pseudomonadota; class Gammaproteobacteria; order Burkholderiales; family SG8-41. The sequence continues at coordinate 2,786 of JAYOED010000020.1, forward strand.
ATTTAAGTTGCCCAAACTTTTCGTTCCTTTTGAAGCTTCTTTCGCAGACCACGGCGTCTTTTTTTTCTAAAATGACCCCAAGGTCGATAGGGCGGAGCAGAAGCATGTCGGTATCCATGTAAAGCGCCGGAGACTCGAGACCTAGATCGCGAAACGCTTTAAGCCTGAACGTCATCAGTTGAGTGGAGTCTCCTTCAACCCTGAAAACCTGATCAACTCCTCTGACCGCGGTGCTATCGCTGTCCGAGCACTGGATGATACGAGCTGTGGGCATGTGGTGCCTGATGGATTGCACCAGAATTTCCGCGACTGTGGAATCTCCAGTCTGGAGAAAAACTAAATTTTTAGTCGTCATCGCTTGAATGCTAGTAAATATAAAACCCTTTGAGTTTTTGCGCCCAAGAGCAGGAGTATTTTGAGGGATGTTGAAATGTCTTTAGGGCGAAAATTTTATGGGGTTTCGCTTATATTTCTTGCAATAAAGAGGCCGTAGCAAATTTTGCGAGGGCCATCAAAAGGAGAAATTCTGGCGGATTTAACCTAATTGACTTAGGGTATTTTCGTGTTGGTGCTTCGGCTTCAGCGGTGGGGAGGTAGGGGTTTTGGGGTGCATTTGAATTAGGTGGTGAGGTTAAATAAACTCCGCATCGTTAAATCTCACTCGAAGCTTTTTAATTTTATGCTGATCCCTGAAGAATACCGCAAGAACCGTGCAGAATTGCACCGTGACCCGGATTTCGGGGTTGCCTGTGTGCACTATGCGTCTATTGTTGCCGAATTTCTCAAGCAGGTGGAGTCGCCTGAATTGCTTGATTATGGCGCAGGTAAGGGCCTTCAGTGTAATACGCTAAAAGCCCTATTGCCGACCCCTCGCCGGCCATCATTAACTGGCGCGTCCAGAATGATCTGCGCTACCAAAGCCCGCACCGTTACCTGCCTGTATCCACGTGCTCGTGCACATCGAGCCGGAAGTTTTTAGCGATGTGCAAAATGCCTATTTCATCCAGCAACTGTCACCTAATAAGATGGAGCGTTTTGAGTGATGTTTTGAGGTGCTAGAGTGCTGTTACATTAGCCAGTGGTTCTTAGTCGTGGCCGCCGCGAAAGGCCTTGAAAAGATACGTATCTAGTTGGCCTGTGGAGAACCGCAAGGTGTGTTGCTGCTGTTTAAGAAAATATTTTAACCGTTGTACTGATCTATATTTCATGAGAAAAGGAAGGCATGATGGATTATGCAATTGATTTTTCCGGTGTTGTCACATTGCCGGTGGTTGAAAGCAACAAGGCGTTTCCGGTGGGACGGATTTACTGTGTTGGCCGAAACTATGCCGAACATGCGCGCGAAATGGGCCATGACCCGGATCGGGAGCCGCCGTTTTTCTTCATGAAGCCCCCCGATGCTATCGTGCCCAACGGGGCAACGATTTCCTATCCGCAGGTCACCAATGACCTGCACCATGAAATCGAAATGATCGTCGCCATCGGCAGGGGCGGCAAAGACATACCGGTGGAGAAGGCACTTGACCACGTGTTTGGCTACGGCGTCGGTCTCGACATGACGCGTCGAGACCTCCAAGGCGAGGCCAAGAAAATGGGCCGTCCCTGGGAGATGGGCAAGGCCTTTGACGATTCGGCACCATGCACCGCCCTTAAAACCGTGGCCATGGTTGGCCATCCGGCCAAGGGCGCGATCTGGCTTAAGGTCAACGGACAGGTTAAGCAGAAGGGGGACCTATCGGAACTGATCTGGAATATTCCTGAAACCATTTCGTACCTCTCGAGGTTGATCACTTTACGACCCGGCGACATCATCATGTCAGGTACGCCCGCCGGCGTCGGCCCGGTCCAGCGTGGCGACCAGCTTGAGGGCCATGTCCAAGGCGTTGGCGACCTGACGGTCACTTACGCGAAATAATCCAGAGGGGGTGTCGCACTTTACGCGCGGCTAGAGCAGCATTATCTTGCCGGCGTCAAAGCCAGCTAATTGCTAAGGGGCAACAATGCAGAAACGCAGACTCGGCAGGAACGGACCCGAAGTCCCAGCGCTCGGCCTGGGGTGCATGGGCATGTCCATCAGCTACGGAGAGCCGGATGATGCCGAATCGATCGCGACCATGCATCGTGCATTCGAACTCGGCTGCAACCTGCTGGTGACTTCGGATGCTTACGGCAGCGGCGTCAATGAGGAGCTGATCGGCAAAGCCATCAAGGGCCGACGCAATCAGGTATTGATCGCCACCAAGTTCGGCAACCTCGGACTGGCGGCACGGGGTGGGGGTGATGCACCAACACTTTCCGGCGGCCATCCGGATTACGTGCCGCAGGCCTGTGAAAAAAGCCTGAAGAACCTTGGCGTGGATTTCATCGATCTCTACGGCCTTCATCGCGTGGATGCGACTGTGCCGATTGAGGATACGGTTGGCGCAATGAAGCGGCTGGTGGAGCAGGGCAAGGTCCGTCACCTCGTTCTGTCCGAAGCCGGCGCGCAGACCATCCGCCGCGCGCACGCCGTGCATCCGATCACCGCGGTCGAAACAGAATATTCACTGTGGAGCCGCGACGTTGAAGCCGAGATCCTGCCCGCCTGCCGCGAACTGGGCATCGGCTACATGGCCTATGCGCCGTTGGGGCGCGGTTTCTTGACCGCAACCATCAAAAGCGTGGATGCCCTGATCGCCAAGGACCGGCGGCGCGAGCACCCGCGATTTCTTCAAGAAAATATCAATAAAAACAATGATTTATTGAAAACTATCGAATCGATAGCGAGCGCTCACAAAGTAACCCCTGCGCAGGTCGCGCTGGCTTGGCTGCTGGCGCAGGGGCCCGACATCGTGCCGATTCCCGGCACCAAGCGTCGTAGCTATCTCGAGGAAAACCTGCGCGCGCTCGAACTGCGGCTGGCTAATTCCGACTTGGGGCAGCTCTCAGCGGCGTTCCTCCCGGGCGCGACCTCGGGCACGCGTTATCCAGAGAAACAACTTAAGGCGCTGGGCATCTGAGCATCGGGCATCAGGGATTGCCAGCCGGCGCCATGGATGCGTTGTGGCTGATTCCGCCATCGGTGGCGCAGGATTTTGCGCCGGGCGCCAATCCGGAGCGGGCTTTGTTGGCATCCCATCTGGCCAGCACCCGGCTGCGTACCGGTGTGGCGGCGCGGGCTTGGAAGGCTGCAAATCATCGCAATTTCTATGCGGTGCCCGACGACCCGGAATCCATGGCGCAGATTGATTTTGCAGCGGTGCGCTTGTGCATAGTCGGCAAGCTGTTCCTCGACGTCAGCCCTGAAGCTTGGTTAGCAGCCAGCGTTCACGCGCGAGAGGCCGGTGCGAAGATTATCATCGATATCTGTGACTTTCCGTTCGAACGAAAACCCCCAGCGATGGTTCACTTTTATCAGAGCGCGCTACGCATGGCCGATGCCTTGACCGTCAACTCCCAACGCATGGCGGAATTGATCGAGCCCTATGCTTCGCGGGCGCCTCAGGTCATCGAGGACGCCATCCTCGCGCCGTCGCGCAGACCGGAGTTTTCCCCGGGCAAGGTTCTGGAGCTGCTGTGGTTTGGCCATATTAATAATGTCCAGTATCTCGAGCGGATGTTCGATGCCCTGATCGCCCACAGTGCAACCCAGCGTTGCCGGCTGAACTTGGTCTGTGAGCCCGGTCGCGGGCTGGAACAGGCTGTGCAGCAAATCAGCGCGAACTATGCGCCGCAGCTGACTGCGCGTTTCACGCCCTGGTCGCTGGAGGCGACCCAAGCCGCTTTGCGCCAGTCTGATATTGTGTTGATTCCCGGAGATCCGCACGATCCGTTCAAGTCTGGAGTGTCGTCGAACCGCTTGGCGGAAACAATTCAGGCTGGACGTTTGGCGGTGGCCAGCCCGCTGGCCAGTTACCTGCCGTTTCAGGACAGCGCCTGGCTGGGAGAAGACCTGGTGGCTGGGATCCGCTGGGCCATGGCCAATCGTGGCGAAGCGTTGTTGCGCATCCGGCACGGCCAGCAACGTGTAGCAGAACGTCTGGATTTGGCTGTCATCGGCGGACTGTGGCGCCAGCTCTTTGACGAACTGGCCGCAGCTTAAGGTCGGGTTCGGCTCAGGCGGCACCGGCATGCAACATGGCATCGCGCTCGGCAAACCATTCCTCGGAATATTCGCAGTTGCGATACGGATCAAAGTACGGTCCGCCAAGGGTGTAATGCACCAGAGCCGCATCCTTGCGGGGAGTATTGTAGCCCACCAAATGGTTCCAGCGATCGGGTAGGGTTCCAATAAGATCATCACTACCGAGCCACTTGAACTGATGCAATTCCAGTCCGCTTGCATTTTTTACGTAATCAGGTGTTAACA
>JAYOED010000020.1:7143-39276 GCA_038106575.1 Burkholderiales bacterium
TTTCGTAACGGGTTTGAGGTTCGTTAAGGAACTTGCGTTCTTCCCTTGGGGTGTGGTCATGCTTGACCACCATCACAGCGTAACGGTCATCTCGTAGTTCCCAGAGTTCCGCGATGTCTGCCAGCATCAGCATGTCGCAATCCATAAAAAGTGACCATTCAGCAAACTGTGAAAGATATGGGGTCAGAAAGCGCGAAAAAGAAAAGTCTGTCGACTGCAGTGGGTGTCGTTCGCGATGAAAAACACTGGACAGTTGCGAAAGCATTATTGGCGCAATGGTAACAGGGCGCGAGGAGCGGGCCTGAATACTGTGATTGAGAACACTATAAGCGGCAGCCTCACGCCTGTCGTAGCCTATATAAACTGGGATCATCTAAAAACGAGAAAAATGATTTTATTAGAAAAAATTTTATCACGCCGATTTTTAGGGGACTGTTTTTGTCGCGACTACGTGGACTGGTCTAGAAATTTATTTGCCATTGGATGTCCCGAAATTGGTTTCAAGTTCTTCAACCGGAAGAGCCCTATGGATCGGATGAATGCCGTGAACTGTTAGGTTTATAGAAAATTCGTGCCGAGGATCCACGACATCCCGGGGGAGCCTTGATAGTAACGGTGCCCTAGAAGCTCTGGGGGACAGATACCTAGTCGGTTGCTACGGGGGGTGGGCGACTCAATGGCCGGATTCGAGGGGCAAAATAATGTGTCACCATTCGAACGACCACCGGCAAAAAGTCCATAATATGGCCATGACTTAGGGTATTCAATACCGTGTCTTTGCGATTTTGTCGTTTTTTTGCAACAACTAGCCAGTTAAATCATGAGTTTAGGTTTGATTGCTTGCTGTGGCGTTAACGAAAACACAGAATATTTAGACCCTGAATTGGGCGATCCGACCCAGTCATTGTTGTTAAGCCAGAACTTGGTTAAATGACTGATGCTGGCAAGGATTTTATTCTCAAATTTTTGGAGATTGATAAATGAAGAAAAAACTGATTGCTACCGCAGTAGCCGGCGTGTTTGTTGCTCCGGCAATGGCGCTGGCACAAAGCGCCGTGCAGATTTATGGCACGGTTAATCTTGAGTACGTTTTTCACAAATCCAACACATCGCAATCCACTGCCGATAACTTTAACTCTGGCGCCTCGAACATTGGTTTCAAGGGTGAGGAAAAGCTTGGTGGCGGCAATAGCGTTTGGTTCCAATGTGAATCTGACATTGGGTTTTTGAAAGGTGATCAAGGCGCTACTTCTGCAGTAAATAACAGCACCGTGGGTTCTTGGTGCGGTCGTAACTCCGCGATCGGACTCAAGGGCGCATTCGGTAACGTTTCTTTCGGCACTTGGGATTCTGTCACCAAAAAGTATACAGGCGCGGTTCGGTGGGGTGGCGAAGCGGGTGCAACTGCAGTTCAGGGATTGCTTGTCAGCGATAATAGCAACGCGTCTTACGCTGCAACATTTTCTGCCCGTGCAGCTAATTCCATTAACTACTCCAGCCCTTCTTTCGGTGGAATGACGTTTGATTTTCAAACGACAAATACCAAAGCGTCTGCAGGCAATACGACTGCCGGAACCAAAGGTCGCGCCACAACCATGGGTCTGTCGTATAAGGCCGGCAATATGACTGCTGTGGTCGCTCACGGCCGTCAAACGGATAACCGCGCTAACAAGGGCACGGCCGCCACCGGCATCACCGACACGATGACATTGGTTGGTGCTAGATACAAATTGGGTAAGTTGACCTTCGGCGCCTCGTTTTACACGGGTGAAGATGAGCAATCTTCTACTATCAAAAACTCTCGCGACTCCTATAACCTGGGTGCCAGCTATGATCTGCCTGGACCCCACTCCGTTATGGTTGGTTACACTAGCGCAGGGGATATCAAGCAGAAAGGATCCGCTGCTGGTAGTGGCACCGTCGGAGCAGGCACCGGTGGTAGCATCATTGTCGTGGGCTACGCAAATGCGCTTTCCAAGCGCACCAATCTTGGTTTGAATTATATTCGCGCCTCAAACGACGCAAACGTAAGCAACTACGCCGCTGCAGGTGGTACATCCTCTGGAAATGGTGGAAGCAATTCTGCGGTCAGCTTCCAGTTGACCCACAAATTCTGATTTGTTTTTCTAATCAGTTAATTTGTTCAAGGGGCGCTTCGGCGCCCCTTTTTTGTGCTTTAGATTGATCGACAATCATGGAGACCAACGGGTTAAGCGGTAATCTGCACTGCATTGTGTTGCTGCGTGAAAGCGGCAGGTTACAGATAGCCCAGTCGCGCCTGCTTGCGCATTCGGTTGTAAAAGATCTCGGTGTATCCCGTGCTTTCTTGCGTGGCCTGTTCGCGGGTAGCGAAATGACTGTGACGAAACAGTTCCGACTTCAAAGAACCCCCGTAGCTTTCCATCAGCGCGTTGTGCCAGCAGTTGCTTATGCGACTCATTGAGGCCCGTATACCGAATTGCCGTAGCAACTTACGGTAGGGCAGCGCGCAATACTGCCTGCTGCAATACGAGTGGTATCAGCACCGTGCCAGGGCGTTTGGCGGCCACCGCACGGAACAAAGCCTGCATCACCAACGGCTGCGTCATCCGCACGTCGAGGGCATAACCCATCAACTCACCGTTGAACAAATCCTTGATGCCGGCAAGATATAACCACCCCTCGTCGGTGGCAATGTAGGTGCTATATCCGCCCCTCCCCCCAAGCCTTGTTCGAAGCGGGCGCCGTGAATTGAGAATCCAGCACGCTCGGCGCAACAGGCAACATATGACTCGAATCCGTGGTGGCCTTGAATTTACGTTTCTGCTTGCAGCGCAGGTCAAGTTTCCGGCGAATCTGCTTGATCCGGTGCATGCCAACCTGGATGCCCTTGTCAGACAGATTTGAGTGCAGACGCTCGGAGCCGAAAGTCTGCGGTGTCCGTTCGTGCGCTGCTTTGATTTCAATTCCCAGCCGTCTATTCTCCTGCGCTAGTTCCGAAAGTGGGTGCTTGCGCCAAGCGTGATATCCGCTGCCCGATACATGGCCTGACTGGTTTTTGTGCCAGGTTTATTGACGCACTTTACTGCGTAGCTACCGCCTGTCTCAAGACGGGTGGTTGCGGGTTGATCGCCGCAGGTGCTGGTGGCCGATAGCCCAGCGAACTGTGCGGCCTCACGGTGTTGTATTCCTTCCGCCACCGCTCAATCACCACTCTGGCTTCGCGAATGCTGTAGAAGAGCTCTCCATTGAGCAATTCATCCCGCAGCCGTCCGTTGAAGCTCTCGCAATGGCCGTTCTCCCATGGACTGCCCGGTTCGATGTAGAGCGTACTGGCGCTCACCGTGGCCAGCCATGCCCGCAGGGCCTTGGAGGTGAGCTCCGGCCCGTTGTCCGAGCGGATATGCTCCGGCACACCACGCACACCGTCGCTGCTCGGGGCTTAGAAGTTTCCCTCGGCGGCATCCTTCAGAATGGCCTTCTCGACCGACAGATCGGCCACGATGCGTTTGAGCCGCTGGTTCTCCCGCTCCAGTTCCTTCAGCCGCCGGGCCTGATCGCCCTTGAGCCCCCCATACTCCTTGCGCCAGCGGTAGTAGGTGACATCCGTAATACCGGCTTCCTTGCAGGCCTGGCTGATTGACCTGCCTTCGCCCAGCAAGACATCGATTTGCCTGAGCTTTGCGACCGCCTGCTCCGGGCCATGCTTCTTGTTCGCCATTCGTAGACTCCTTCTTCCGAGTTGAAAAATACAACATTCAACCTGGCACAGAAAAAGCAAGTCAGGTCAGCTTGCCGCTCATAACACCTCCTGTTAGCCTCAAGTTCAAGGCTCAAAGGTGTCTATCAAACCGGGGGCGATTTAGCCCAAGCTTGAGCAAAGGATATTAATTGAATACAAAACGTAACCTGCTTATGGATGAGGCTAAGAAATGTATAGCCCAATCTGATTTTTCTAGAGGTGCTGGGCGGTTAAAAAAAGTAATTCGATTATGGCCTAAAGACGCAGAGGCTCTATATATGCTCGGCGCTATAAATTTACGGGCGGGCAATGCAGCTGAGGCAGTCAAGTTATTGACACTGGCGATTGATTGCGGGGAAAAGCATGATTTGGAGCTGTTTCGGGCACTTGGCATAGCAAGTCTCATGGCTGGTGAATATTCAACAGCTGAGCGCACACTAAACAATGCCTTGGCTATGGGATTAGACGACAGTAATCTGCGAATGAATCTAGGTATGGCACTGGCTGGGCTTGATCGAACTGAACAGGCGAAAGATATGTTGCGACAAGCGCAACAACTTGATCCTTCAAACTACGAAGCTGGTATAAATCTTGGCAATGTGCTTGCTCAATGCGGCTCTGTGGATGCGGCATTAGAACAGTATTTTGAAGTTTTAAAAGCTAGCCCAATTCACCCTAATGCGTTGTTCAATGTTGCCACTTTATACCGGCAGACAGGTCGTTACGAGGAGGCCATAAATTATTATCGCCGTCTACTAGACATCTCGAATAATCATCTGGAAGCAATGATTAACCTAGGAACCATATATGAGCACTTAGGAAATACGCCGGAAGCCATGTTGCTCTACGAGAAGGTCTTAGCCAAAGAACCCAGTAATTTAACGGCTCTTATAAATCTGAGTAGTGTATTTATAAATCAATTTAGGTATTCAGAGGCCGCAGAACTTTGTAATCAAGTCTTGAAAATCTCTCCAAATCACAAAGATGCTTGGGTTAATTTAGGGAGTATTTATGCAATAACCGGTGAGTTTGTTGCTGCGAAAAAGGCTTATCTAAAAGCCCTGCAAATAGATCCTAATGATAACGAAGTGCGGGTTTGGAGTGGCATGCTGGGCTTAGCGCAGGGAGATTTTCGCGAAAAAACGTGGCTTTATTACCAGGCCAGATCGTCGAGACTTGAAAAGCAACGGGGCCTAAGTGCTCTTGATGACCAAATTCCCGAGAAATGCACGGGTTTGACTATTATGATCATAGGCGAGCAGGGCATTGGTGACGAATTGTTTTTTTTAAGATATGCGGATCTACTGAAGGCGAAAGGGGTAAAGCTGTCGTGCGTCTGCGATCCCAAGATCAGCTCTTTGGTCGAGAGATCAGGGGTTTGTAATAGTGTTTACGAACACGGCACACAGCTACCCTTATGCGATAAGTCGATTGTTTCTGGGGATTTGCCTCTAGTTGTGGGACGGATTTCGCAGAACTACGATCCTGTCTCAATGCCTCTCAAATTGAAGGCGCTCCAGAAAAGTTTGGACATAATGCAAAGATATTTGGCAGATGGTGGTGCCCCGCCTTATCTTGCGCTAACTTGGCGAGGTGGTATTCGCAGAGAAGATCAAAGTGTCCTCAAGGCCAGATCACTATACAAGGAAATTCCTTTAGAAGCTTTAGTTTCTGGTATTCGTGGGTTTAATGGAACTATTATCAGCTTACAGAGAAATCCGAAGAATAATGAAACCACCCATTTATCTGAACTGCTGGGACGTCCAGTGTTGGATGCAGCATTTCTTAATAACGATCTGGAGCAAATGCTCGCACTTTTGCAATTAATTGATGAATATGTTGGCGTTAGTAATGCCAATATGCATTTACTGGCGGGATTAGGCGGGCGCGCGCGTGTATTGGTTCCTAATCCAGCAGAATGGCGTTGGATGGCAGATGGCAAAACATCCCCTTGGTTCCCTGGATTTATAACGTACCGACAACAAAAAGATGGTTCTTGGGGGGAGGCAATGGCGCAGTTAAGGGACGACTTGTCAAGCCCGTAAAACCTCTTAGAGATAGTTACTAAATTTTTATTAAACCAATTCATTTGGCTGTTGCGTCAAGCAAGAGTTTTATACTTGAAAGATGAGTACTTTTAGGGATAAGCGGCTTGTTAAAGCCATACAGCTCCGTCAGCAAGGGCGGTTTAAGGATGCAGAAGTATTGTTAGATAAAATACTAAAAACTAATCCTGGAGACATTGTCGCGCAGTATCAATTAGCGCAACTTAGAGCAGATACCAAGAGTTACAACGAAGCCTACTATCTCTTGGCTAACCTGTTAGAGGGAGCGCCATATTTTGCGGAAGCCCACTTATTGATGGGGCGTATTCAGAGGGCTAATGGCTCGAATGAGGCAGCTTTAAATAGTTATGAAAGAGCCATTGAATTAGGCCAGAACTCTGCTGAAATCTTGTTTGAAAGGGGCTTATTATTGGAGCGGCTAAATCGTCAGGAGGGGGCGCTAGAGAGCTACAATAACGCATTAAAATTATCCCCTAATGTGGCTGCAGTTTGGTGTAATCAAAGCGGGGTGCTATCCAGACTAGGCCGTTTTGAAGAGGCCCTTATTAGTATTGAAACGGCATTAAAACTTTCGCCAAATTTTGCTTATATTCACTTTAATCAAGCAAATACTCTTAGAGATCTAGGCCGCTTTGCTCAAGCACTAACGGCATATGACAGGGCGCTGGAACTTGACCCCCATAATATAGATGCATTAAACAACCGTGCGAACGTAAGTCTCGAGTGCGGGAATATGCATCAGGCATTAGATGGGTTCAGCAAAATAATTGAGATTTGCCCAGGGGACCCTAGAGGTCATTATGGTTCTGGACTAATATTCCTGGAGCAATCCCAGTATGAAAAAGCTATTATTTATTTCGAGCGAGCTAAAAATCTTGATATGGCATTTGCTGATGCTAGGCATAGTCTGGCATTGGCGAGGCTTTATAGCGGAGACTTTCAGAGGGGGTGGCTAGAATATGAGAGCCGTCTAGAGCAATCTGGATTCCGGTCAAGTTTGCGAAAAAACCCGCAATCTTTGGATTTGTATGAGCGATTACTGCATTGGGGTAGTCCTGAACAAGCCGTTGAAGAGCCATTAGCTATCTGGTGTGAGCAGGGGATTGGGGACCAATTGCTGTTTTCAACCCTTTTGCAGGAGCTCGTCTCAACCGGTAAAAAATTTATTTATGAAGTTGATAACCGACTAATCAAAGCCTATAAACGTGTTTTTCCTACTATTAACTTCATTGCATTATCGGAGCCCCCAGCCACGCTAGCGAAAACAGCGAAAACAGCAATTTTTGCAGGATCCCTGCCAGCGTTATTTCGAACGTCTGCTGAAAGTTTTTCTCGGCAGCCTCAGCGGGTATTGCGGGCATCACCAGCGCTTATTGAGCACTACCGCGAACGTTTGGGTCCGGGCTTCAAGGTGGCTTTGTCATGGCGCAGCACTCGCGCAGGACGACTGGGCCGGTCTAAAAGCGCCCCTCTTGCTGATTTTGTGCCCTTATTGTCAATACCCGGGGTGCAAGGGGTTGATATTCAATATGGGGACACCGCAGAGGAGCGCGAGGTTATAGCAAGGGAACACGGCATTGCCCTGACCCATTTTAACGAGGTCAATTACTACGATGATCTGGAGGATGTGCTAGCTATTTTGGAGGCCTGTGATCTGTTGATCACGACAAGTAACACTAGCGCCCATCTGGGCGGGGCGCTTGGAAAGCCAGTATGGCTCTTGTATCCATCAGAGCATGCGCCGTTTCACTACTGGGCGCACCGTGGGGGTCACAAATGCCTATGGTATCCGTCAGTGGAAATCATCTCAGGCAAAGATCTAACCGACTGGAATTCCCTGATCCAGCATACTGCATACAAGTTGTCTCAGAAGTTTAACAAGATTAATTCTTTATTTTTTTAATGCCGTGTCAAGTAGAGTCGTTATGCGGCCATAGCAAATAGATTCTTTTTTAAGGCTCAATCGTGATGATCACCGCGATCACCGATAGCGACTGATTCTTCATGTTTTTCAGCCTTGCCACACTGTTTCTCGTTTGAGGCGGTCATCTGATGCTATCCTGTGACGTTGCGATCATCGGCTCTGGCCCCGGCGGTTATCGCGCCGCAGTGCTAGCGGCGCTGCGTGGCCTGAAAGCCGTAATCGTGGAAAAGCAGACCTGGGGCGGCACCTGCCTTAACCGCGGTTGCGTGCCTAAAAAGGACTGGTTTTACAGCGCTCGCATTCTGGCCGACAGTAGTGATTTTGCCGGGCGCGGTATCCGCGGCGAACTTCATGCCGATCTGGCACAGGCTTGGCGCCATCAACGGCAGGTGGTGGAATTGGTGCGCGGTAGTTATGTCGATTATCTACGGCGACTCGGCGTCACGCTGTTTGAGGGTCAAGCCCGTTTTACCGGACCGCTGCAATTGCAGGTCGGCGGGCATGCGCTGTCGGCGGGTCATGTCATCGTGGCTACTGGATCACGGCCGTGGATGCCGCCACAGGTTCAACCGGTGCCGGATCGCATTATTTCGACGGATGAGTTGTTCGATGCACCGCCGCCGCCGGGTAACCGAATTGCGGTGCTGGGGTCGGGCGCCGTCGGCACCGAAATGGCCTTCATTCTCTCCAAGCTGGGTAAAGAAGTGATCTGGCTGACCGGGCGTGAGCCGCTGTCCAGTAGTGCTTATGGTCGTGCCGCGCGAACGGCACTTTGCGATGCCCTGGCGCGATCTGGCGTGGAACCGCGAACGGGGCAACGCATCAGCACCGCACGGGTAACCGGCGACGGAGTGACGCTGGAGTTGCCTGGAGGAATCAAGGAGCGCGTGGATTGGGTGCTGGCGGGCACCGGACGCAGGCCGAATGTCGAAGGACTCGATCTGTCGAGTGCTGGCCTCTCGATCGACAGGCAGGGGTTTATCAAGGTTGATGAACACAATCAGGCCGCACCGGGCGTGTATGCCATCGGGGACGTTGCGAATTCCGGCATGAGTGCGAATCACGCACTCGCCGATGCGACAGTTGCCGTTGCTAACATACTCGATCCGGGAAGCCGTCGGCGCGACAATGACTGGGTTCCGGAGGTGGTGTATTCGGCGCTGGAACTGGCGCGCGTGGGCTGGAGCGAGGAACAGGCTGAATCAATGCAGAAGGAGCCTGCCACCGGATTTGTTTCGTTTGATGCAAATCCAGCGGCGCTGGCTGAAGGCGAGCGCAGCGGTTTTCTCCGCGTGATCGCTGATATGGACAGCGGCCGTGCTCTGGGGGCGGAAATGGCGGGGCGCGGTGCCGCAGAGCTGATCGGCCTGCTTGGGCTGGAATTTGGTTCTCCCCGGGCATTGTCGCGTCTGGCTGCCGCTGCTTACAATCATCCGACACGTGCCGAGGAAATCCAGAATGCCGTCGAGGCTCTAGCGGCCCGCTGGGGCATGGCGAAGGATGTTTTTACCGTTCCGGGCGGAAGGTCGCCGGCGGAATAACCCTTATACGCTTCATGTTGAGGAGGCAGGGACAGTTAAATCGACCGGCATCTGAAGCATTCGCGGCACAGGCCATGCAATACTTTACCCTCCTGCAGCGGTATGCGTGTGCGTTGATCGGGGATGCCGGCGCCGCTGATGATTTGGTGCCGGATGCCCTAGAGCGTGCTCTGGTCAAATAGGCGTTATGGCGGGATGGCACGGACTTGCGTGCCTGGCTGTTTACCGTCTGTAAAATATTTTTGTGAACCAAGTGCGCAGTGCTATGGCCAACCGGACGGTGTTCATGGACGATACTGTGGTCGAGGTACCACATTAGCCCGGGTCCGATCGTCTGGAAATAAGGGATCTTGACGCGGCACCCAGGGCCTTGCCTGAAGAACAGAGGTCAGTGGTTTGCTGGTGGGACTTGAACAGATGGGTTATGACGAAGCAGACGCGGTGCTGGATGTGCCGATCAATACTGTGATGTTGCGGCCATCTCGGGGTCGTTAACGGCTGCGCCGACTGACTCTTGGGTTGCCGGCTGCGCGCGAGTCGGAGATAGCGCGCCACCTTGAGCAGCATGTGTAGGTGGCGCAGCGGCTGGTAGCCTACCGCCGCCAGAATGAACTGTTACATCAGTCGTTCCATCATTTGCTGGAGGGACCCGTGCTGGCCCGGGTTGCAGCCGTGGCGCATGCTGTTTACAGCCCTGAAGTGCGGCATCCGGTCGAAGTTGGTGCTGACCAGGAAGCCTATCTGGTGCGCTGGCTGCCTAAGCGGCTGGGCGCGAACCTGAAAGTACCACATCTGGCTGCACAAGGTTACCCGCTGGTTGGAGGGCGCCTGTTGCCGGGTGAACGCGGTCCCGCAGCGCAGTTCATGTATCAGGATACCTAAGGTGAACGCATCACTTTGTATGTACGCACCAGTAACGAGTCACGTTCACAGACCACTGCGTTCCGTTTTACGTAGGAGAACAACGTCGGCTTGTTTTACTGGCTTGACAGCAAGCTTGGTTATGCGTTGTCCAGCGAAACGGATCGTGCGGAATTGTTGCGCGTTGCTGATGCGGTGTATCGCTAACCCAATCCCTGAAAGCCCGGGCGATCTCTGGTCGTGGGGTGGCGCTGGGAACAACATTAAAGCACTGTTTTATAAGTGTTTTTTACAAATTGTGAGCAACCGGGATACTTGCGGTGAAGCCGTATCGATGCGGCAGCACTATTGAGACAATTTCGGAAATAAAGATGCGCATGTGATGCGCGAGGAAGGGTTGCTGCAAATGCAAAGGCCGGGGATTACCCGGCCTTTGCAATGGTGCTACTACTTCTTCTTCTTGGCTGCTTTCTTCTTACCAGCTTTTTTCTTTGCTTTTTTCTTCGCTGCCATCATCGTCTCCTTAAAAGTTAACTTAGGCATCGTTCGAATGCGGTATTTGTTCCGCACCACCAGCACACGATTTTCAGGAACGTTTCACATCGCTGCTACTGAGTTCCGCCAAAAAATTTGGTGAAAACCATGATCGGTGTGCCAATTCTATGCTATCGCGAAAAAAAAATGCAATACCTTTGTCAAGATTATTTGATTGCTTCAAGTCCGATGTGGATTTGGGACAACACCGCTCAATCATTGAAAAAACCGGTACGAAATGTGTTTTGGATGCAGCTAATCAGGCAAACGGCGTTCCGGAGCCATCAACATCGCCAGCGTTTCACGTTCACGGATCGTGAAAAAGCGTGAACCATCAACCATGATTTCGGCAGCGCGCGGACGCGAATTGTAGTTAGACGACATGCTCATTGCGTATGCACCTGCTGATACCACCGCCAGAAAATCGCCCCTGTTGATCGCAAGTTTCCTGTTGCGGGCAAGAAAGTCGCCGCTTTCGCAAATCGGGCCGACGATATCGTAGAAGCGGGGGTCGGCGCCGGATTGATGCAACGGCAATATGTCGTGCCAGGCGTCATACAGCGCCGGCCGGATCAGATCGTTCATCGCCGCGTCGACGATGGCAAAATTCCTGTCCGCACCGATCTTTAGGTAAAGCACTTCGGAGAGCAGCACGCCGGCGTTACCGGTGAGCAGCCGTCCGGGCTCCAGCAGCAATTTCTGTGGCCTTTGCTGAAGTGCCTGCATCAGGGCTTGTGCATACTCTGTCACCGGCGGAGGCGTCTCGTCTCGGTAGCGGATGCCGAGTCCGCCGCCGATGTCGATGTGGTTGATTGTCATGCCCTCGCGGGACAGCGAGTCGATCAGAGCAAGTACCCGTTCCAGCGCGGCAATAAAGGGAGAAATCTCGGTGAGCTGGGATCCGATATGGCAATCGACCCCGGTGATCTGCAGATGCGGCAATGACCAGGCCCTGCGGTACAGTTCGAGGGCATCGGCATAGGTCACGCCAAACTTGTTTTCCTTGAGGCCGGTGGCGATATAAGGATGGGTTTTGGCGTCCACGTCCGGATTTACACGCAGGCTGACCGGGGCGCGTACGCCCATTGTTCCAGCGACGCGGTTGAGTACTTCCAGTTCGGGAGCCGACTCCACATTGAAGCACAAGATGTTGGCCTGCAGCGCTTCGCGCATTTCGGCGGCTGTTTTGCCGACACCCGAGAAAATCACTTTCCGGGGGTCGCCTCCGGCGGCAATGACCCGTGCGAGCTCCCCTCCCGAGACAATGTCGAAGCCGCTGCCGAGCCGGGCGAACAGGTCGAGTATCGCCAGGTTGGAATTGGCCTTGACTGCATAACATAGCAGATGGTCGCGGCCGGAAAACGCGACATCGAATTCGCGCCAGGCGTTCGTCAGGGCTGTGCGGGAATAGACGTAGCAGGGTGTGCCATAGCGGGCAGCAATTTCTGTCAGTGGGACTTCATCGGCATGAAGTTCGCCATTGAGGTAGGTAAATGCGCTCATGGGGATTGCGGCGATTTGGCCTGGGGCGATGGCAGTTGCGCGGGTTTCTTGGTTACCGGCTTTTCACCCGGCAGGTATAACGGGCCTTTGTGGCCGCAACCAGCGACGGACAGGGTCAGAATCATCAATAACAGTATCGGGCGCACAGAACCTGGCCGTCTGATGAAAGTGCGTTCGCTCAGCACGAAAAGTGGCGCAGAGTGTAGCACAGCGCCCACACGGCCCCCGGCGCTAGAGCAGGAGGTAGCGGTGTATTTCGCGCCGCAGGGCAAGACGTCGCTCGGCATGATCGGGCAAGAGGGCTGCAACCGTGCGCCAGAATGCTAGTGAATGGTTCAATTCGACCCGGTGGGCAACCTCGTGTGCAGCCACGTATTCGATCCAAGAAGTCGGCGCCTGGATAAGTCGCCAGTTCATGCGGATATGTCCGTCGGCTTGACAGCTGCCCCAGCGCCTGCGGGCATCGGACAGGCGCACTGTCGGAGCGGGCAGGCCAAGCTGGCCGCTAAAACGGGAGCAGCATGCAATAAAATACGGGAGTGCCCGCTCGCGAAGCCAGTTGCGCAAGCGGAGTTCAATTTCGGCCGGATTAAGGTGTGACGGGCCGTAGCAGAGGCACCCCGCTTCATGCCGGACTGCCGCGACATCCCCTGCCGCCAGTTCCAGCGGATGTCCCTGGAACATAATGTGTTCTCCTGGTCCCCAGATCACCGTCCGAGGGCGGCGGGACTGCCAGTCGCCAAGCTTGCGCTTGATCCATTCCCGTTGACCGTTCAGCACATCGTCGATGGCGGATTGCGGCGCATACTGAGGCGCCATGACGCACAGCCCGCGTTCGTCGATCAGCAGGGAAATCGAGCGCCGTCGGCAGGAGCGGCGCAACGTGTAATCAATGAAGTCACCATCACTGACGAGGAGCGTATTGCAGGCCAATCCTCCGGTATGGTGCAACGGCAGCAGTTTTCCTGCCTTTTCGACGCTCATGCGGTGCGTTGATCCACCAGCGGATATCCTGCCAGTCGCGGCATTTCGGACTCAATCCAGTCCTCGACCCGGGATGCGAGCGTGTCGGCATCGATACCGGAGGGATCGATCGGTGCACCGATGCTGACGGTAATGGTTCCGGGACGCTTGAGAAACGCGTTGCGCGGCCAGCATTGACCGGCATTGTGTGCCACTGGAAGTACCGAGGTTCCGGTCTGCACAGCGAGTCTCGCACCGCCTGGCCGGTATTTGCCGCGCACGCCGGGCGGGACGCGTGTTCCCTCAGGGAAAATGACGATGAAGAAGCCGGTCGCCAGACGGTCCCGTCCCTGATCCACCAGCTGCTGCAGGGCTTTCCGGCGCAGGCTGCGGTCGATGGCTATGGGAGACAGCATGGCGAGGCCCCAGCCGAAAAACGGCACCCGCAGCAACTCTTTTTTCAGTACCCACACCTGGGGCGGGAAAATCAGCTGGAACGCCAGCGTTTCCCAGGCCGACTGGTGCTTAGAGAGAATGATGCAGGGCTCTTGCCGGATGTGTTCGGCGCCGATAACACGGTAGCGTATTCCGCAGATGGCCTCGGCTGCCCACATTACCAGTCGTGTCCATTGGGTGATGATCCGGTAGCGGGTCAGGGCCGGAAAAGGAAAGGTCAGCAGTGCGAGAGCCGCGAAAACAGGGGTGATCAGGGTTAAGAAAGCGGCAAAAAGCGTAGAGCGGATCGCGATGAATACCATTATTTGAGCAGGGTCTGCACGGTTTCAGCGAGATTCGCATGCACTGCAGTCTGCTCGGGGAGGTTTTTTTCCCGGCATGTTTTTTTTCCATTGCCGGTCAGTACCAGCAGCGGTTGTGCACCCACCGCCAGTGCGGCCTCGATGTCACGCAGCGAATCGACTATGAACGGGACGCCTTCAAGGTTGGTTGCGAAACGACGGGAGATTTCCTCAAGCAGTCCCGGCTTAGGCTTGCGGCAGCCACAAGCGGCATCCTGGGTATGGGGGCAATAGAAAATGCCGTCGACATGACCACCGACCGCTCCCAGAGCACGGTGCATCTTGTTATGAATAGCGTTGAGCGTCGCCATATCGAACAGCCCGCGGCCGATACCCGACTGGTTGGTAGCAATGACGACGCGGTAGCCGGCTTGGTTGAGCAGGGCGATAGCTTCCAGGCTGCCCGGGATCGGCTTCCATTCTTCTGGGCTCTTGATGTACGAAGTGCTGTCGTGATTGATCACGCCGTCACGGTCAAGAATAACCAGTTTCATGCGGCAAGCTTGGAGATGTCGGCGACGCGGTTGAAGGCGCTTTCCAGGCGCGCCAGCAGCATCAGCCGGTTGGTGCGCACGGCTTGGTCTTCGACATTGACCATGACCTTTTCAAAAAACGCATCGACAGACGGTTTTAGTATGGCCAGCGCGGTAAGCGATTCGGCGAATTTTCCGGAGGCAAAGGCTGTACCTGAAATCGCGTCAGCAGCGATAAAAGCCTTGTGCAGGCTGATTTCTTCCGGTTCGCTCAGGCGCCGCTCGGAAAATACGTCGCCCTTGGCCGGCGGGGACTTCTGTAGGATATTCTTGATACGCTTGTTGGCAGCGGCTAGGCTGGCGGCTTCCGGCAATTCGGCAAAGGCGCGCACTGCCGCCAGTTGCATAGGGATCTTGCGCAATTCCGCCGGCTTTATGCCCAGCACGGCCTCGATTTCCTGGGTGGAATAGCCAGCGTCGGCAAAATACCCGCGCATGCGGTCGTAGACGAAGTTTTCGAGATCAGCGCCCGCGGCGGCGAGTTTGAGTTCTTTCGGGAAAACTGCAAACGCGTCGCGGATCAATTCGTCGAGCTGCAGCGGCAGGTCGCGTTCAGCGAGGATGCGAATCACGCCCAGAGTATGGCGGCGCAGCGCGAACGGGTCGCGGTCTCCGGTTGGCAGCTGTCCGATGCCAAACAGACCGGCTAGGGTCTCCAGCTTGTCGGCGAGTGCTACCGCGCAGGCTACCGGGCTTTCCGGCAGCCGGTCGCCGGCAAATCGCGGCCGGTAGTGCGCTGCGATAGCTTCGGCCACGGCCGCAGGCTCACCGTCGTGCAGCGCGTAGTAGCGACCCATCACGCCCTGCAGTTCCGGGAATTCACCTACCATACTTGTCACCAGGTCGGCCTTGGCAAGCCAGGCGGCGCGTTCAGCCTCAGCGGCGTCGGTGTTGAGCATGCGTGCGATTTTTCCGGCGAGCAGCTGCACGCGCTCGACGCGTTCGAGCTGGGTGCCCAGTTTGTTGTGGTAGACCACCTTGCCCAGCTGCGGCACCCGTGTTTCCAGGCGTTCCTTGCGGTCCTGGTTATAGAAAAATCGGGCGTCTTCCAGACGCGGACGCACCACGCGCTGGTTCCCGCCGATGATGTGCGCCGGATCGGCGACCAGCATGTTGCTGACGATCAGAAATTTGCCGGTCAGCTCACCGGCAGCGTCAAACAGCGGGAAATACTTCTGGTTCTGGCGCATGGTCAGGATTAGGCATTCCTGCGGCACTTCGAGGAAGCTGGGATCGAAGGTGCCGGAGTACACCGTCGGGTGCTCAACCAGTGCAGTGACCTCGTCGAGCAAGTCGCGGTAATCGCCGATTATGGCCCCGTGCTTTTTTGCTTCGGACTGCAGCTGACCGTCGATCAAGTCGCGGCGTTTGGTGAAATCGGCGATGACCATGCCGTCTTTTTCCAGCACCGATTCGTAGGAATCGGCATCCTTGATGACGAGTTCAGGCTTACCCATGAAGCGGTGGCCGCGGGTCTTATAGGAGGATTCGATTCCGAGCACGCTGCCTGACACAACTGACTTGCCATGCAACATTACCAAGCCGTGGACCGGACGCAAGAACTGAGCCTCTTCGCTACCCCAGCGCATAACTTTTGCAACTGGCAGCTTGCGCAGCGCTTCAGTGACCATCAAGTCAAGATTGGTTTTCAGCATACCGCCGGTCGCGATCTTGCGGCAGGCAAAGACTTTGCCTTTCGGGCTCTCGATTTGCACAAGATCGGTTACGGCAACGCCGTTCTTTTTGGCAAAACCGGCAAGTGCTGGTGTCGGCTGGCCATTCTGGTCCAGTCCGACCTTGACGGACGGGCCAGTCACTTCCAAAGCCTGATCCGGCGCCTTGGCAAGAACGGCCGTGACCTGCACTGCCAGCCGTCTTGGGGTAGCGTAGGATTTGATGACACTTTGCGCGCTAAGGAACCCGCTTTGCCTGAGATCGTCAGCGAGTGCGGCGCGGAAAGAGTCGGACAGCTTGGACAGCGACTTCGGCGGCAGTTCCTCGGTAAGCAGTTCGACCAGCAGCGTCGCCGCACTCATGATGCACGCACCATCGGGAAGCCTAGTTTTTTGCGCGATTCATAATAAGCCTGGGCGACGGAGCGGGCCAGTGTGCGCACGCGACCGATGTAGGCGGCGCGCTCGGTGACCGAGATTGCGCCACGTGCATCGAGCAGGTTGAAAGTGTGCGAGGCTTTCATCACCATTTCGTAACCGGGCAGCACGCATTGCGCCTCGATCAGGCGCTTAGCTTCTGTTTCATATTCACTAAAATGCCGAAAAAGCATGTCAGTGTTCGAGAGTTCAAAGTTGTAGAGCGATTGTTCAACTTCGTTTTGGTGGTAGACGTCGCGGTAGGTGACTCCCGGCGTCCAGGTCAGGTCGAATACCGATTCGACGCCCTGCAGGTACATCGCAAGGCGTTCGAGGCCGTATGTAATTTCCCCGAGTACCGGTTTGCACGACAGGCTGCCGACTTCCTGGAAGTAGGTGAACTGGGTGACTTCCATGCCGTCTAACCACAATTCCCAGCCCAGACCCCAGGCACCCAGCGTCGGCGACTCCCAGTCGTCTTCGACAAAACGGATGTCATGGACCTTGGGATCGATGCCCAGTACGCGCAGCGAATCCAAATAAAGTTCCTGGATTTCCGCCGGTGACGGTTTAAGTACCACCTGGTACTGGTAGTAGTGCTGCAGCCTGTTGGGGTTGTCGCCGTAACGGCCGTCCTTGGGGCGGCGCGAGGGCTGCACGAACGCAGCCTTCCAAGGTTCGGGACCGATCGCGCGCAGGAAGGTCGCGGTGTGGAAGGTGCCGGCTCCAACTTCCATGTCGTACGGCTGCAGCAGCGCGCAGCCCTGGCGGTCCCAGAACTGGTTCAGCGTGAGGATGATCTGCTGGAAAGTATGCATCGAAAAGGGGCGCAAATAAGCCAGGAATTTTACAGGGTTTGCCGCGGTGCGCCAAAGCGGCTCCCCGCGCTTTAAAGGCTATTTCTGTCCGCGACGGCGCAGCAAAAAAGCGACAACGATCAACACGCCGCACAGTGCCAGCGCGGGAACATTCCTCCAGCGCACGTAGGGTGTAGCGCCACGCATGCCGGCGACGGTATGCGTCAGCGTCGTACGCGTGAATTCTGGGGCTAAGGCTTCGATGTGGCCAGACGGATTGATGACCGCGGTCATTCCGGTATTGGTGGCGCGCAGCATGGTGCGCCCGGTTTCCAGCGCCCGCATCTGCGCGATCTGCAGATGCTGTTGAGGCGCGATCGAGTGGCCGAACCAGGCCACGTTGCTGACGTTGACCAGCAGCGTGGCCTGCGGCAGCTGGCGGATGATTTCCTCCCCGAAGGCGTCTTCGTAACAGATGTTCACCGCCACCCGCTCACCGGCAACCTGCAGCGGCTGCTGATCTTTACCGCCTCGCGCAAAATCCTGCAACGGGATTGCCAGCACCGATACTAGGGCCCCGAGCAGCGAGCGCAGGGGAATGAACTCTCCGAAGGGCACTAGATGACTCTTGCGGTAGGTCTGGGTTGGGGCCGTTCCGAGTGAAATCACGCTGTTGTAGTAATCCCCGCCCGGCAGCTGTTCCGGAACCCCGACCAGCACATCGCCGCCATTACGCCTCATGTGCACGGCCAGCGTTTCCAGGTAGCCGGCAGGCACGTCACGCAGAAAAATCGGCAAGGCGGTTTCCGGCAAGATGACCAGCTTACCGGTCGTAGCGGTGACCAGCGATTCGTAGTCGGCCAGAGTCTTGCGCAGCAGGTCCTCTCGCCACTTCAGGTCCTGGGCTATGTTGCCTTGGAGCAGGCTGACGGACAGGCGAGTGCCGGTGGGCTCTGTCCAGGGTATAGTTTTCAGCAGGGAGCCGCCGATCCACAGCGCGGTGAGGACAGACAGCCAGGGCAGCAACGGTGACCATCGGAGGCGCAGCGCATCGATCCGGATCAACGACAAACCACCCGCCGTGACGAGTAGCAGCAGCGTCACGCCGTGCAGTCCAAATAACGGGGCGTATCCGGCCAGGGGGCTTGCAGGTGCCTGCGAATAACCGGGATTGAGCCAGGGAAATCCGGTGAACAGCCAGCCGCGCAGCCATTCGAGCAAAGTGCATATTGCCGGCACGAAAAGTATCCAGTTCAGGGCAGGGGCGATCGCAAAGCGCCGACTCAGGTAACCGGTGAGGGCAGGATACGATGCCAGGTAAGCGCAGAACAGTAACGTGACTGCAGCGGCAAGCGGAGCAGGCATGGCGCCGAAGTTGTTTAAGCTGATGTACACCCAGGACACGCCGGCGCCGAACCAGCCAAGGCCAAAAGCAAAGCCAAGGAGCGCTGCTTGGCGGGTAGAGGATGCGCGTTGCCAAAGCAGGAAGAGTCCCGCGAACACGATTGGCTCCAGATAAAACAGCGCCAGAGGCGCATAGCAGGCAACCGATGCTGCGCCGAGTGCCGCGGCCGCCAGTGGCAGAATCAGGCGTGATACTGGCATCGGTGCGCGCTCAGGCTATCAATGAAAACAGCGTCCCGCGCTATGCCGCCGGCTTGTCGAGTTTTTTCGACACCTGCAGTAGATAGATACGGCGGCTGTCTGCGCGGAGCACGCGGAAATTGAGCGCATCGATGACCAGTTGCTCGCCGCGCTTGGGAACGCGGCCGAAACGCTGCATGACCAGACCGCCGATGGTGTCAAATTCCTCATCGCTGAAGCTGGTTCCGAAAGCCGCATTGAAATCGGCGATCTCGGTCAGCGATTTGACCCGATAGAGGCCGCGTTTTTCCTGGACGATATTGTCTTCGGCTTCGTCGAAGTCGTATTCATCCTCGATGTCGCCGACGATCTGTTCGAGCACATCCTCAATAGTGATCAGCCCGGAGACGCCGCCGTACTCGTCAACAACAATGGCGATATGGTTGCGGTTTTTGCGAAACTCCTTGAGCAGGACGTTGAGCGGCTTCGATTCCGGAATAAAAACCGCCGGGCGCAGCATGTCGCGCACGTCGAATTCCTCTTCGCCGGCGTAATAACGCAGCAGATCCTTGGCGAGCAGGATGCCGATCACGTCGTCCTTGCCGTCGCCGATCACCGGAAAGCGCGAGTGCGCGGTTTCGATGACTAGCGGGATGAAGCGGTCGGGTGACTCGGCAACGTCGATGACGTCCATTTGGGCGCGCGGCACCATGATGTCGCGCGCCTGCATTTCGGAAACCTGCAGCACGCCCTCGATCATCGCCAAACCGTCGGCGTCCAGCAGATTGTGGTCATGCGCGGAGCGCAACAGGGAGATCAATTGTTCCCTATCTTCAGGTTCGCGCAGCAGCAGCGTGGAGAGCCGTTCAAGCAGGGAAGGTTTTTGTTGTTCGTCCATGGGATGCGTATTCGTTATGCGTTGTGCGCCGGGACAAGGCGATAGGGGTTAGGATACCCGAGGCGGGCCAGCAGGGTACGTTCGCGCCGCTCCATCACTGCCGCGTCCTTTTTGGTCTCGTGATCATATCCCTGCAAATGCAGCAGCCCGTGAACTACCATGTGCGCGTAATGTGCGGCCACGGTCTTGCGTTGCGAACGGGCTTCGCGGGTGATCACGGGTGCGCACAGCACAAGATCCCCGACTAGCGGTGGCGAATCATGAAACACGAAAGTCAGCACGTTGGTGGCGTAGTCCTTGCGCCGGTAGCAGCGGTTGAGCTTTCGGCCCTCGGCGCGGCCGACAATGCGGATGGTGACACGGGCTTCTGCTGCCAGTGCGGCCCGTGCCCATTGGCGGATGCGCGATGCGGAGGGCAGGTTGCGCGCAGTAGTCGCGGTCTGCACATCGACACGTCGTGCACGAGTGCGTTTGCCCGTGGTGCTCATCGGGGTTTTCCCTGCTGTTCCACACGCTTGCCGTGGCGGTCGTAGGCATTGACGATGCGCTGCACCAGCGGATGCCGCACCACGTCTTCCGCACTAAAGTGGGTGAAAGCGATACCACGCACTTTTTTCAGCACGGCCTGGGCCTCGACCAGACCACTGATCATGCCCTTGGGCAGGTCAACCTGGGTGACATCTCCGGTAATCACCGCCTTGCTACCGAACCCGATGCGGGTCAGAAACATTTTCATCTGCTCGCGCGTGGAGTTCTGCGCTTCATCGAGGATGATGAACGCGTGGTTGAGCGTGCGCCCGCGCATGAACGCGAGAGGCGCAATCTCGATGGCGTGACGCTCGAACATCTTAGCGACCTTATCGTAACCCATCAGGTCATAGAGCGCGTCGTACAAAGGACGCAGGTAAGGATCAACCTTCTGTGCCATGTCGCCGGGCAGGAATCCCAGACGCTCGCCGGCCTCTACGGCGGGTCGCACTAGGATAATACGCTGGACCGCGTCGCGCTCGAGGGCGTCGACGGCACAGGCGACGGCAAGGTAGGTTTTTCCGGTGCCAGCCGGGCCGATGCTGAAGGTGATGTCATGTTTCTGGATGTTTAGCAGGTATTCGTTCTGGCGCGGGGTACGGCCGTGCAGATCCTGCTTGCGGGTGATCAGCGCAGGTGCGGGAGTTTCCGGCCGTACCGGTTTCCTGTGGCCGGCTTCGATCAGCGCCAGCTGAACGGATTCCAGACTCAGGTCGTTGCCGGCCTTTTCGTAGAAATCCTGCAACACACGGGCTGCGATGCGCGCACGCTCGGGAGAGCCGGTCAACGCAAAATGCTCGCCGCGCCGGGAAATGCCGACATCTAGCGCAGTCTCGATCTGGCGCAGGTTTTCATCGAGCACCCCGCATAGATTGGCAAGCCGGAGATTGTCTACCGGGGAAAACGTGATCTCGATGGGCTTCAATGGGTGAGGGCTTCGTTGTCAGCGGGAACCAGTTCACCGCGCAGTGAGTGAGCTTGTACTGCGGTGATGGTTACGTCGGCAAAGGTGCCGACGAGATTAATAGGCCCGGGAAAATTGACCACGCGATTGTTATCGGTGCGCGCGGCCAGTTCTTTGGCGTTGCGGCGGGAGGTGCCATCAATCAGCACGCGCTGACGGATGCCGATCATGTTTTTGCTGATGTCCCGGGCTTGTTCATCGATACGCGACTGCAGCCGCTGCAGCCGCTCAAGTTTGACTGCCTGCGGCGTGTCATCGGCTAGGTCTGCAGCGGGCGTGCCGGGGCGGCGGCTGTAGACGAAACTGAAACTGGAATCGAAACCGGTTTCGTCGATCAGCCGCATCGTTGATTCGAAATCATGTGCGGTTTCGCCCGGGAAGCCGACGATGAAGTCGGAGGAAATGCAGATATCCGGGCGCGTAGCGCGCAGCTTGCGAACGATGGACTTGTATTCGAGTGCAGTGTAGCCGCGCTTCATGGCCGCCAGGACGCGGTCGGATCCTGATTGCACCGGCAGGTGCAAGTGGCTGACCAGTTTTGGTATCCGCGCGTAGGCTTCGATCAGATGCGGCGTGAACTCTTTGGGATGCGAGGTGGTGTAGCGGATGCGCTCGATCCCGGGAATCTCCGCCACGTACTCGAGCAACAGCGCAAAATCGGCAGGCTCGCGGCCTACTGGTTCGCGCCAGGCATTGACGTTCTGTCCAAGCAGCGTCACTTCGCGAACGCCCTGCATGGCCAGTTCCGCAACCTCAGTCAGGATGTCATCCAGCGGTCGCGATACCTCTTCTCCGCGGGTGTAGGGCACCACACAGAATGAACAGTACTTGCTGCAGCCTTCCATGATGGATACGAAAGCGGAGGCACCTTCAACTCGGGCAGGCGGCAGACGATCAAACTTCTCTACCTCCGGAAACGAGATATCAATCTGGGTTTTACCGGATGCCCGGCGTGCGGCGATCAGTTCCGGCAACCGATGCAGCGTCTGCGGGCCAAAGACTACATCGACGCAGGAAGCGCGTTTGGCGATGGCGGCGCCTTCCTGACTGGCAACACAACCGCCGACCCCGATGATCAATCCGGGTTTCGCCTGCTTCAAATGTTTTACCCGGCCGAGGTCGTGAAAAACCTTTTCCTGGGCTTTTTCGCGGACCGAACAGGTATTGAACAGGATGACGTCGGCTTCGGAGGGATCATCGGTCGTGGTCAGTCCGCTGTGCTGCTGCAGCACGTCAGCCATCTTGTCCGAGTCATACTCGTTCATCTGGCAACCGAAGGTTCTGATGTAAACCTTGCCCACGGATTACTTAGTGCTGTCGAGCCGGGCCTGCCCCTGCGGCGTGAGTACGATGATGCGGGTGACGTTGCCGTTGCGGTCGACGGTGTAGAGAACATTCGCATCTGCAGGCAGTTGCACGTGGGTCACGCTGCGGTTGTTGATGTCGTGGATGGTTCCACCGGGCGCGAGGCCCAGGGTTGCGCTGTCGAGCTGGATCGTTGGTAACGCCAGCGTCTGACCGGTTTGTGCGCGTTTGGCATCCGCAGGCAAAATATGCTCCGCCCATGCTGGCGCAGCAAAAACCAAAAAAGTCAATAAAAGCATAAACTTACGCATAATTACACGATAACACGGCAGGCGGTACCCGGCAAATTAAGGTACCGCGCCGCAGAATGGGATGGTGGCGAGTCAGGGATTTGAACCCCGGACCAATGGATTATGATTCCACTGCTCTAACCACTGAGCTAACTCGCCAAGGAAGGCGGCGCAGTCTAATGAGCGAGGGTAGGCTTGTCAAGCTGACTGAGCACCGCAACATTTAATATTATATAAAATAATCATCAGGTTAAGTTGATTTCCAAGGCTGCGTGCGCGAGTTTTTCCACCACGATGTACAAATATCGAGTGGCCCTCGTTTTCGAGGGTGATGGCAGCGCAAAAAGAAGCTTTGGTGGAGGCCTTTTGAGGATCTTGCAAGTCAATGGGGTGTTTTCCGGATGAGCGTGGGCAAGACAACCGTTCATGACGTAGCCATTATCGGCGGTGGCCTTGTTGGTTCTAGTCTGGCCCTGGCGCTGAGCGCCGTTGGCCTTGACGTCGCGCTGGCTGAACCGCTAGAGCTGCAAACATCCACTGACATTGACGCTTGGGATACCCGCATATACGCGATCAGTCCCGGCAATGCCGCGTTTCTGGAACAGCTGAATGTTTGGCAGCGGCTCGACATGAAGCGGGTGCAGCGCGTCGAAGCCATGGAAATTTATGGTGATGCACCCGCCGGGCAACTGAACTTGAATGCCTATGACGCGGGGCTGCGTGAACTGGCGTTCATAGTCGAGGCTGGCGCATTGCAGCGCGCCATGCTGCAAGCCATGTCCGGTATTGAGAAAGTGCATTTTTTTTCACCTGCAAGGGCCACCGAAATGACAGTTTCCGAGGCGCGCGCGCGGGTGACGCTGGCTGATGAAACCGTGCTTGAAGCCAAGCTGGTGGTAGGAGCCGACGGTGGTGACAGCTGGGTACGACAGGCTGCGGAGATCGCGTCGCGCACCAACGAATACCGGCAACTCGGTGTGGTTGCCAATTTCGAGACGGAGCAGCCGCACCGTGGCCTCGCGTTCCAGTGGTTTCGTCCCGATGGCGTGCTGGCATTGCTGCCTCTACCGGGTAATCACACCTCGATGGTATGGGCAACCCCGGTTGATAAAGCAGAAGCATTGCTTGCGATGGATGCAGGGGCGCTGGCTGAAATGGTGACGGATGCCAGCCGGCGGGCATTGGGTAACCTGCGCGGCATTTCGCCTGCAGCCGGATTTCCCCTGCGCCTGACGCAAGTGACCCGCCTTATCGCACCGCGCGTTGCGCTGGCCGGGGATGCCGCGCACAGTGTGCACCCCCTGGCAGGCCAGGGCGTTAATCTGGGAATGCGCGATGTCCGTCAACTGGCGATGGTGCTGGGCGAACGCCTGCCGCGGCAGGACTGCGGCGATTGGGCCTTGTTGCGTAGCTACGAGCGGGCGCGGCGGGAGGATATCGCGGCGATCAAGTTCAGCACGGACTCGCTGCAGAAACTTTTCGGCAATTCTTCGGTCTGGGTATCGGCAGCCCGGAATTTTGGGCTGTCCGCGGTCAATCAGTTGGCGCCGTTGAAAAAGCTCCTGATTCATCACGCGGCGGGCTAGACTCCGCATTTTTCAAAAATCATTGGCTATGGCCTGGGGAAGCACCATGTCAGCGTACATCAAAGCCCTCCTGTTGTTGGTTGTTCTCTCCGTTGCAATGCCGGTGCGTGCGGACGAGTCTTCCTTGCGCAAGGCTTTTCAGGCTAGATTTCCCGGCGCGACGATCGACAGCGTTGCACGTATGCCCTTTCCGGGCATGTATGAGGTGGTATTCGACGGACAGATTGTCTATACCGACGACCGGTTGAGTCATCTTCTCAGTGGTAATCTGTTCGACCTCCGCGGCGCAAAGGAACGCAACATGACGCGTGAGCGCCGCAGCCAGATTGCTTCGGGTGCTTTGACAAAAGCCCAACCTAATGCGATCAAGCGCGTACGGGGCAGTGGCAAGCGCGTCGTTTACACGTTTGAGGATCCGAACTGCGGGTATTGCAAGGAGTTGCAGAAGGAACTCAACAAGATTACGAACATCACGGTTTACACATTTTTGCTGCCGATACTTTCGCCGGATTCCCTAGAAAAATCGAAAGCCGTATGGTGTGCGCCGGATCGCGCCAAGGCATGGGATGACCTGATGAATAAAGCCGCATTGCCCGCAAATGCCGTTAGGACCTGCGCCACGCCGCTGGAAGACAACCAGGAGCTTGCCAAGCGTTTCGGCGTGCGCGGCACTCCCGCGGTTTATCTGAGTAACGGTGACCAGGTTGGAGGCTATCTTCCGGCAGAGAAACTGGAGCAGGCGCTGGCCGAGATTAGGTGATCGGCAGTTCGCCGGCGCGACAGGGCATTGCTGGTGTTGCGAAGCGATGCCTTGGCACTGTGGGACCATAGACAGCGCTTAGGGCTGGCTCTGGCCTTCTTCTAAGTTGAAAAATACAACATTCAACCTGGCACAGAAAAAGCCAGTCAGGTCACGATAAAACGGATTATGAGTCCGTTGAACCTTACCGGGGTTGGACACCCCAAACGGGTTATGGTGCCGTTATCGGGAATCCGTGTGGCAACAACAGCCACATGCGCAGCGCCTGTTTCATGCGACCCGCTTCGTGGCCGGCGGCATCACCATAACCCCAGAAAAAATCGGCTCGCACGGCGCCACGGATTGCGGAACCGGTATCCTGTGCCAGCATCAACCGATTCAGCGGCCTGTCGCTGAGCGGCCAGGTGGTTGCGAGGAACACCGGAGCTCCCAGCGGAATAAAACGTGGATCGACGGCGATGGAGCGCTGCGCCGTCAGTGGCACCCCGAGCGCGCCCAGCGGGCCGCTGAGTTCTGCAGACAGTTCCCTGAAAAAAATGTAACGAGGGTTGTGATTGAGGACTTTCCTCAATTTGGCCGGATTACGGCGCGCCCATGCCTTGATGCCCTGCATCGACGCGCGGTCCAGCGTCAGCTCGCCGCGATCGATCAGCAGGCGACCGATCGACCGGTAGGGATGTCCGTTATGGTCGGCAAAACCCACGCGCATGACGCCACCGCCCTCCAGTTCAATGCGCCCAGATCCCTGCACCTGCAGAAAGAACAGCTCGACAGGGTCATCGACCCAGGCGATTTCCTTGCCGCGCAACGGCAGTGCGGCGGATTCAATCTGGGCCCGATCGTAATAGGGCAGGACACGCCGGTCTTCAATTCGCCCCCGCATTCCCGAGCCCTTGGCTTCGATGCCGAAAGCAGGCAGATCAATGCTGACCAGATCATCGGGGACGCCATAAATCGGATATCGATACCGTGTCGTTGGCGCCCGGCTACCGCGCAGCAGCGGTTCGTAGTAACCGGTAGCCAGCCCATCGGTGGCGCCGCCAACCCGCAACAATTGGTATGGGGAAAAATGCGTTTCGAAAAAGCTGCGCACCGCGGAGTCATTCAGATTCCGGAAAGTTTGAGCTTCATTGCATGTCGCATGCCAGGCCGTTTGAAGACGGAGTGCCCCGCAACTTGCGATTAGTGCGTTCCAGGCAGCAGCGACATCGTCGTCACGCCAACCGGGAAGATCGGCCCATGTTGCGCGGCGCAGGTGTGCGCCGGGGTACGGGACAGTTGTAAGCAGCGACGTTTCGGGTGCAGAAGGCCGCACCGGAGTCGGCGCAGTTACCTGGGAATTTTCAGGTGCGGACCGGCATGCGCCGAGGATCAAGGCCACGGCAAGCGCTGTCCCCAGCAGTAATTTGCTAAAGTGAGATTGTTTCATCTGTCAGTGGCTTAATAGGGTCGAACGCAATGAGCGGATTGATGTGGTTGTTGCTGGAGGCGGCGGTTGCAGTCGCATTGCTGGTCGGGATTGTCTGGTGGACCTGGCCGCGCCGGAACAATGAGGACGCCGACGAGTCCGACAAATCCTGAGGGGATGTTTTTTCCAGAGTAACGATTCTGAACCAGCCGCCGGCCAGCGCGGGTTCGTCATGGATAATCCGCAGATCATTCACCCCGGCCAGCGCATCCTCAAGCACGACGTCGGTGCGCGTGACAATCCGCCGTGCCAGCGGATTGATCATGCGACGCAGAAAGGCTTGTTCGCCACAACGTAGGAATTTGTCCAGCACGAACAGGCGCCCGCCGGGTTTTACAACGCGTGCCGCCTCCTGCAGTGCGGCGCGGGTATCGGGAACTATGGCCAGTATAAGGTGCAGCAGCGCATGGTCGAATGCGGCGGGACGAAAAGGTAGCCGCTGGCTGTCGCCCAGAACCCATTGCAGATCCAAAGAGCCGCGACGCGGCAGCGCACGCACCAGCATGGCACGCGTCACATCGAGTGCGGTGTAGCGATGCACGACCGGGAGCAGCGGGAGATCGAGTCCGGTACCGATGCCGTTGATCAGGATGCGGGCATTACCGTCACGGGGTAGACGCGCAAGACTTTTTTGGCGGGCTGCCGCGATGACCGGCTGGATCACCCAGTCATAAAAAGGGGCGATCAACGTGTAACTGCTGCGCAGCGTCATGCCATCACGGATCGTGCGGATTTTTAGTGCAGCACGCGTGGTGCAGAGAGGGTGAATTCGGGAATTGGGGCATTGAAACGCGTGCCGTCCTCCGCCACGACCTGGTAGGTGCCGCGCATGGTCCCAACGGGTGTGGCCAGTATCGAGCCGCTGGTGTATTCGAAACTTTCCCCCGGCTTCAGATTCGGCTGTGCACCGACGACACCCTGACCCTTGACCTCCTGCACCAGATTGTTGGCGTCGGTAATGATCCAGTGCCGGTTGATCAGCTGCGCTGGAACATCTCCGGTGTTGGTGATGGTGATGGTGTAGGCAAAGGCGTAACGCTCGGCCTCCGCATCCGAATGTTCTGCGATGAACTTCGCGCGCGGCGTAACAGTAAACTGATATTTGCGTTCAGGCATGGCCGTATTCTCGCATTCGCGGCGGGGTCGCGATAGTTGAGGTGGGAAAATATCGCGAAAGCAGGGATTTGTAGGCGAAAGAGGTAAGGGTAAACGCCGCAGAACGGGTACAATCTAGGAACCAGTTTCCGGATAACGCCATGAACTATCGTGTCGCTCCAAGCATCCTTTCCGCCGACTTCGCCTGTCTGGGTGAGGAGGTTCAGGCCGTTGTGGCCGCCGGCGCCGACCTGATCCATTTCGACGTGATGGATAATCATTACGTCCCTAACCTGACCGTCGGACCGCTGGTCTGCCAGGCGATCCGACCGCTGGTTAAGGTGCCGATCGACGTGCACCTGATGGTCAAACCGGTGGATCGCATCGTTCCGGACTTTGCCAAGGCCGGTGCCAACATCATTTCCTTTCATCCCGAAGGTTCGGAGCATGTCGATCGCACCATTGGTCTGATCAAGGAGCACGGATGTAAGGCCGGCCTGGTGTTTAATCCTGCGACGCCGCTGGATTATCTCGATCACGTCATCGACAAACTCGATCTGGTGTTGATCATGTCGGTGAATCCCGGTTTTGGCGGACAGGCCTTCATTCCGAAAGCGCTGGCAAAGCTTGCAGAAGCGCGTAAGCGCATCGACTGCTGCGGCCGCGATATCTGGCTGGAGGTCGACGGCGGCGTCAAGACCGACAACATCGCTGACATTGCCCGTGCCGGCGCAGATACCTTTGTCGCTGGATCGGCGATATTCGGCACCAAGGATTATAAGGCCACCATCGCGGCGATGCGTGCTGCGCTCGCCAAATCCTGAAAAACCCTAGCGGACGTGCTTTCATTTCGGCTTCGCTGATTACGTAGCATCGTGATGAAACGCACATTCCCCATTCCCGTACGCGCCATAATGATCGATCTGGACGGCACCCTGCTCGATACCATCCCCGATTTGGCTGCAGCAGTGAATCTAATGCTGGAAGCATTGGGCCGGGCAGCGCTGCCGCTTGAAACAGTGCGTTCCTATGTCGGCAAGGGCATTGCACGTCTGGTCGAGCGTGCCCTGACGCGGGACATCAACGGCTTTGCGGATGCCAGCGAGATGGAAAGGGCGTTGCCGGTGTTCGAGCGCATTTATACGAACATCAACGGCCGCCACACGACGATCTATCCCGGGGTGCGCGAAGGCCTAGAATTGCTGAAGTTGGCGGGTTTCCCGCTGGCCTGCGTGACCAACAAGGCCGAAGCGTTTACCTTACCGCTGCTGGAGCGCATGGGGCTCGGGCCTTATTTCGCCCTGATCGTATCGGGGGACACTCTTCCGCGCAAAAAACCGGATCCGGATCAACTGCTGCTTGCGTGCACCCAGTTCGGATCGGCGCCTGTAGAAATGCTGATGGTGGGCGATTCGGTAAATGACGTGCAGGCAGCGCGTGCCGCAGGCTGCCCGGTGTTCAGCGTGCCCTACGGATACAACGAGGGTTTGTCCGTGCAGAATCTGGAAGTTGATGCTATAGTAAATGCGCTTTCCGATTGTATCCTATTGATTAAAAAGGTTTAATTTTGTCGCTTTCCACGAAGGCTGCAACCATTCCTGGCACCCTGTGCTTGCGTTGCGATTGGCGTCGCTGATTCGCGTTGCCGTTTGTGCCGTACAGGTTGCTGTTTTTTTTCGTGGAGTAGGACATGAATGAAGCTGAATTCAATCGACTCGCCGCCGCCGGTTATAACCGTGCGCCGGTGGTGCTCGAAACCTTTGCCGATCTCGACACGCCGCTGTCGATCTACCTCAAGCTTGCGCACCAGCCGCATACCTATCTGCTCGAATCCGTAGTCGGTGGCGAACGCTTTGGCCGCTATTCGTTCATCGGGCTGGCGGCGAATACCCGTATCGAAGTACACGGCCATACGTGCCGCGAGCTTTGCGAGGGCCGAGAAACGCTGTGCGAGGAAACCGAGGATCCGCTCGACTTCGTCGACCGGTACTTGCAACGTTTCAAGGTGGCGACCGATCCACGACTGCCGCGGTTTTGCGGTGGGCTCGTTGGTTATTTCGGCTACGACACCGTGCGTTACATCGAAAAGCGCCTGGCCAAAGCCGACAAGCGCGATGAACTCAACACCCCGGATATCCTGTTGCTGGTGTCCGAAGAGATTGCCATAGTCGATAACCTCTCCGGCAAGCTGTCACTGGTGGTGTACGCCAAGCCGGGCCAACCTGGCGCATACGCAGCTGCGCGCCAACGTCTGGCTGAATTGCTGACAAAACTGCGGGCGCCGGTAACATTGCCACAAAGTTCTCAGGTTAAGTCCGAGGCCGCGGTTTCTGGGTTCGGCGAAGCGGTATATCACCGGGCGGTTGAGCGGGCGAAAAAGTACATCTACGAAGGCGACATTATGCAGGTGGTGCCCTCGCAGCGCATGAGCAAGCCCTTTCATGCCACCCCGCTGTCGTTGTATCGAGCTTTGCGCGCACTGAATCCGTCGCCGTATATGTTCTTTTTCAATCTCGACGATTTTCATGTCGTCGGCGCTTCGCCTGAAATCCTGGCACGTCTTGAAGGCGATACCGTGACCGTACGTCCGATTGCCGGTACGCGCCGCCGCGGCGCGACCCTTGGGGAAGCTGCAGCGCTCGCTACCGAACTGCGGGCTGATGCCAAGGAGCGTGCCGAGCACATCATGCTCGTTGATCTGGGGCGCAATGATGCGGGCCGCGTTGCCCAGACCGGCAGCGTCAAGGTGACCGAGCAGATGGTGATCGAGCGATATTCGCACGTGATGCACATCGTTTCCAATGTCGAAGCCAAACTCAAACCGGGTTTGACCGCCATTGATGTGCTGCGGGCGACGTTCCCGGCGGGCACCGTATCTGGCGCGCCAAAAGTGCGCGCGATGGAAATCATCGATGAACTCGAACCAGTCAAGCGCTGCGTTTATGCCGGCGCCGTGGGTTACCTCGGCTTCCACGGCAACATGGATGTGGCGATCGCGCTGCGCACGGCTGTCATCAAGGATGGTCGTCTCCACGTGCAGGCAGGCGGTGGAGTTGTTGCGGATTCGCAGCCGGCAGCGGAATGGCAGGAAACCCAGAGCAAGGCGAGGGCGCTGCTACGCGCGGCCGAGATTGCAGAGGCAGGACTGGACACTCGCCTAAAATAGCCTGCGTACGGCTTCTTTTTGCTCAGATCAACGTGACCTGACTGGCTTTTTCTATGCCAGTTTCATAAACACCCCGCTCCGGCGGGTTTTTGTTTGTGGCTGCCAAAGGCAGTCTCTGGGTAGACGATAAGCCGCCGTTGGAATAGCAGCAGTTATGCAGTAAAGTGCGTCAATGAACCTGGCACAAAAAACCGGTCAGGCCACTGGGGAGTGAATCCATGTCCAATCCCGTGAACGAGAACGTCGCTTCTGTTGAGCAACGTCTGGCGGCCGTCGAGTCCGCGTTCGAAGAGTACGGCATGGCGCCAGCCAAATTTGTCGATGACTTCAAGAACGTCGTCGCTGAGGAATGGATTCCGCAAAACGGCGCACGCGTCGTGGCCAGGGCCTGGACCGATCCTGGGTTTCGTAAGCGCTTGCTTGCCAACGGGCGGGAAGCTGTTGGGGAGTTGGGGCTCTCGATGCCACCTCATCATCGCCATCTCGTCGTGCTCGAAAATACGGCGACGGTGCAGAATGTCATCTGCTGCACGCTATGCTCGTGCACGGCATTCTCAATCATCGGCCTGCCGCCGGACTGGTACAAGGATTTCGAATATCGCTCGCGTGTCGTAAGACAGTCGCGTACGGTGCTGAAAGAGATGGGGCTTGACCTGCCGCCGGAAGTCGATATCCGTGTCTGGGACACGACCGCCGACACGCGCTACATGGTGCTGCCGGTACAGCCACCGCAAACCACCGGCTGGTCTGAAGAAAAACTTGCTGGGATCGTCACGAAGGATTCGATGATCGGCGTCGCGCGCTTATAAAAAGGGATCGGGAACATGGATGGCATGCATGACTTGGGCGGCAAGCAGGGGTTCGGTAAAGTCAGACATACGCCCAACGCGCCGACTTTTCATGCGCCATGGGAAGTGCGCGTCAACGCGCTGCACTCGCTCGCGGTCAAGCTCGGCATCTACAACATGGACGAGTACCGCCACGCGATCGAGCGAATGGAGCCGCGGCATTATCTTTCGGCGAGCTACTACGAGCGCACGCTCACTAGCCTTGCCACGCTCTGCGTGGAAAAGGGAATGCTGACCCTGGAGGATTTGGAGCGCCGGGCCAGCGGAGTTTTTCCGCTCTCCACGCCGAGCGCGCCGGGACGCACCAACGT
>JAYOED010000105.1:0-5785 GCA_038106575.1 Burkholderiales bacterium
CTACAGCATTTGGCGTCGAGTACAACCCGGATATGGTCCAGCTGTCCCGGCGCAATGCCGAAAAAGCCGGGGTTGCCGGAAAGGCCACGTTCATCCATGGCGACATCTTCGAGACTGATTTTTCAAAAGCAACGGTGATCACGCTATTCCTGTTGCCGGAACTGAACGTCAAACTGCGTCCGAAGATACTCGACATGAAACCCGGTACCCGCATCGTTTCGAATTCGTTCACGATGGGTGATTGGGAATCCGACGAAAGCGCAAACGCGAAGGATGATTGCACCAGTTACTGTACTGCCTACCTGTGGATCGTTCCGGCAAAGGTCGGAGGCGTCTGGGCATCCGGCAAGGACACAATCAAATTTGCCCAGCAGTATCAAATGGTATACGGGACCTTGACCGCCAGCGGCAGGCCCTCGCCAGTGCTCAAAGGGCGCTTAAGGGCTGATGCGATCAGTTTTACTGCCGGCAACTCCAAATATGAGGGTAAAGTCAGCGGTAACAGGATCAAGGGTACCGTGACCACGAGCGGCAAGACTTCGCCCTGGGTCGCAATACGCAAAGGTTGAAAGAGGAGGACTCTGTCGCATGAAGAAAGCAGACCGTGGTTACGCCGATTTGCGCGATCATCTCAATGCACTGCGTGAGCGCGGTTTGCTGGTGGAAATCGATCGTCCGATTGACAAGGATGCCGAGATGCATCCGCTGGTGCGCTGGCAGTACGTAGGCGGCATCGAGGAGCATGAGCGTAAGGCGTTTCTGTTCACCAACGTCGTCAATGCGCAGGGCAGGAAGTACAAGTTTCCGGTCGTCGTCGGTGCGTTCGCCGGCAATCGTGAAATTTACGGCGTCGGCATGGGCGCGCCGCTAGATGAAGTTCAGCAGCGCTGGGATCACGCCATCGCGAATCCGGTGCCGCCGAAGGTGGTTGATACGGGTGCCTGCCAGGACGTGGTGATCACCGGGGAGGCGCTGAAGGGGGAAGGCAACGGCCTTGATGCGCTGCCGATCCCGGTTTCGACCCCGGGATTTGACGGAGCGCCAACTCTGACCGCGACCAATGTGATTACCAAGGATCCGGAAACCGGCATCCAAAACCACGGTACTTATCGTGCGGGGTTGAAGGCGCCAGACCGTATGGTCGTGCGCATGGCGACCCGCGTTGGCGGCGCCGGCGGCTACCGTCATTACCAGAAACACCAGAAGCGTGGCGACAAGATCATGCCGATCGCGATCGTACTCGGTGCGCCGCCCTGCGTAGCCTTCGTTGCGCCGATGAAACTGCCAATCGATCTCGACGAGGTTGGCGTTGCCGGCGGCGTTGCCGGCGCCCCAATCAGCTTGGTGCGCGCGAAGACCGTGGACCTGCTGGTGCCGGCTGAAGCCGAGATTGTCATCGAGGGTCTGATCGATACCGAATTCGTCGAACCCGAGGGCCCGTTCGGCGAATCGCATGGTCATGTCGCGCTCGAACAGTTCAACATGCCGATGCGGGTCACTGCGATCACGTACCGCAAGGATGCGATCGTAGCTTCTTACCTGAGCCAGGTTACGCCCAGCGAGTCAAGCGCGATCAAGCGTGTGTCGTTCGAGCCGATGTTCCTGTCCCATCTGCGGAATACGCTGGGCATCAAGGGTGTCAAGCGCGTGACATTGCACGAACGGATGACCGCCTTGCGGCGTATGACGATCGTCACCGTTGAGCATGGTACATTGCGCAGTGAGGTCTGGCGTGCACTGTACGGTATGAGTGCTTTCAAGGCGGACTGCGGCAAGATCGGCATTGCTGTAAACGAAGACATTGATCCCGAGAATTCAGACGCGCTATTCTGGGCGCTAGCTTTTCGCATGAATCCCGCTGAGGATCTGCAGGTGCTGAGGCATCGTAGCGGCGGTCACGGACCGGAGCGTGAACATGAGACCGATCTGGAGGATGCGACGTTGCTAATTGACGCGACAGCCAAGGAAGTGTTGCCGCCGTTTGCGCTGCCAAAGCGCGAATACATGGAAGGCGCGCGCAAGATTTGGGAGGAGATCGGCCTGCCCAAACTGCGTCCCCAGTCGCCATGGTTCGGGTCCCCGGAGGGCGACTGGCTGCCTGAATGGGATGAGGGTGCACGGCGCGCGGCGACCGGGCAGTATCTGGAAAACGGGCGTATCAGCGAGAAGGCGCGGCGCTCCGGTCTCAGACCCGAGACCAGTTACCGTCCGCTACAGGGCAAGCAGAAAAAATAGCCGACGGCACGAAAGTTTTAACTACTTGTTTTAAAACAATTATTATTAAAATAGGACGATCATTCGGTGGTTTTTGCGGTGCAGGAAGCAGAACCGATTAGCGCATGTTGGACTCCTGCCCCGATCTGGGTGAACATACTTCGGCACGGCAGCGTTCCGTGCGGTTTTAACCCAAAAAGGAGGATTCATGTTCAAACACATTCTTATGCCCACGGACGGATCGGATCATTCCGAGCGGGCCGTTGCGCGCGGAATCGAACTGGCCAAGTTGTGTGGCGCCAAGGTCACCGGCATCCACGTCATGCAGGATTATCAGATGCTGATGGGTCCGGAAGGCATAGTGCCCACGGATCTTGATGCCGGTCTTGAGGAGCGCGATCGCGCGCGCGCTGAAGCCTTCCTCGCATATGTACAGGAAGCCGCGGATGAGGCGGGGGTTCCTTGCGAGACGCTGATCGTCAAGGCGCCGCATGCCTACGACGCCATTGTCGATACTGCCAACGAGCGCGGCTGTGATCTGATCGTGATGACTTCCCGCTACCGCCGCGGCCTGGTGTCGCTGATCATGGGCAGCGAAGCCACCCGGGTGTTGCATCGTGCGTCAATCCCTGTGCTGACGTTCCGTGCACTGATGAGTTCCAATCATCCTGACAAGGACAAGGCTGGCGAAAACAAATAGCCGCGCGACTTCCATTAAAAAAGCCGAGCAATGCCCGGCTTTTTTAATGGAGGAAAAATGCGCGGATTAGCGGCCCTTGATTCCGGCGGCCTTGACCAGTTTTTTCCATTTGTCGACGTCCTTGCGGATATCGGCTGCAAATTCCTCCGGTGTATTGCCTTCGACTTCCATGCCGCGCCGGAGAAAGAGTTTCTTGACCTCAGCGGTATTGATGATTTTTACCGACTCGGCATGCAGCAGTTTGATGATGGGCTGCGGCGTTTTTGCTGGCGCCAGCATGCCGACCCAGGAAGAGTGCTGGTAGCCCTTGATGCCAGCCTCGCCCATGGTCGGCAATTCAGAGGCGGCAGTGGAACGTTTGGTGCCGGTGACAGCCAGCGCGCGGATCTTGCCGGCGCGGATATGCGGCAGGCTGGTGGAGCTGGCGGAGAAATTCACCTGCACCTCGCCGCCAAGGAGCGCCGTCATCGCCGGTGAACCGCCCTTGTAGGGCACCAGCAGCATTTTGGTACCGCTCATGTGCTGGAACAGTTCGGTTGCCAGATGGGTGCTGGTGCCCACACCGCTGAAGGCGCAGGTGATGGCACCGGGTTTGCTCTTCAGCAGCTTGACCAGTTCATTCACTGATTTGGCTGGCACTGAAGGATGTACGACGAGTATGTGCGGTAGGTCTGCAAACTGGGTGATCGGGATGAAGTCACGTACCGGGTCGAAGGGCATCCTGCTGTGCATCGCCGGCGTGATCGTGAATGAGGCGGCTATGGCGAGCAGCGTATAGCCGTCGGGATTGGCCTTGGCGACGATGTCGGTGCCGGTCAGGCTACCGGCACCAGGACGGTTGTCGACGACGAAATTCTGCTTCAGTGCGATTCCCAGCCGGTCGGTGACGATACGCGTAGCCGTGTCTGTGGAGCCGCTCGGGCTTTGTGGCACGATGACCCGTACCGGGCGCGCAGGCCAGGTGTCAGCGGCGATGGCGGTTGCGCAGGACATCGCCATAAATAGAGTGGCGGTAAGTAAATGCAGAGTCTTGTGCATGGTGTTCTCCTCGAAATAATTGTTATGTCGATGACATGGAACCGGTACGCAGTCAAAAGTTGCCGAGCGCAGTCAGGGCAAGACGCTGCCGAGGCTTCGACGAGACATTACCCGTAGGCAAGGCAAGGAGGAACGCAGACAGCAACGAAGTCATAGCAAGCGCAGGCGTTTTGACGGGATCACTCACCGTCATACCCCGGGAGGACGCGTGCGTCAATCACGCAGACGCCGCCTGCCTTGACGATGGCAATTCCGCGCTCGATGGCAGGTTGCATGTCAGCCATCGAGGTGACCGGACCGATGCCTTCCGCGCCCTGGGCGCGCGCCATCGTTGCGATATCGATGTCGGGTTCGATGATCTTCTGGCCTATCCATGCATTGTCAACTGGCCGACCGCGATGTTCGGCAACATGGCCCTGATGACGTTCGTCGTTGAAGAACGAGCGGTTATTGCAGATGATCATCAGGCACGGAATCTGGTAGTGAACAGCGCTCCATACAGCAGTGTTGCCCATCAGGAAATTGCCGTCGCCCATCAGGCCGATGGGAATACGGCCACTGCCTTTCAATGCCAGCGCAGCACCAATGGTCAGTCCCGGGCCGGCGCCGACCCCGCCGCCGCCGTCAAAGCCGAGGTAATCCAGCGGGTGGCGGAAGTGGGTGTAAGCGCCGCTCCAGCCCAGCGGCAGGTGGGTGATGCTGAAGTTCTGTTTGCCGATGGCGGTGTTCAGCGCATACGCCAGACCTGACAGTGCCAGAGGTTCTCCGGATTTTCCGGCCAGGGCATAGCTTCCGGTCTTAATCAGTTTCGGTCTTGCGGTCACGGCTTCGGTAAGCGGCGGCACCGCGGCATCGGCTTCACAGTTCATGAAGACATCCACAGGCGGTAAAGCCTGGTAGTCCATGCTCCAGCCGCGATGCAGCTGGGTGTCGCAGGAAATCTGGATGATCTTGGCGTTGACCGGTTTGTCGCCGAAAGTTTGCTTCAGTGCGCCGGCGAGATCGAGCCAGTCGAGTGACAGTATGACATCGGCTTCGGCTAGCGTCTTGCGTGCGGCAGACACCAGCCGGTTGGCAGGATTGGCGGCATGCAGCCGGTGGTCGGTGGGGAAAGCCGCCGCGAGCTTGATCTGGGTGAGCACGCGCATGTCGAGTTTTTCGGCCAGCGCGACGCGCGCATTCCAGGCTTCGAGGCTGCGCGAAACGCGTCCGGCAAGCATCACCGGATTTTTCGCCGTCGATAACAGTTTTGCGGCGGCTTCGATCTCCATGGTTCCAGGCTGTACCGGCGGCGGCGGTGCAAAACGCGCAATGTCGGGCATTGCTGGTAGCGACTCTAGTTTTTCTTCCTGGATGGTGACGTCGAGATTGATGTAGACCGGCGCGCGCGGCGCGGTCATCGCGAGCTGCGCGCCGCGCAGCAGCGCTTCCATCGCCGCTTTCACCGAGCCGGGCTGGTTGTCCCACTTGGTGAAGTTGCGTACCAGCGCGGCCTGGTCGGAGCAGGTGTGAATCCAGTCGATCCACGGCCGGCGCTTTGCCGCATCCCACGGCCCGGTGGCGCCAATCACCAGCACCGGCGCACGGTCGCACCAGGCATTGAAGATCGGCATCGAAGCGTGCATCAGGCCGACGTTGGAGTGCAGTGCAGCGGCCATCATCCGGTTCGTCGCTTTCCAGTAGCCCTGCGCAATCGACACCGCGTTTTCGTCGTGCAGACAGAGAATCATCTGCGGCGCCTTGTTGCCGAGGTAATTGACCAGACTGTCGTGCAGGCCGCGGTAGCTGGCACCGGGATTGAGCGCTATGTAAGGCACGTCGAGCGCGCGCAAT
>JAYOED010000105.1:5795-6444 GCA_038106575.1 Burkholderiales bacterium
GCCGAAGACCGAATCGCTGGCCGGCGTGGGAGCCGGGGTTTCGTGCCGGATGGGGGAGGTAGGTATATTCTTTTCGTTCATGCGTATTCCATTACGTTTCCGGTTGTTCAATCGACCCTTGCACCCGAGGCCTTGATGACTTTCGCCCATTTGGCGAATTCACTTTGCAGGTGTTTGGCAAAATCATCCTTCGTGCTGCCGACGGCGGCACTGCCGCTGTTTTTCATGCGTTCCTTCATATGAGGGTTTTGCATGATCTTTGCTGCGTGTCCGCTAAGCAGGGTGACGATGCCTGCGGATGTCCCGGCGGGCGCCAGCACCCCGTACCACTGGCTCGACTGGTATCCCTTCAGGCCCGCCTCGGCAACAGTCGGCAGGTTGGGCAGTGCCGGCAACCGCTCAGCGGTGGTGACGCCCAGCGCGCGAAGGCGTCCGTTTTCAATATAGGGAATAGCGGCCAAAGCCGGCATGAACATGATGGTGACTTCGCCGGAAATGATCGCGGTGATGGCCGGACCTGTTCCGCGGTAAGGGACATGCACCAACCGTGTGCTGGTCAGCGTCTTGAACAGCTCGGCCGCCAGATGCGGGGTGCTGCCGCTTGCCGAGGATGCGTAGTTGAGCTGATCGGGGCGCGCTTTGGCAAAGG
>JAYOED010000021.1:0-4031 GCA_038106575.1 Burkholderiales bacterium
AAAATCTTTAACCATTCCGCGGTGGTGCGCCCCTGCAGGGCTTTGATGCGGACGTCAAAATATTCCGCGACGTTGGAGAAGCGCGCTGGCACACTGTTGAAGCGGGGGTCGGTTTTAAGTTCAGAACGGCCGATGGCGTCGAAAAAGGCGAAGGCCTGATCATTGGTATTTGCGGATATACAAATCCACCCGTCTTTGGTCGGAATCGGCTTGTTCATCGGGTCGAGCAGACGCGGATCTCCGGTTTCACCCAGCGGCGGATCGAAGGTCTTGAGGTACATGTGCTCTTCGAGCACGAACTTGACGAAATTCTCGAACATCGGGATTTCGATCGAGCAGCCTTTGCCAGTTTTTAACTTGCGGTAGAGCGCCATGGCGATCATCTGCACTGCGATGAGCCCCACGGTCTTGTCGGCGACCACCATCGGTACAAACCGGGGCTCACCACCGGCGCGGTGATGGATGGCTGCCATGCCTGCTGAACCCTGGATGATGGTGTCATAGGCTGGTTTTTCCCGGTAGCGCCCATCCTGGCCGAAGCCAAACATACCGCAGTAGATGATGCCTGGATTGACCTTGCGAACATCCTCGTAGGAGAGCTTCAGCCGCGCCATCGCCGGCGGACGCACGTTCCA
Organism: Burkholderiales bacterium; assembly: GCA_038106575.1. Lineage (GTDB taxonomy): Bacteria > Pseudomonadota > Gammaproteobacteria > Burkholderiales > SG8-41. Next base: position 636 of record JAYOED010000021.1, read on the forward strand.
GATCATCACGTCGGCCTTGGCCAGCAGCTTCATCAAAGCGGCGTGGCCGCCCGGGTGTTTCAGGTCGAGAACGATCGAGCGCTTGTTGCGGTTCAGGTGCAGGAATTTCGCGCCCATGCCCTGCGTCACCGATTTGCCGTTCATGTTGCGCACCAGGTCGCCGGACTTGGTTTCAACCTTGATGACCTCGGCGCCGTGATCGGCAAGGATTTGCGTTGCGAGCGGACCGACCACGACCGAAGTCAGATCAACGATGCGTACGCCTTCGAGCGGTCCACCAGCCATCATGCAAACTCCGCATCGGCCAGCAGGGAGACAGCGCCGGTGTCGTCTTCTGCCCACAGTTTTGCTGACTTGTTGTCAGCCGAAGGCTCACCGCACAGGGTGACGGTGCGGTTGACGAACATGGCTCGTACGTTGCGCGACGACATGAGGCGGATGGGCGTTGACGCGTGCGTCCGCGCCAGTTCGTAGATCAGCAGCGTGGTCAGTCCGCCGTTGACGACCAGATCGGGATAGCCCTCGACTCCGGTGACGTAGGGCTTGTCGTAGTGAATGCGGTGGCCGTTGAAGGTCAGAGCGGAATAACGGACTAGCATGACTGGATCCGGTGTAACCTGGTGTGTCCATACCGCCTTGCTGGGAGCAGATTGGGGCGGTGGCGGTGGGGCGTTCTTGTCCGGTTCTCCGCGGTAGACGATGTCCTGTTCTTCGGTAATCGCCAGACCGCGCGGACTGTTTATTTCCGTCCTGACGGTCACGAATACCATGCGGCCGCTGCGGCCGTCCTTGATCGTCACATTCTGGATGGTCGATTCGCGATGAACTTCGTCGCCGAGCAGCAGGGATTGATGGTAGGTCGTGCGCTTGCCGGCAAACATGCGTCGTGGCAGTGGTACCGGTGGCAGGAAGTCGCCGCGCTTGGGATGGCCGTCGGGTCCGATCTGTGACTGACGGACCACGCGCGGGAACAATAATGCATGCCATCCGACGGGCAGCGGCGCCCCCGTCTTTGGATAATGGGCATCGCGGTCGAGCGTTGCTGAAAGCCGATCCACCATCGGAACAGTAACGTGATCGACCGCCGTTTCCTTGCGGCCGATCCATTCCTTGAGGGATTCGAGGTTCATGTCTGTTGTTGCAGTCATTCGGTGCTCCTGTTCAACCTTTCATTGCTGCCAGCGTCTTGGCCTCACGCGCCATGATGGCTTTATGGCGCTTCAACAGGCGCTTGGCGCGCACTATGACGGGAATGTCGATCATTTTGCCGTCGACGGCAAACGAGGCGCGGCCGCTGGCAGCCGCCTCCTTGTCCATGTCGATGATCTTGCGTGCATATCCAACTTCTTCCGCTCCGGGCTTGTACTCTTCGTTGACGATGGTGACCTGACCCGGGTGGATGCAGCCGGCACCCATGAAGCCGAAGTTGCGTGAACGGCGCACCATCTTGCGGAAATTTTCCCAGTCGCCGAAACCGGCCACGCTGTCGACGAACCCCAGCGGCATGATCCCGGCGGCATTGGCGGCGATGATCATGTGCTGCTTGGGATAAAACAGCGCATCGCCACTGGGCTCCATGTTGCAGTTCATCGCAAAATCCTCGCCGCCGATGTTGCAGGCGGCGATACGGGGGCTAGCCGACGTGATCTCGCGAATCCTGAAGAACGCATCGGGCGTTTCGATCATGGTGAGAAATTTGGTGTGCCCGGGTTTCATGCCGCGCGCCTGTTCGAGGTCGGAAACCAGTTCATCTAACAGGCGGATATGCGAGACACCACTCGCCTTGGTGATTGCAATGCCGTCGACGTCGGGGCAAATCGCGTACTCGAGATCGCGCACTGCGAGCGAAAGCGGCTGGTTGATGCGGACCACGACGTCAGCGCCGCCCTTGCGCACGCGCGCTGCGTTTTTCTCAATGAGCTTGCGCGCATTGGCTTTTTCGGCCGGCGGCACGCTGTCTTCGACGTCGAGCTGGATTACGTCCGCGCCGCGGGTGTGCGCCTTGTCGACATACTTCTCGACATTGACCGGCACATACATCAGCGAGCGCCATACTAGGAGTTCAGGAGCGATCATGTTGTAAACTCATGTTTATATTGATAAATTCATCGGATTTTGGAGGCAGAACGGTCCCCGCTTTCCGTTAATACGCCAGTGGCTAGCAAACGCCGATAGGTTTCCGAATCGATACCGATTTCCGCCAACAGCGCAGCGTTGTGTTCGCCGATCGCAGGGGCCGGTGTGCGGACGGTTGCGGGTGTCTCCGACAGGCGGGGAACGACATGATGCATCGGAAACCGCCCCATCTCCTTGTCGGGATAATCGGCGATCAGTTCGCGCTCCAGCACATGGGCGTCTTCGACAATCTGCGAAACGTCATAGATCGGGCCGATGGTGACCTCGGCCTTTTCGAAAAAGGCCACGTTTTCCGCCTGCGTGCGCAGCGCGATGAACTCGCCGATGATGGCATCGAGTTCCGCTGCGTGTCTGACACGGTCGGCGTTGGTACGGTAGCGCGGGTTCATGATCAGGTCAGGGCGGCCGATGGATTCGAACACACGCTCGGCCATTCTCTGAATCGACGCCGACAGTCCGACATACTTGCCGTCCTTACACTTGTAGGCGTTGCGCGGCGCGGCATTGGTTGAACGGCTGCCGGTGCGGGGTTTGATTTTTCCGGTCAGCCGATAGTTGGCGGCCTGCGGTCCCAGCACGGCAAATAGCGGATCGAGCAGCGGCAAATCGATGACTTGCCCCTTGCCGCCGTTGTATTCGACCTCGCGCAGGGCAACCAGTACGCCCGAAGCGCCATAGAGTCCGGCAACGGTATCGGCCAGATACATCGGCGGCAGCACCGGCTCGCGGTCATCGAAACCGTTGAGTGCCGCGAATCCGGACATGCCTTCCACTAAGGTTCCGAAGCCCGGACGACGGCGGTAGGGGCCTTCCTGCCCCCAGCCGGAGATACGAACGATGACCAGTTTCGGGTTGTGCTTGTGTAGAACGTCGGGACCGAGCCCCATGTCCTCCAGGGTGCCCGGACGAAAACTTTCCACGAACACTGCGGCAGTCGGCAGCAGCTTGAGCAGCAGCTCTCTGGCTTCAGGCTTGCGCAGCTCGAGTGCTAGGCTTTTCTTGTTACGTGAATACAGTTTCCAGTTGGTTTCGACCTGCTCCACTTTCCAGGCGCGCAATGTGTCACCGGCGGGCGGTTCGACCTTGATGACTTCGGCACCGAAGTCGCCAAGCACCTGTGTCAGCTGGTTGCCGGCAACCAGACGCGACAGATCCAGCACACGCACTCCGTGCAAAGGGCCGCGTGCCGTTGAATCGTAATTACGCTGGCGAATTTTCAATGTCTTGTCTGTGCAGCCTTGTTTCGGCGCAGAAAAGTTG
>JAYOED010000021.1:4041-7176 GCA_038106575.1 Burkholderiales bacterium
ATCCATGAGCGTCCGGCAAGGCCGCTTTTCGGCAGCGGATTAATTACACGCCACCGGGTGTTTCCGGGTGCGGCCGCTCGGGAACCTGAAAAAGCCTTAGCGGATCTCCATGCCGTTGGCGATCTGGCGCTCTATCAATCGCGATTCGTTGCGCAACGTCGCAGACAATTCCTGGACGCGCCGGTCGTTCATGCGGCTGCTGATCGCGGAGATTGACAGCGCAGCGAATGGCACGCCGCTCTGGTTACGCAATACCTGGCCGATGGAACGGACGCCGGCCAGCGTGGGGGTTTCACGAACGGCATAACCCAGCTTCTGTGACTTGCGTGCCTGTGACAGCAGTGTCGGTCCGTTGAGGCCGTGCTCCGCCAGCCGGGGTTCGTTGCTGGCGATGATGCTGCGGAATTCTTCTTCGGGGAGCGCCGCAAGTATCGCTAGGCTGCCGGTGCCCACGCCAAGAGGTCGGCGCATGCCGATTTCCAGCGTGAATGTCTTGATCGGAAAAGTGCCTTCATGGCGGTCGATGCAGACCGCATCCAGTCCGCTGCGCTGGGTCAGGAATACCGTGTCGCTGGTCGACTCTGCAATGCGGGTCATCGCAGGGTGACAGATTTCTCGCAGGTTGAAGCGTGGGGCGGCGGTCAGGCCGAGTTCGAATGCCATCGGGCCGAGAAAATAGCGGTGCGTTTCCGGATCCTGCTGCACCATGCCCTCATGTGCCAGGCACTTCAGCATGCGATGCACGGTTGGGCGCTGCAAGCCAGTGCGGGTGGCCAGATCGAGCAGCCGCGAACCGGAGCGGTTATGGGCAGCAATCTCGCGCAGCAACAGCAACGCGCGTTCGATGCTCTGGGTGCCGGTCAGACGGCCTTGGGCGTCATCAATGGGATATTTTACCGTGGCCATATTACTTAGTCCGAATCGTGATACTTGAGAGCGAGGATTATGCCACTGCAGCCTTTCTAGCGGAATACCCCACTATATGCTATCTTTTGCAGCATATATTTTTGTAAAAAAATCAATTTTGTCCAGATTTCGGACAATTGGCCCCCCGCAGTTCCGGGCGAATCGGCCGGACTCTTACCAACCCACTTACCAACTCTTCTGGCAGCCGAATACGCTGTCTACCCAGTCACAGGAGCGCTGTTCATGACCGACTTATCCCGATCTGGTGCGGTGCTGCAATCGGCGGGCGTACGGTTTCGTGCGGCGATGGCTGCAGAAAAACCGTTGCAGATCGTCGGTGCCATCAATGCCTATCATGCGCGGCTGGCCGAGCGCAGCGGCTTCAAGGCGATCTACCTCTCGGGCGGTGGTGTCGCGGCCGGATCGCTGGGGGTTCCTGATCTGGCGATCAGCACTCTGGATGACGTGTTGACCGATGTGCGGCGCATTACCGATGTGTGCAGTCTGCCTCTGCTGGTCGACGTCGATACCGGATTTGGCGGGGCGTTCAACATTGCGCGTACAGTCAAATCGCTGATCAAGTTTGGCGCCGCGGCAATGCATATCGAAGACCAGGTCATGCAGAAGCGCTGCGGTCACCGTCCAAACAAGGAGATCGTCAGTAAGGACGAGATGGTTGACCGCATCAAGGCCTCTGCCGACGCCAAGACCGATCCGGATTTCGTTATCATCGCCCGCACCGACTCACTGGCTGTCGAAGGACTGGATCGGGCAGTGGAACGGGCGGTTGCCTGTGTCGAGGCGGGTGCCGACATGATTTTTCCCGAAGCGATCACCGAGCTGTCGATGTACAAGAAGTTTGCCGACGCAGTCAAAGTACCGATCCTCGCCAATATTACCGAGTTCGGCGAAACGCCGCTGTTCACCACGCAGGAACTGGCCAGCGCGAACGTGGCGATGGCGCTGTATCCGCTGTCGGCGTGGCGCGCTGCCAATGCCGCGGCACTGAAGGTCTATCACAGCATACGCAAAGAAGGCCACCAGAAGAACGTGGTCGATCTGATGCAGTCGCGCGATGACCTCTACAATTATCTCGACTACCACGCTTACGAGCAGAAGCTGGATGCGCTATTTAAGCGCGACAAGAGCTGATCCGGTCGTTTCAGGGGAGTAAGCAAAACGATGACCGGCATATTATTGTCTAAGGGATTTGTCGCGCAGTTCGGTGAACAGTTGCACGCTGCAGCACGGGTTGCCGGAGTATCGCCGCAGATTATCCATTTGCCGGATGACGCCGCCCAACCTTTGGCGCCCGCCGATGTGGCCAAGGTTGAGGCTGCGTATCTTACTCGTGATATTCGTTTTTCCGAGTTGTACAAGAGCTTCGGCAAGGCCGTACGGGTGGCGCCAAACCTGAAGTGGGTGCATTTCACCAGCACCGGAATCGATCAGCATCCGTTCCTTACCGCGCTGCATGAACGCAAGGTGCGCCTGACTACGTCGGCCGGCACCAACGGTGAACCGGTGGGGCAGACTGCCGTTTGCGGTCTGCTGATGCTGGCGCGCGGTTTTCCGCGCTGGATTGCCGCCCAGCGTGAGCGCCGGTGGGACCCGGCGCGCGGCAAGGACGTGCCGCGGGACCTCCGTGGCCAGACCGTGATCGTCGTTGGCCTGGGCAATATCGGCGCCACGGTGGCGCGGTTCTGCCAGTCACTTGACATGAAGGTGATCGGATTGCGGCGCAGCCCCAGGCGCGACGGCGACCCGGTCGATGAAGTGCATGCGCTGGACAAGCTGCCGGAATTGTTGCCCAAGTGCGACTGGCTGGTGCTGGCCTGTCCTTACACAAAGGAGACGCACCAATTGGTCAATGCCCAAACGCTGGCGCTGATGCCTAGACATGCTCATCTAATCAACGTTGCCCGTGGCGGCTGCGCCGACGAAAAAGCGTTGATCGCTGCACTGCAGTCAAAGCAGATCGCCGGGGCCTACATCGACGTGTTCGAGAAAGAACCCTTGTCTCCTGAGTCGCCGTTGTGGAATGTTCCCAATGTCATTGTCTCGCCACACAACGCTTCGGCCTCTTCGGGGAATGACGCCCGTGCGGCGACGGTATTTACGGAAAACCTCAAGCTTTTCGCGGCGGGCAAACCGATGGTCAACGAGCAGCAGTGACCGGCATGAAGAAGTGGCAGTGCATCCTCTGCAATTTCATTTATGACGAAACGG
>JAYOED010000021.1:7276-39162 GCA_038106575.1 Burkholderiales bacterium
CGCGAGCAGGTGGTGTTTCATGCCGAGCATTTGACGCAGGCACTGCGCGACCTGGTTGATCGTCGTTCTGTCAGCGAGGCGGCGATCATTTCAACCTGCAATCGCACCGAAATCTATTGCTCCACCTTCGAGCCGCGCGTCGCCGTTGACTGGCTCGCGGGGTATCACCGGCTGAAGCTGGGACAAATCGAGCCATTTCTGTATGAGCTGCCGCAGGATAGAGCGGTAAAGCACGCTTTTCGTGTCGCCAGCGGACTGGATTCGATGGTGCTTGGCGAGCCGCAGATTCTCGGTCAATTCAAGAGCGCCGTGCGCTCGGCCGAAGCTGCAGGCACCTTGGGCTGGTTGCTAAACAAACTTTTCCAGCGCACCTTCTCGGTTGCCAAAACTGTACGCAGCGAAACTGAAATCGGCGTAAGCACCGTGTCGATGGCTGCTGCAGCGGTGCGGCTTGCCGAGCGCATCTATCCCAGCATCGCAGAACAAAGCGTGCTGTTTGTCGGCGCTGGTGTAATGGTCGATCTCGCAGCAACCCACTTCGCAGCCCACCATCCGCGACGTATGACCTTTGCTAACCGCACCGCAGCGCGGGCCCAGCAATTGGCCGACCGGTTTTTTGGGCACGTCATATCGCTGAACGATCTCGGAGCGCAACTAGCGCTCTACGACATTATTGTTTGCTGTACTGCTAGCCCGCTACCGATCATCGGCAAGGGGCTGGTTGAAAGTGCGCTGCGTGCCCGAAAGCACCGGCCGATGCTGATGTACGACCTAGCCGTTCCACGCGATATCGAGGCTGAGGTCGTATTACTCGACGACGCCTTTCTTTATACCGTAGACGATCTTGGTCTGATGGTCCGCGAAGGCATGGACCGGCGTGAAGACGCGGTGACCCAGGCTGAAGTCATCATTGAGAACCAGGTTTCCGACTTCCTGCACTGGCTCGACAATCGTGATCTAGTACCGACCATACGTGCGCTTCGTGATACCGCGGAGCGCTCGCGCCGCTACGAGCTCGAGCGTGCCCAGCGCCGCCTTGCCAATGGCGCTGATCCGCAGAAGGTGATTGAGGAGCTGTCGCAGGCGCTGACCAACAAATTCATGCATCCGCCGTCTCATGTATTGAACCATGCCGCACGGGATGAGCGCGACGAGCTGGCTTCACTGATCGCGCGTCTATATCAAATCCAGCGCCCCGAATAACAGCGGCACCGGATATCAGCCGCCGTCGTGCCAACATGAAATCTAGCATCGCAGCCAAGCTCGACCAGTTGTCTATTCGCCTCGAGGAGATCAACCGTCTGCTGGCAACGGAAAATGTCACGGTCGATATGGACAATTACCGCCAGTTGACGCGCGAACACGCCGAACTGGAGCCGGTGGTGCAGTTGTATCGCAGTTATCAGGACAGCGAGGAAGATCTGAAAACCGCGCAGGAAATGGCGGCTGACCCAGCGATGCGTGAATTTGCCGAGGCTGAGGCGGCGGAGACGCGCACGCGCCTCGAAAATCTTGAGGCCGATCTCCAGAAACTGCTCTTGCCAGGGGATCCAAATGACGAACGCAACATTTTCCTTGAGGTGCGTGCAGGCACCGGCGGTGACGAATCGGCGCTGTTTGTGGCCGAATTGTTTCGGATGTATGCGCGTTACGCCGAACGCAAGCGCTGGCAGGTTGAAATTGTTTCCGAAAGTCCGTCCGACCTCGGCGGCTATCGCGAAATCATTGCCCGGATTGCGGGGCAGGGAGCCTATTCGAAGCTCAAATTCGAATCTGGCGGACATCGCGTGCAGCGGGTGCCGATGACTGAAACCCAGGGCCGCATTCATACTTCGGCATGCACCGTAGCGGTGATACCGGAGGCGGATGAAGTGGGAGAAATCGTGCTCAACCCGGCCGAATTGCGCATCGACACCTTTCGCGCATCTGGCGCAGGTGGTCAGCACGTCAACAAGACCGACTCGGCGATCCGGGTCACGCATCTTCCGACCGGGCTCGTTGTCGAATGCCAGGATGACCGCTCACAGCACAAGAACAAGGCGCGCGCGCTGGCGGTACTAGCCGCTCGCCTGAAAGACAGGCAGGTTCGGGAGCGGCAATCTAAGGAGGCGGCAACCCGCAAGTCACTGATCGGCAGCGGCGATCGTTCCGAACGCATCCGCACCTACAATTTCCCGCAGGGGCGGGTCACGGATCACCGTATCAACCTGACCCTGCACAAGATTGCACAGATCATTGATGGCGACCTGGATGATCTGGTTGATGCACTGGCCACCGAACATCAGGCCGAACAACTGGCTCAACTGGCCGAAGAGCAAGGGGCAGCTTGACCATGTTTACAGGAACAACTCTCTGAATTTTCGATGTCTGGAGCGCCATCCATTCGTACGGCTCTTGCCGTAGCCCAACAGGCCGTGGGGCGCGTTGAGGCACGTGCACTGCTGCGCGAAACCGTAAATCAATCCGACGCCTGGCTTCTGGCGCACGGAGAAGACGAGCTGACTGTGGAGCAATCGGCTCGCTACGATGCGCTGATTGCACGCCGTATGGCGGGCGAACCCGTAGCCTACATCCTCGGAAGCCGTGAATTCTGCAGCCGTACGTTCAAGATCACGCCTGCCGTGCTGATTCCGAGGCCGGAGACCGAACTTTTGGTGGAGCAAGCGCTGCATCGGGTACCCGCTGGCGATCCCTGCCGCGTGCTTGATCTCGGCACTGGCAGCGGCTGCATTGGAATCGCCATTGCGGCGGAGCGCCCCCGGGCACAGGTCACGCTGGTCGAACTATCGGATGCCGCGTTACAAGTTGCCGGCGCCAATGCCGCGCAATTGGCGCCGGTGAATACGCTGTTGTTACGCAGTCACTGGTTCGAGGCGCTGGGTGACCGGCGTTTTGATTTGATCGTCAGCAATCCGCCTTACATTGCCGACGGTGACGCCCACCTCGCCCAGGGGGATCTGCGTTTTGAGCCGCGCACGGCTTTGGCCGCAGGAGAAGACGGGCTGCGCGAGCTACGCCACATAATCAACAATGCACCACAGCATTTGAGCGCGGGCGGATGGCTATTGCTCGAGCATGGACATGATCAGGCTGCGTTATGCGCGGAATTGCTGGCTTCGGCGGACTTCACTGAAGTGTTCGGTATTCAGGACTTGTCCGGCATACCGCGCGTTAGCGGAGGGCGGATCGGGCAATCCGAAGACGCATGATGATCGACGAAAAAAGGCTGCAGAGAGCCGCGCTGCACGCATGGAAGTAAACGGGCGTACCTGCGTGCGATTTATGACTGGCATATCGAGCGCTTGCGTGCGTTCAAGGTGAATGATGCCATGGCAGTTACCCGTGACATGCATGCCAGGATCGATGATTTACTCGGGGAAGATCAGGAGAAAAAACCGTTTGCCTCCGGGATTCGCTGCCGTAAGGGCTGTAGCCATAGCTGCTGCGGCCCGGTGAAAATCAGTATTCAAGAAGCAATGCTGCTGATTGATGGGGTGCGCTAAGCCGGTAGAGGACTCAACGTATGGCGTCTGAAACGCCAGAGCCGCCAAACCGTCGAAACCTGGCGGCAGCAACCTGCCGCTGACCGGGCCTGAGTATTTCTTGGTGATGACGGCGCGTGCACGGACTATGAGTCGAGGCAACCGCGTATCGCAAGCTGCTGGTGACCCGCGGTCCAGAATTTTGTGACGCTGAGCGCAACGAGATGGAACGGATCGAGCGCTGGTTCAACTGGGGGGGGCTGAAATGATGGCCTCCGAGTCGGTGGAAGTTTTCGGCGTAACGCTGATGCCCAAGGGATTGCTTGACGCCGGGCGTGGCAAACCGGTGCAGGATTGATTTTTCCACCGCAAGTTTTCTTGACGCGCTTGACCCGGTGATGTCGCCTCGTTAAACTTCAATCCCGATCAGTTTTGTCAAGTTTGGGAGTTGTTTCATGTCTGTTCAGGACACCATTAAGAATCAAGTCACCGGGCACAAGGTTGTGCTGTATATGAAGGGGTCTCCGGATTTTCCGCAATGCGGTTTTTCCGCCAACGCGGTCAATATTCTGCGCGCCTGCGGCGTCGACGATCTGTTCACGGTCAACGTGCTGGAAGATCCGGAAATCCGGCAGGGCATCAAGCAGTATGCCAACTGGCCGACGATACCGCAGCTCTACATCAACGGTGAATTCGTTGGCGGATCCGATATCCTCACCGAGATGTACCAGAGTGGTGAATTGCAAAAGGTGTTGCAGCCCTGATGGCTTGCCTTTATTCCTGAATAACCGGCGATAAGCTGGTTTTTTTCAGCCTGCAAGCGCACGGTAAGCTACCTGCGCGAGCAGAAACACGGCAATGGCCAGCAGCATCCGGAGCATCCATCTGCGGTAAATGATCCCGTCGATTCGGCGGCGTATTCGGGTTCCGTAAAGACAGGAGACAGTGGCAATAGCCGCCAGCGGCAATGTCATCAGCCAGTCGGCGGGTGCAGCAATGCCGCCCACGAGCAGCGTTGCAAACTGCGTGGATTTGCCGACGAAAAAACCGATGTTCATTGCAGGCACCAGCATCAGCGGCGGGAGGCCGATACCAAGGTAGTAAATGACCAGCGGTGGAGCGGCAATATTCGAGGTGCTTTCGCAAAGGCCTGACAGAAAACCGCAGATGATGCCGAAAAATGTGTCATGGCGTTTGAGAAAAGACCATTGCTGGTGCGAGTGGCGCTGCAAATAGAGATAAAACAGGATGACGCCAGCGACCAGTAGGGCGTAGGGAAACTGCGGGAAGCGGACGAACATTGTCGCGCCGATTGCCGCACCGACCAGCGCACATAGCGGCATCCACCAGAAACGGCGCACTACGGCGCCGAGATCCGGGCTTTTGGCAAGCGTTACGATGACTGTTGCCAGGCATGGGAACAGGATCGTCACCACGGCAAATTGAATGTTGGTAGCAGCCGCGATCAGCGGTGTGGCCACCATCGGAAAACCCATGCCCAGCGCGCCCTGCACCCAGCCGCAGAATAAGATGACGACGGTTACGTACGCGACGAGCCAGGGTGAATAAGGATCAACACCGAACATGGAGGGAATCAGCCAGCGGTATTCCGGGCGCGATTGATGGCCAGAGCGACAACTTCGGCTACATGGAGCGCGTCGCGGTCCGTCAGCTGTGCAATCTGTTCCCGGCAGCTGTAGCCACTGGCAACGACCATGGTGCGTTCATCGACGGCGCGCACTGCTGGCAGCAGCGCGGCTTCACCGGCACGGACCGAAACGTCGTAGTGTTGGGGGTTAAAACCAAAGGCGCCGGCCATTCCGCAGCAGCCGGTTTCGACTTCACGCACTCGGATGCCTAGGCGTTTCAGCAACGCCATCTCTGACGCCATGCCGAATACCGATTTCTGGTGGCAATGGCCGTGCACCAGCGCCTCTCCGCCGATTTGCGGCGCATCCCAGTCGGGGATGTTCATCAGAAATTCACTGAACAAATATGTCTGGCGGCTCAGTTTCCGCGCGAGGGGATCGTCAGGAAAAAAATTGAGTAGTTCGTCACGGAACACCGACAGGCATGCAGGCTCGAGCCCGACGACAGGGATTCCGAGACGGATGTCGTCGGCCAGAGAATCGAGGATGTCCCTGAGCTGTTGGCGGGCGCTATTCAGCATGCCAAAGTCATACAGCGGTCTTCCGCAGCACAAACGGCGTTGCGGCAGCGTGACCGTGAATCCCAGCGATTCTAGTACTTCCACCGCAGCAGCAGCGGACCCGGGCTGAAAATGATTGTTGAACGTATCCGTCCACAAAAGGATGCGGCCGCGTCTGCCCTGAAAATGATGCGCATCGCGCCTGCGCTCAAACCATTTGCGAAAAGTGCGGCGCGCCAGCCTGGGGATTTCTCTCTGCTGTGCAACTCCAACGGTAAATTTGAGCAGATTTGCCAGCCCCGGGGTTCGCGTCACCAGATTGACCAGGCGCGGCGCGATCGAGGCAGCGCGCGCCCAGCGGTGAATCATCCCAAAAGTATAGGCCTGAACCGGGCGCAGCTTTCCGCGATAATGATGGTGCAGGAATTCCGATTTGTATGACGCCATGTCGGTATGCGTCGGGCAGTCACTCCTGCAGCCTTTGCAGGCGAGACACAGGTCGAGGGCTTCACGTACGGCTTTGCTGTGCCAGCCGTCACGGATGATTTCGCCGCGCAGCATTTCTCCCAATAGCCGGGCGCGTCCGCGTGTGGAATACCGCTCCTCGCGCGTGACCCGGTAACTCGGACACATGACACCGCCGGCGTAGGCGCGGCATTTCCCCATGCCGACGCAGCGTTCGATGGCGCGGGAGAAGCCCTTGCCTTCGCGCCCGGCAAACGCGAATTGCGTATCCAGGTGCGGGGGATGGTAGTCAGGGCCGTATTTGAGATTTTCGTCGACGCGATAGGGATCGATGACCTTGCCGGGGTTCATGCGGTTGTCCGGATCCCATATGGCCTTGAAATCGCGAAAAGCCTGCATCAATTCCTCGCCGTACATGACTGGTAGGAATTCGGCCTTGGCCTGACCATCACCATGCTCTCCCGACAGCGACCCTCCGTACTTGACGACCAGTTCAGCGGCCTGGCGAAGAAAGCTTCGCCATGTCTTGATGCCTTCTGCGGAACGTGTGTCAAAAGTGATGCGCGCGTGAATGCAGCCGTCACCGAAATGGCCGTACAGCGAAGTTTCATAGCCGTGATGATCGACCAGCGCCTGGAATTCGCGCAGGTAGTCGCCGAGACGTAGCGGATCAACGGCAGCATCTTCCCAGCCGACCACCGGATCCGTTGCGCCTGGTTCTAATGTCAGTGCCGTGGCAGATGCGCCGGTTTCGCGGATGGTCCAGACGCGTTCGCACATGGCGGCCTCAGTAATCAGCCATACGGAAGGCGCAGAAGGCCGCGTGCCAAAGTGATCAATTAGGGCTTGTGCCTGGGCGCTCGCCGCATCAACGGATTCCGCACCAAACTCGATCATGATCCAGGCATTGCCCGGGGGCAGAAGACGGATATCGTCAATGCGCAAACCGCGATCGCGCAGTCCGCCGATGATGCGCTCATCGAGCCCTTCGGTGGCAATGGGCCGGAAGGGTAATATTTCCGGGACGGCATCGCCGGCAGCATAGATGTCGGGGAAACCCAAGACCAGAATTACCCGGGATTGCGGGCTTGGGACCAAGCGCACCTTTGCCGCCAGCGTAAAGACGCAAGTGCCCTCAGTGCCAACCAGCGCTCGAGCGACATTGAATCCGTTCTCCGGCAGCAACTGGTCGAGGTTGTATCCCGATACCCGGCGCTTGATTTTCGGGAAACGCGCACGGATCAGGTCGCCGTATTTGTCACGCAATGCGCGCAACCGGCTGTAGATTTCGCCACGTCGGCCGCCGGCCTTGATGATGCGGATCAGTTCGTATTCGCTGGTCGGCCCTACGCTGAGGCGCAGCCCGTCGCAGGTGATGATGTCGAGGCTTTCAATGTTGTCGACGGTCTTACCTGCCATCACAGAGTGTGCGCCGCAGGAATTGTTGCCGATCATGCCGCCCAGCGTGCAGCGGCTGTGCGTGGCAGGGTCAGGACCAAAAGTCAGCGCATGCCGTTCAGCGGCGTCGCGCAGCGTGTCGCATACTGTGCCCGGCTCAACTACAGCAGTGCACGCGACCGGGTCTATGTGCAGTACCCGGTTCAGGTATTTGGAGGTGTCGATGACTACCGCGACGTTAACGCACTGGCCGTTTTGCGAGGTGCCCCCTCCGCGCGGCAATATCGGTACCCCATGTTCGCGGCATACATCGAGTGTCTCCGCGATGTCATCGGTAGTGCGCGGGATAACGACCCCCACGGGAAACTGGCGATAGTTCGAGGCATCGGCGGAGTAGGCGGCACGTGCACCTTCGTCAAAACGCACCTCGCCGCGCACACGATGCCGCAGATCACGGGCAAGCGTGTCGACCTGCGTGAACGGGGAATCAGGTCGCGCTGGGTTGCTTGAATTCAAACGGCACCGAATGAGCCCGCAAAGGGCGGTCAGGGAAATTTAAGCCGCATTGTAGCTTGCGTGGCGTATGACAGAAAATCACAGGCTATGGCCAAGGAAGTCCAGCGCCTGGTTTCTTGGGTACACTTTGACGTAAATCCTGTTACCTGCGCAGCCTGGCGGGCACATTACCGGCTGGGTCACATCATGATTTTAAAAAGGCTGTTTGCTAGCATTTTTTCCGAAACGCGTGAGCCGGTGTATGCGTAGTCATCCTCTTTCCCTGGCGTTCCATTCAGGTTTGACGTGCCTCCGGGAACGGAAGAACAGCTCCCAGAAATTTTGCTGGAGGTTTACGAAAAACTCAATCCACGTTGCGAGATCTCTCACAACAGCGTGCCAGTCGGATATGCAACGCCAAACGGCGTAACACGCTGGCGCGTCGATTCACTATTGAGCAAGGAGCCGGCCACCATCGACTGGATAGAGAGCTTCCAAGGACGGGATGTGCTTGTGGATGTCGGGACTAATGTGGGCTTGTATCCCATAAGTGGGCATATATCCCATAACTTGGTGCCAAAACGCGAGGGGTGCGTGTATGCGCTTTTGGGCCGGAAGCGCAAAACAACGCGCCGCTAAACCGCAATATTCGGATGAATGATCTCAGTAGCGATGTGTCCGCATGTTATCTGACCATATCCGATCAGCCCGGGTTCGGTGAACTTCATCTGGCGGCGTTACATGCCGGCGGGTCATGTCATTCATTCGAAGGGGCCTTGGATTTCAATTATTAGCCCATGAAACCGGCCTTTTCTCAAGGTTGCGTGGTCGCGCCCCTTGACGAACTCATGTAGCGCGGCGTGATCCGGGCGCCTCAGCATATCAAGATCGATGTTGACGTATTCGAGAACAAGGCCATTGCCGGCACTTCACGAACTTTGCAGGTAGGATCGGTGCAATCTTTGCTGATCGAGGTCAATCCTAATTTGAAGGATCATCGATTGATGGTGAGCACGCTCAACCGGATGGAGTTTGTCCATGATCCGGTCCAAGTCGCGGCGGCGGAGCGGAAGTCAGGGGCATTCAGAGGTATGGCTAAATATCTTTTCAAGCGCAACTTTGCAGCGTTTCCGGCAAGAAAGAAGTGACACCGAAGCGAAATTAAATTTTTTCAAATAATCAACGGTTTATGCTTTAATTTGCAAGCGCTTGCACAGTGGAGGCGCGTCGCGTAATATTCTGCTTACGCTATGTTTGCTTTCTGGATGGGATATTGTGCATCCGGTTTGTACGATACATAGCCTACCAATCACTGCAGTTTCGTCGCGCGACGTAATCAACGTTCAGGAGGGTAGTCGTCATGAACACTATGGCAGATTCTAAAAACATCGCCCTTGCAGGAGCTGGCGGCAAGGTGCGCATGACCCCGTCCGAGGCGTTTGTCGAAACGCTGGTGGCGCAGGGCGTCAAGGACAGTTTTGGCATTGTCGGCTCGGCGTACATGGACGCGCACGATCTTTTCCCGCTTGCCGGCATCCGCTTCATATCGGTGGCGCATGAACAGAACGCCGCGCACATGGCAGACGGCTATTCGCGGGTCACCGGAAAGCACGGCTTGTGCATCGCGCAGAACGGTCCAGGCATCACCAACTTTGTTACCGGCATTGCCGCTGCGTATTGGGCGCACTCCCCGGTAGTCTGCGTCACTCCGGAGTCCGGCAGCCTGTCGATGGGGCTGGGAGGTTTCCAGGAAACCGAGCAGATGCCCATATTTTCGAAAATCACCAAGTGGCAGGTTCACGTTAATTCTCCGCTGCGCATCGCCGAACTTACCGGCCGCGCTTTCGACATCGCGATGGCCGAGCGCGGGCCGGTGCAGATCAACATCCCCCGTGACTATTTTTACGGCGAAGGTGATTACGAAATTCCGCAGCCACACAAGCTGGAGCGTTCCGCCGGAGGCCCTGAATCGCTGGACGCCGCTGCGCGCATGCTGGCTAAAGCCAAGTTTCCGGTGATCCTGTCAGGCGGCGGCGTCATCATGTCCGGCGGTGTCAAGGAATGCGCGGCGCTGGCCGAGTATCTGACTGCGCCGGTGGTCAATTCCTACCTGCACAACGATTCATTCCCGGCGAGCCATCCACTGTCGTGCGGCCCGCTGGGCTACCAAGGGTCGAAAGCGGCTATGAATATCATTGCCAAGGCCGACGTCGTGCTGGCGCTGGGTTCGCGCCTCGGACCGTTTGGCACGCTGCCCCAGCACGGGCTGGATTACTGGCCAAAAAACGCGAAGATCATCCAGGTTGATGCCGATTCTCGGATGCTCGGGCTGGTCAAGAAAACCACCGTCGGTATTTGTGGCGACGCCAGACTGGCGGCAAAAGCCTTGCTTGAGCGCGTCAAAGCACAGGTTAAGCTGACCCCGAACAAGGCGCGGCTCGCCGAGGTGCAAAAGGCGAAAAAGGCCTGGACCGAAGAACTCGACAAATGGACCTCTCCGAATACCAAGACTCGGATCGGACCGCGGCAGGCGCTGGCCGCGCTGGCGCGTGCGATGCCGAAGAACGCGATGGTGTCCACTGACATCGGCAACGTTTGTTCGGTATCCAACAGTTACCTGCATTTCGAGTCTTCCCCGTCGTTCCTCGCGGCGATGAGTTTCGGCAACTGCGGTTACGCGTATCCTGCGGCAATGGGCGCCAAGGTCGGTCGTCCGGATCGCCCTGCGATTGCCTATGTCGGCGACGGCGCCTGGGGTATGAGCCTGAACGAGGTGATGACCTGTGTGCGCGAGAAAATCCCGGTAGTGGCGGTGGTATTCAACAACGGGCAGTGGGGTGCCGAGAAAAAAAATCAGGTCGATTATTTCGAAAACCGTTTCCTTGGGACCAACCTGCAGAACCCAAATTTCTCGGAGGTTGCAGAGGCTATGGGAGCCCAGGGCCTGACTGTTGACCACGTCGATGAGGTCGGTGACGCATTGCGCGGTGCCGTGCGCTCCAACAAGCCCACGGTCATCAACATGATGCTGACGCAGGAACTGGGCGACCCGTTCCGTCGGGATGCTTTCAGACAGCCCCGCAGGCTGCTGTCGAAGTACCGCAAGTTCAGTGCAAAGCAGTACCGCTAGCAATCGCTTATCGTGCACAATAAAGCCGGCGCAAGCCGGCTTTATTTTTCTGATGAATGCAAAAAATCGAAAAGCGGCACGGTTATCCGACGTCGCACGCGTTTCCAAGGTGTCGACGGCTACGGTTTCTCGCGCGCTGACATTGCCGCACAAGGTCAAGGCGCGCACATTGCAGCGCGTGCAGCATGCGGCTCGAACGCTAGGTTACGTCGCGCACGGTGCGGCACGGGCGCTGGCATCGCGGCGTACGCATACGATTGGCGCCGTGGTGCCCACGCTGGATAACGCGATTTTCGCCAATACCATTCATGCGCTTCAGCGTGCTTTGGACGAAGCCGGATACGTATTGTTACTGTCCAGCCACGAATTTGATGCGGCCATCGAAGCACGGGTGACGCGCACCTTGATCGAGCGCGGGGTTGACGGACTGGTGCTGCTGGGTACAACACACCATCCTGACATTTATCGCATGATCGAATCGCATGCCGTCCCGTATGTGCTGACCTGGGCTTTTGACGAGAGCGGCGACCATCCGTGCGTCGGATTCGACAACCGTGCTGCCGCGGTTCGTATTACCAACTATCTGCTTGATCTGGGGCATCGCCGTTTTGCCATGGTCTCGGGGATCACTGCGAACAACGAACGTGCGCAGGAACGGCTGGTCGGTGTGCGTGAGGCACTGGCGGCACGGAACATCGATTTGCCGGCAGCGCGGATCGTGGAAGAGCCCTATACCCACAGCGGTGGGCGGGAAGGTTTGTGCGAGGTGATGTCAGGTGCCGAAAGACCGACTGCAGTGATCTGCGGCAATGACGTGCTGGCGATAGGAGCAATTGCTGAATGTCATTTGCAGGGGCTTGCGGTCCCGGGCGATATTTCGGTGACTGGTTTTGATGACATGGAAATTGCTGCGTTGATGACCCCCGCGCTGACGACAGTACGGTTTCCGACGGCTGATCTCGGCGTTTATGCCGCTAACCATCTGCTGATGCGCCTGAAAGGAAAGGCCGTGGATTTGCGCTGTAAGCTGCCGACAGAGCTGATCGTCCGTGAAAGCGCGGCCAATCCGCGGAATGACTAACCGCCGCTTCAAGCCAGGGCTTTACGTGCCTTGGAAATGGCTGCCCTGACACGAGCCGGAGCGGTGCCGCCAATATGGCTGCGGGTGCTCATCGAGCCTTCGAGTGTCAGTGCTGCGAACACGTCCTCGCCGATCAGCGGTGAGAACCGGCGCAACTCCTCCAGTGGCAGGGTCGAGAGGTCACATCCGCGCGTCTCTGCGTGACGCACTGCCTGAGCCACGGTCTCATGGGCTTCGCGAAAAGGCAGTCCTTTTTTGACCAGGTAGTCGGCGAGATCGGTTGCAGTGGCATAACCTTCGAGTGCCGCCGCGCGCATCGCTTCGGCATTGACGGTGATTCCACCCGCCATTCCGGCGAATACCGCGAGACTCATCGACAGCGTGTCGACGGTGTCAAACAGAGGTTCCTTGTCTTCCTGGTTGTCCTTGTTGTAGGCGAGGGGTTGCCCCTTCATCAGGGTGAGCAGAGCAATCAGGTTGCCGTTGACACGGCCGGTCTTTCCGCGAACCAGTTCAGCCACGTCCGGATTTTTTTTCTGTGGCATGATTGACGAACCGGTACAGTAGCGATCGGCGATATCGATGAAACCGAAACGCGGACTCATCCATAGGATCAGCTCCTCGCTGAAGCGGGACAGATGCGTCATTATCAACGCGCCAGCAGCGATAAACTCGATCGCAAAATCGCGGTCGGACACGGCATCCAGGGAATTTTCGCAGACACCGTCGAAACCGAGTTCCTTGGCGACCATCTGCCGGTCGATCGGGAATGAGGTGCCCGCTAGGGCGGCGGCGCCCAGCGGCAGCCGGTTGACACGCCTGCGGCAGTCCGCGAGACGCTGTGCGTCACGTCCCAGCATCTCGACATAGGCCAGCAAGTGGTGCGCAAACGATACCGGCTGCGCAACCTGCAGATGCGTGAATCCGGGCATTACCGAGTCGACATGCCTGTCGGCGAGGTCGAGCAGCGCGCACTGCAGGTCCTTGAGCAAAGCCTGCAGATGATCAATCGCGGAGCGTAGGTAGAGGCGAACGTCAGTTGCCACCTGATCGTTGCGCGAGCGCGCGGTATGCAACCGCTTGCCGGCGTCGCCGATCATATCGGTCAGGCGTTTTTCGATGTTGAGATGGACGTCTTCGAGATCGACCGACCAGGGAAAAGAATTGTTGCGAACTTCTTCTCCGATGGCGGCGAGCCCTTTTTCAATCGACTCAAGATCGCTGGCACTCAACAAGCCAACCGCATGTAGCATCCGCGCATGGGCGATGGAGCCCTGGATGTCGAATTCGGCAAGCCGGCGGTCGAATTCCAACGACGCAGTGTAGCGCTTGACCAGATCGTCAACGGGTTCGCTGAAACGGCCTGACCATGGTTTTGTGACTTTTTGTTTTGCGCCGCTTCTTGTTTTATTTTTTGCCGACATGGGCTTGGATGGGGCCTGCTAGAATGAAACAGCAATAGCTTCAAGTATAAATCATAATGCCTATACCGGCGCCCTGCCGGACTTCCGCAATCTTGGAATTCTGTTGCAGATTCTGCTGATCGGCAATGGCATTACAATGCTCGGAAGCATGCTGCAGGTGCAGAAGTTGGCCGGCTGACCGGAACAGTTCACCGGCAATCGCCAAAGCTCGGCCGCAGGCGCTGTAGGTGAGTATCCGTTCGCACTTGCTGTTCAACAGCATGAATGCAGTGCTTTCGCTAGTTCGCCAGTAACCGCGCCGGGGCGAAACCGCGCTCGAGGATCTGGCCGGGCTGTTCCGTGCGTTGATGGCGGACAACCGCGAACTGGCTTCGGTCACGCAGGAGGTCGAGTTTTGCCGGCAGTATCTTGAGCTGGAACAGATGCGATTGGGCGAGAGGCTGCAGGTGGAATGACATATCGACAAGATACCGCCCGATGCATTGATCCCTACCCTGGCGCTGCAGCCGTTGCTGTAGAACGCGGCCTAACATGGAATCGAACCCAGTGAAGTGCCCGGCGTGGTTAGCACCAGCATCTAGGCCGTGCGTGAACACCTGCATGCCGTTTTGCACAACCCCTATCGCGCCAGCGGTGATCATCACTCCGGAAACAAGATGGCCCTGGCGTATCGCAACTGTCTGGTGGCGCGGTCGGCGATCAGGCGTTTTGAGCGCGCGGACGCTACTGCCGGCGAATGTCCATCGCAGGTAGTACTTGCCGGCATTAAGGAGCGCGTAACGGTGAGCCGAAGGCAACAGCACATCGTTCGAGAGCTCTCCCGGCAATAAAATCTGCTCAGCGCCTGCGCATCTTTATTAGGCCGGTTTCGATAGTCTGCTCGATATAGAGCCGGTAAAAATCTTCTGTAAGCAAACCGACGATCGGGGGGGCGACCGGTTTGCCGTCGGCATCGAAAGCGATTAGCGTCGGCACGGTGCGCACGCCATGGCTGCGGGCGAATGCGAGATGTGTGGTCTTGCCGCCTGAGAAATCATTCATACCGATATTGCGATCGACTTCAACCTCCCGGATGAGCACGCGTTTGCGCCAGCGAGAATCATTTTGCAATGGCACGAGGTAGTCGCGCCGGGCTACCCGGCAGTAAGGGCAGGATCGCTGCATGAACGCAATCAACACGGGGGTGTGCTGCGCGCGCGCGGTCGCGGCAACGCGAACAAGATCGCCGGCGGGCTGCAGCTGCGCGTTCGCCGGCGCAGCTGCAATCAAGGCGCATGCTACAATCGAGAAATGAAGTAGTCTTGAAAAATTTAATAAAATCATAATGTTAAGAGATATCCGCCAGCGCCACCCGAAATCAATAGTGATCGCAACGCGGGAATCCGCGCTGGCGTTGTGGCAGGCGCGACATGTGCAAGCGGAACTGCAACTATTATATCCGGGCCTTGAGGTATCGATTCTCGGGATGACCACAGAGGGCGACCGCAACCTCGGCAGTTCGCTGGCCAAGATCGGCGGCAAGGGATTGTTCGTCAAGGAACTCGAGGAAGCGCTGGCCGACGGTCGTGCCGATATCGCCGTGCATTCGATGAAGGATGTGCCGATGCACCTGCCGGAGGGCTACGCGTTGGCCGCGGTGCTTGAGCGCGCCGACCCTCGCGATGCTTTCGTCGCCAATGGGTATCAGGCGCTCCACAGTCTGCCTGCCGGCGCTCATATCGGCACTTCCAGCTTGCGCCGTGAATGCCAGTTACGCGCGAATTTTCCTGGCTTGGTTATTGATCCTTTGCGCGGCAATGTGCAGACGCGCCTGCGCAAGCTGGACGAAGAACAATACAGCGCCATCATACTGGCGGCTGCCGGGCTGAAACGGCTCGGACTGTCTGACCGTATTGCCGCATTGCTGACGCCGGATCAGTCTCTGCCGGCGGTCGGTCAGGGCGCGCTGGGCATTGAGAGCCGTAGTGAACGCAGCGATGTTTTTGAACTGCTGGAGCCACTGAGGCATGCAGCCACGCAGCAATGTGTGATCGCCGAACGCGCTTTTTCGAGAGGACTAGCCGGCAGCTGTAATGTCCCGCTCGCCGGATTCGCTGAAATCGAAGACGGGCTGCTGCGTCTCCGCGGGCTGGTCGGCACTCCTGATGGTTCGCGAGTGATTCGCGGCGAGATTTCGGGCGCCGTTGCAGATGCAGAAACGCTGGGACAGTCGCTGGCCGCAGAACTGAAGGGTCGTGGCGCTGCCGAAATCCTGGCAGCGATCACGCAGCAGTAATGGCCGGGGCCGCCGGTTTGCTGGCAGGTCGCGGGGTTGTTGTCACGCGACCAGTCCATCAGGCCGACGCACTTGCGGAAATGATCCGTGCCAATGGCGGCAATCCTATTCTGTTCCCGGTGCTCGAGATACTCGACATCACGGATCTGCAACCGCTGATTGACGTCATTGAGCGGCTGGATTCGTTCGATCTTGCTATTTTCATCAGTCCGAACGCCGTGGCGCGCGCAATGAATCAGATCACGGCGCGACGCAGCTGGCCTGACGGATTGCAGATCGCGGCAGTCGGAAAAGGCAGCGTGAAGGAACTAAGGCGCTTCTGTGTCAACGAAGTCATCGCCCCGACACGGGCGTTTGACAGCGAACGTCTGCTCGAGCTGCCGGAGTTGCAGGTGGTCGCCGGCAAGCGCGTGGTCATTTTCCGCGGCGAGGGCGGTCGTGAACTGCTGGCAGATACCCTGATTCAGCGTGGTGCGCGCGTCGAGTACGTGGAATGCTATCGGCGTTTGCGTCCGCGTACCGATGCAACACCGCTGCTGAAAGCCTGGGCGCGAGACGAGGTACATGCGGTGATCATCACCAGCGGCGAGGGGCTGCGCAATTTGTTCGAAATGCTTGGCAAGCTCGGGCAGTCCTGGCTGCGACGCACCCTTTTGCTAGCACCGCATCCGCGGATCGCACAGGCTGCACGCGAGCTCGGGTGCACGCAGGTGGTTGAAACCGGAACCGGTGATGAAGGAGTAATGGCGGCGCTGTTACAGCATCTGGCGCCTTCGGATTGAACGGTTTAGGCGCGTGTTATTCTTCAAATCATGATTGAAAACGAACAACATGAGGCAACTGGTTCTGTTGCCGCTGGTGAGCCGGAAAGCCGGATTAATAACCCGCGCCGTCGGCTCGGAAGCGGTGGCATCGTTGCGGTTCTGGCGTTGATTGCCGCGCTTGGCGCCGCGGGACTTAGTGGTCACCAGTGGTATAGAAACCGCGGTGAGGACAAGGCGCTGCGCGTGGAGTTGATGCAGCAGCTGGCGGAAACAGAAGCGCGCAGCAAGGAGGCGGGATTGCGTGCAACACAGTCTCTTACCGCTGCGCGTGAAGCGGAGGCTAGATTGGGGACCCTGGAAGCCAGATTCGGGGAATCACAGAGCCAGCAGATAAATCGGCAGACTTTGAGACAGGAGCTTGCGAAAAGTCGTGAAGAATGGGATCTGGCCGAAATCGAGCAATCCCTGCTGTTCGCCAGCCAACAGCTGCAGGTGGCGGTAAACGTAAAAGTCGCATTGATTGGACTGGAATATGCCGAAGCGCGGCTGCAGCGCATGGATCAGCCGCGGTACGTGGCTTTGCGCCGGGCGCTGACCAGGGATATCGAACGCCTAGGGGCTTTGCCACAGCCGGATATCTACGGCGTCAGCAGCCAGATTGACAACATCGTTGCCGGAGTCGACAAGCTGCCGCTGGCGATGGATGCCCGCATACGGGCCAACTCTGCAGGGGCTGGGATATCGGCGCCCGCCACTGATGATTCAGCGTGGCGGCGCCTGTTGGGTGAAATCTGGCAGGAGATTCAACAGCTGGTGCGCGTGCAACGCACCGTACCCCGGGATCCGCTGCTACTTGCGCCGGAACAGGCTTACTTCCTGCGCGAGAACCTTAAGCTGCGGCTGCTAGGCGCCAGGATTGCCTTGCTGCTTGGTGATGTGAGGGTTTATCAGAATGATCTGACCATGGCGTCGACCATGCTCGAACGTTATTTCGACAAACAGGACGGTATGGTCATGGAAGCTGCCACCGCGATGCGCTCACTGAAGTCGGCGCGGATCCAGGCCAATGTGCCGGATATCACTGCAACCCTGGAAGCGCTGCGCAGCTTGCGCCAGCCGCGCGCCAAGCCGCAGGGCTGATTGTCACGATTCCGGGTTATGTCCGCGATGAGCTTCATGTTTTCCTGGGACGTAATACGATGCGCTGGTTGATCCGCATTTTTGTGCTGGGAGCCCTGGCAACGGGGATGGTGATGCTGGCACGGATCAATGACGGTTACCTGCTGATTGTAATGTCGGGCAGTCGCGTAGAACTGTCGCTGAATTTTGCGTTGGTTGTGCTGCTGCTGAGTTTTTTGCTGATCTACGTTCTTGCCAGACTGGTCATTACAACCGTTGACTTGCCTGGTAGGGTGGCCCGGTTTCGGGCTTCGAGGCGGCGCGAAAAAGCTCACGACTTGCTAGTTGAGGCGTTGCATGATTTTTTTGCTGGTCGTTATGCCAAGGCGGAAAAAACCGTCAATCGCGCTGTCGAGCTGGGTGAGCCCGCGTATCTCGGCGCGATTGTTGCAGCGCGTGCGGCACACGAAATGCGCGCATCCGATCGTCGTGACGGATATCTGGATACCCAAGCGTCTGAGCCGCCCGATGGGGCTCTGGTGATTTCAAAAGCACGCATCCTGCTTGATGAACGCCGCCCGGAAGAAGCGTTGACTGCGCTGGATACGTTACCGAAGAAACATACGGAGGCGCTACGTCTGGAATTGCGCGCCCGCCAGCGTAGCGGGCAATGGGAAGCCGTGCCTGCCTTAGTCGACCAGTTGGAGAAGCGCGGAGTATTTGGAGCGGAGCTAGCAGAAACCGAGCGCAGCCATGCTTGGCAGCAGTTGGTTGAACGCCAGTCCGAAAGCGAGGAAGAGCTTTCTGCTTTATGGAAGCGCGTGCCCGAGCACTACCGGCGCATCAATATCGTCGCCGGTGCGGCGGCAGCGGCGTTTCACGCGCAGGGCCGATGCGAAGAAGCACAGACTGTCATCGAGCGCAGCCTCGAGGCGGAATGGGACGAGGGGTTGGTTAGCCTTTATGGGGAGTATTGGGCAGCCGATGCGCGGAGGCAGATCGAAAAAGCCGAGCGCTGGCTGCAGTCTCATCGTGATGATGCAATCCTGCTGCTGACGCTGGGACGTTTGTGCGCGCGTCAGCAATTGTGGGGCAAGGCTCAGAGTTACCTTGAGGCAAGCCTTTCCGTGGAACCTTCATATTCCGTGCAGTTCGAGCTGGCGCGTCTGCATGATCAACTTGGACGGGCGGATGAAGCACGCGAACACTACCGAGCCAGTCTCGAGCTTGCGCTGACCGAACTCAGGAAAGTCGGCGTTCGGCGCAGGGGTGAAGGGTCAAACTGAGGGTTCAGGCGACTAGAGCTGGCGCTGGGGTGAACGCGTCGGCGTAGAACGCTGATTCCGGCAATCCGCAGCGTTCATGGAAATCGCGGCGTGCCGCCTCGACCATCGCGGGAGCGCCACAAACATAGACTTCATGCCCAGAAAGGTCCGGGACATCATTCATCACGGCGTGATGAACCAGCCCTCGGCGCCCCGCCCAGTTTTCGTCGTCAGGGATATCTGAAAGCACGGGGACATAAGTGATGCCGTTCTCGTTTTGCCAGCGCTCCGGCAGTTCGTTGAGATAGAGGTCTACGGCCTGGCGGGCGCCACGATACAGCCTCATCGGCCGCTTGAGGCCGTTGTGAATTGCA
This sequence comes from Burkholderiales bacterium, assembly GCA_038106575.1. GTDB lineage: Bacteria > Pseudomonadota > Gammaproteobacteria > Burkholderiales > SG8-41. The sequence continues at coordinate 26,698 of JAYOED010000021.1, forward strand.
TGCTCGATGATCGCCTTGATCGGGGCAAACCCGGTGCCGCCGGCGACCAGAATCACCGGCTTCTCGCTGTCTTCCCGCAGAAAAAAAGTACCCAGAGGCCCCTCAAAGCGCAGGATGTCTTTTTCCTTCATCTGCGTGAAGATGTGGGTGCTGAACGACCCGCCATAATTGCGCAGATGCAGTTCCAGCAAGGCGTCATCGTGCGGCGGGTTCGCCATCGAAAAACTGCGCCGCGTGCCGTCCTTGAGCAAAATGTCGATGTACTGCCCGGCGAGAAACTGCAGCCGTTCGGCAGCGGGCAGGCGCAGACGGATGCGCATGACATCTGGCGCGATCCGGTCCAGGGTTTGTACCCGGCACGGAAGCGTTTTGACCGGAATGTCCTTGGCCGCGCCGATTTCGCGGCATTCGATGACCAGATCCTCCAGCGGCTTTGCCTGGCAGAACAGTGCTAGGCCTGCTTTTCGTTCGGCCGTTGTCAGCACGGTTTCCTGGGATTTGCCGTGTTCCACCGCACCGGCAGTGACCTTGCCTTTGCAAGAACCGCAGGCACCGTTACGGCATCCATAGGGGAGCATGAAACCTTCGCGCAATGCAGCTTCCAGCACGGTTTCTCCGTCATGGGCGTGGAAAATGTGTGCACTGGGCTGGATGGTGATCTGGCTGGACATATCAGCTGAAAACAGGGTGCGGTGACTGCGCTAAAATACATCACAATATGAAACGTTTGTTAATCATAGGTTGCGGTGATGTAGGGCTACGGGTTGCCAAACTGCTGCGATCGCGTTATCGCGTTTATGCGCTGACACACAACGCGCAGCGCGTTGCCGAGTTACGCAATCACGGAATTGTTCCGCTGACTGGAGATCTCGATCTACCCCATACCTTGGGAGGACTGTCCGGTCTCGCGCATGATGTTGTCCATCTGGTTCCGCCGCCTGCAGCGGGCAGCGCGGATACGCGCACTGCACATCTTGTTGCGGCTTTGGGGCGTGGTTGGAGTCTACCACAGCATTTTGTCTATATCAGCACCAGCGGAGTCTATGGCGACTGTGGCGGCGCGCTGATCGATGAAAATAGTCCGCTGCGGCCACGCACTGACCGTGCCCGGAGGCGCGCTGACGCTGAACGCCGATTGCGCGTATGGGGCTCACGCAGTGGCGTATGTGTCAGCATTTTGCGTGTGCCCGGAATTTACGCTGCAAACCGTTTGCCGGTCGCGCGCATTGAGCGTGGTATACCGGCACTGACACCGCAGGACGATGCCTACGTAAACCATGTCCATGCCGATGATTTGGCGCGCATGGTGATTGCAGCCCTCCATCGCGGTCAGGCCAATCGCAGCTATAACGCCAGTGATGATGCTCCGCAGAAAATGGGCGACTACTTTGATCTGGTGGCGGACCGGTTCCATCTGCCGAGGCCACCTCGGGTGCCGCGCGCGGAAGCGATCACCATGATCCCGGAAAATCTGTATTCTTTCATGAGTGAATCGCGGCGCCTGGTCAATTCGCGGATCAAGCAGGAATTGCGCGTGCGGTTACGTTATCCGACTGTGAGCGAGGGTATAGCCGCCGCCGAATGCCCGGAAATTAGTCATGGCCGCCGATAGCGGGCGGGTGTTGCTGGTCATGTCCACCTTGCCGGATCAGGGCTCGGCAAAAGCGCTTGCCGCGGAGCTGGTCGGGTCGGGGCTAGCGGCCTGTGTCAACGTGCTTGCCCCTTGTGTATCCATTTATCGCTGGCAAGGCGCCGTAGAAAATGCATCAGAAGTTCCGGTTGTTATCAAGACGACAGCCGGGCGTTATGCCGAACTCGAATCCGCGCTGCGGGCACGCCATCCCTATGAACTTCCTGAAATCTTGGCGGTCCCAGTTGCGCATGGTTTGTCTGGCTATCTGGATTGGGTGATTGCCCAAACTTCCTGATTCTCATCCCCCCTCCCTCTCTCATGATCCTGCGCTTGCTGGCCATACTGCTGCTCCTGTGTAGTGGAATGATGCACGCTGCAGCCCAGGACCTGCTCGAGCCGGAGAAGGCGTTCGTATTCAGTGCGCGTGTAGCAGGACCTGACGCGATTGAAGTGCAATACCAGATCGCCAAGGGCTATTACATGTACCGTGACAAGTTCCGCTTTATTTTGGAACCCGCGTCACTAATGGCGGGAGAGGTCCGGTTACCTCCAGGAAAAATCAAAAAGGACGAGTTTTTCGGCGAGACACAGGTTTACCGCAACGAAGTGCGCATTGTCCTGCCGGTCCGCGGCTCTGAATGGCCTGATCGCGCGGTGCTGACAGCGGTATCGCAGGGTTGTGCCGATGTCGGAGTTTGTTACGTTCCGGTGGAACAGAAGGCAGAGTTGCGGCTGGCGTCAGCAGCCAGTATCGGAGGTATATCACTGCCGCTGTCCTTATCCGGCAGCGCGAGAAACACGGGCGCGCCCAAAGGCGAAGACGGGCTGATCGCCGAATTGTTCCATAGTGAATTCTGGTTGCTGTTCGCTAGTTTTTTCGGCTTCGGACTGTTGCTTTCGTTCACGCCCTGCGTGTTGCCGATGGTGCCTATACTCTCCGGAATCATTGTCGGGCAAGGGCAGAAAATGACCCGTATACACGGCACGCTGCTGTCATTGGCGTATGTGCTGGGCATGGCCATTACTTATGCGTTGGCCGGGGTTGCGGCCGGATTGTCGGGCGAGCTGCTGTCGGCGACGTTGCAGAATCCCTGGGTGCTTGGAGCGTTTGCAGCGGTGTTCTTTTTCCTGGCGCTATCGATGTTTGGCTTATATGAGCTGCAGCTGCCGGCCGTGTTCCAGTCACGGCTGGCAGGTGCCAGCAGTCGCTTGCACGGCGGACACTTCACCGGCGTATTCGCGATGGGCGTGCTGTCGGCGCTGATAGTAGGCCCCTGCGTTGCCGCACCCCTCGCAGGGGCGCTGCTTTACATTTCGCAAAGTGGAGACGGCACCCTGGGCGGAGCTGCCCTGTTTGCGATGGGATTAGGCATGGGGGCACCACTGGTGGCGGTCGGCGCATCCGCAGGCGCCTTATTGCCGAAAGCGGGGCCGTGGATGGAGACCATCAAGCGGTTCTTCGGCGTGATGCTGCTGGCGGTGGCCATCTATCTGGTGTCGCCGGTGATCCCCGTTGCCGTGCAGATGCTGGCCTGGGCGGCCCTGCTGATCGTGACCGCGATCTACCTGCGGGCGCTGGATCCGCTGCCTCATGGGGCGCGGGAATTTGCCCGATTCAGCAAGGGTGTTGGCGTTATTGCCCTGATTACCGGTATCGTCTATGTGATCGGCGCACTGTCGGGTAGCCGCGATGTGCTGCAGCCATTGTCCGGATTGCGCAGCATGATGGGAGCTCAAACAGAAAAGGGCATTACATTCCAGCGGATCGGGAGCAGAGCCGAACTTGATGCCGCCGTTGCCGCCGCGGCCGGCAGGACGATCATGTTCGACTTCTACGCCGACTGGTGCGTCAGTTGTAAGGAAATGGAGCGCTATACGTTCACGGACCCCGCCGTACAACGACGATTGGAGGGTATGGTCAAGCTGCAGGCGGACGTGACTGCCAATACCGCTGAACACCGGGCTTTGCTCAAGCGTTTTAGGTTGTTTGGCCCTCCCGGCATTGTTTTTTTTGATACTGCTGGCCGTGAGATTCCCGGTCTGAGGGTCATCGGCTTCCAGCCCGCTGACAAGTTTTCCGCGGTTCTGGATCAGGCGCTGAGCGCACTGTGAGCTCAACCAGGCGTACGTTCCTTTTCGCCGGTGTGGGTGCGGCAGCACTGGCGGCGGGAGGCTCACTGGCCTGGTTCTGGCATGGCAAACAGGATGCACCGCCGGCTGTAGCGGTCGCTGCCTTGACCGGCCGCGAATTCACAAATATCGAGGGCCGAAAAAGAGCGCTGTCCGAATATCGGAACAAGACACTGGTCGTTAATTTCTGGGCGACATGGTGCGCGCCGTGCCGGGAGGAGGTCCCGCTATTTGTGCGCCTGCAACGGGAATATGCAGGGAAAAACGTCCAATTCGTCGGCATCGCCATCGATCAGACAGAAAAGGTCCGGAATTTTGCCCGGGAGTTCGAGATCAATTACCCGCTGCTGATTGGCGGTCTGGATGCGGTGGAGTTGTCGCGCAGGCTGGGCAATAAGGCCGGGGTCTTGCCATTTACCGTGCTGATCGGGCGCGACCCGCAGAAAGCGGTGGGGCTGGTTGGCGGCATTACCGAGCAACGGATGCGGGAACGGCTGGATTTACTGCTTTAGTGCATTAAACAGGATGGTTAACTTGCAGTTATTTTTACTAAAAAATCAAAGATCCTCGCTTAAAATTTGCTCATCTTCCGTTAATTGGTAGTAACATCCCAGAGCACTCATTCACTTTTTTAAGCGCACCTTTTCCCCGATTGATCTGGTGATCATCCATACCAGTATTTCAGGACAAAGCCCGTCTAAAATTCATTAAATAGCCTTTTATTTGTTCTAAAATTGCTTAAAAGATGCTATATTTTAATTTCTGAGGTCAAATCAGTTTTGTAGCGCCAAAATATAACATCAAGAAAAGAAGAGGCGTAACAGGATGCTAAGACCCAAACAATATCTGCTGCTGAATGGCCCCAATCTGAATCTGCTGGGTACCCGGGAGCCGGGGATTTACGGGGCTACAACCTTGGCGGAAATCGAGGAACGGTTGCAGCGGAAAGCAAAGATCGCGGGTGTTACGCTGGCTGCTTTCCAGAGCAATGCCGAAGCGGAACTGGTCGAGCGCGTCCAGCAGGCCGGCCGGGACGGGGTCGACTTCATCCTGATCAATCCTGCGGCGTTTACCCATACCAGCGTAGCTCTGCGCGATGCGTTGGCCGCGGTGGCCGTACCGTTTGTGGAAATACATCTTTCCAATGTGTTTGCGCGGGAATCTTTTCGCCGTCGGTCGTATTTTTCCGATATTGCGGTGGGTGTCATCAGCGGATTTGGCGCGGCCGGATACGAACTGGCCTTTGATTACGCGTTGGGCCATAGCAAGAAGGGTTGAATCATGGATCTGCGGAAACTTAAGACACTGATTGATCTGGTGCAGCAATCCGGAATCGCCGAACTCGAAATTACCGAGGGCGAGGAAAAGGTGCGCATCAGCCGGTTCGAAGCAACCAGGACTACCGGCATGGCTGTCGCGCCAATGCAGCCGGCGATGCTGGCAGATACGACATCACCCATTACCGATGCTGCTGTAGCTCCGGAGGCTGCTGCTGCGCCCCCAGCGGAACCCGAAGGCAATGCGTTGAAATCGCCCATGGTGGGGACTTTCTATAGCTCATCCGCGCCCGGGGCCAAGCCGTTCGTCGAGGTGGGGCAGAGCGTCAAGAGCGGCGATACCGTATGCATCATCGAGGCGATGAAACTCCTGAACGAAATCGAGGCTGATCGTGACGGGGTCATCAAAGCCATCCTGATTGAAAACGGACAACCCGTGGAATACGGGCAGCCGTTGTTTATCATTGACTGAACGCATATCCTGAGCCAGCTGGCGGATATCAATGTCCAGTGCATGTCGCCCGCTCAGCCAAACACCCTTCTAGAACATGTTTGAAAAAATTCTGATCGCCAATCGCGGGGAAATTGCGTTGCGCGTCCAACGTGCGTGCCGCGAAATGGGCATCAAGACAGTGGTGGTGCATTCCGAAGTGGATGCCGAGGCCAAATACGTACGCCTGGCCGACGAGTCGGTATGCATCGGGCCTGCGCCATCGGCCGCAAGCTATCTCAACGTGCCCGCGATCATTGCAGCGGCGGAAGTGACCGATGCCGAGGCGATACATCCAGGCTATGGCTTCTTGTCGGAGAACGCAGATTTCGCTGAGCGCGTGGAGCAGAGCGGATTTACTTTCATCGGTCCCAAGGCGGAGACCATTCGCCTGATGGGTGACAAGGTCAGCGCAAAGAACGCAATGAAAAAGGCCGGGGTGCCGGTTGTGCCCGGCATGGACCGCGCCATACCGGAAGAACCAAAGGAGGTGGTCAAGATTGCGCGCCAGATCGGCTATCCGATCATCGTCAAGGCGGCGGGTGGCGGCGGCGGGCGCGGCATGCGCGTTGTGCACACCGAGGCTGCGCTGATGAACGCAGTAAACACCACACGGGCCGAAGCGCAGGCTGCGTTCGGTAATCCGTCGGTCTACATGGAAAAATACTTAGAAAGACCGCGGCACATCGAAATCCAGGTGCTGGCCGACAGGCACCGTAACGCCCTGTATCTGGGAGATCGTGATTGCTCAATGCAGCGCCGGCACCAGAAAATTATTGAAGAAGCGCCTGCGCCGCTGCTGAGCGCCAAGGCCCGCGCCCGCATCGGCGAACGCTGTGCGGAGGCCTGCCGCAAGATCGGTTATGAAGGAGCGGGCACGTTCGAGTTTCTTTATGAAGACGGCGAGTTTTATTTCATCGAAATGAATACCCGCCTGCAGGTTGAGCACCCGGTAACCGAAATGATCACCGGACTGGATATCGTACAGCTTCAGATACGCATTGCTGCCGGTGAAAAACTGGCTGTGCGCCAGAAAGACATTGTGCTCAGGGGCCATGCCATCGAATGCCGCGTCAATGCAGAAGATCCCTACAAATTCACGCCTTCACCGGGGCGGATCACTTCTTTGCACATGCCGGGCGGGCCGGGGATCCGCGTCGATTCCCATGCCTATGCCGGTTATTTCGTGCCGCCAAACTATGATTCCCTGCTGGGCAAGGTCATTGCCTATGGCGACACGCGCGAGCAGGCGATGGCGAGATTGCATATTGCACTTTCTGAAACGGTTGTTGAAGGCATCAAAACCAATGTGCCGCTGCATCAAGATCTGGTGCAGGATACGGCGTTTCGGCGCGGCGGCACCAGCATTCATTACCTTGAAGAGCGCCTCGCCAAGTTGACCCGCGCTGAATAGCGCAGAGCATGCGAAACTATTCATGCCCCTGCTGTGCGTGACCCTGCAAACGGGGGAAGCCGCCGTCGAAGCACTGGCCGACGCGCTTCTCGGTAACGGGGCGCTCGCCGTGGACGTACAGGACGCCACTGCGGGCACCAACAAGGAGCAACCGATCTATGCCGAGCCCGGTGAAGCGCAGACCGCAGGCTGGCACCTGAACCGGGTCAGCGCGTTGTTCGCGGTGGACGCCGACCTGTATGTTGCGATTCCGCTTGCGCTTCAGGCCGCCGGTCTGGCGGCAGGCACCGCGTTCGGCATCGAACGCGTGGAGGACGCAGATTGGGTGCGGCTGACACAGAGCCAGTTCAAGCCGTTGAAGATCACCAGCCGCCTGTGGGTGGTGCCGAGCTGGCATTCGCCGCCCGACCCCGGCGCAGTCAACGTGATGCTGGATCCCGGAGTCGCGTTCGGTACCGGCGCACATCCGACAACACGATTGTGTTTGCGCTGGCTGGATACCGTGGTGACCCCTGATGCCGATGTGCTCGACTATGGCTGTGGCTCCGGCATTCTGGCGATCGCGGCGATGCGTCTCGGTGCTGCCAGTGCCTGCGGGGTTGATATCGATCCACAGGCGCTGGCCGCTGCGCGCAATAATGCGATACAGAACCAGGTAAACGCGACCTTTGTCGAAGCCGAGAACGGGACCGTCAGTCCGGCGCGGATCGTTGTTGCCAACATTCTTGCTAATCCCCTGACCGTGCTTGCTCCGTTGCTGGCACGCCTGACTTTGCCGGGTGGGCGTATTGCGTTGTCGGGCATACTGGCTGAGCAGGCCGCCGCAGTGACCGACGCCTACGCAGCAGAATTTGAAATGCGTAAAGAGGAAACGGATGAAGGGTGGGTCCTGCTGACGGGATGGCGCAAATCCTGAAAATCATGCGGAATATTCCAGCGGTCATCATTGATCTGCCATTCCTGATCCAGGAAAATTTTTTGTCTGCCGTGTCGAATTGCGGAATCATGTTTCTGCGATTTGCTGATAGCAGGTAGAGTAACGCCCATGCCCCTGATTACACGTTGCGCGCATTGTCATACCGTGTTCCGGATCACCGCGGAACAGCTGCAGGCGCATGGCGGCCAGGTTCGCTGTGGCCGGTGCATGCAGGTGTTTAACGGATTGGCGGCGCTGTCGCCGGACGAAGCCATGGCGGCCACGCAAGCGGGTGCAGAATCAGAATTGCGTCCTTCTGCGGCAACCGGACAAACCGCCCTATCGCCGGAACCATTGCCGGAACAGGCGATTCCAGTGCCGTCGACCCCGAAACCACCGCCAGAAATTTTCGGTAAACAGGAGGCACAGTCTCCGCAATCGCCGGACGGTGCCGGTTTGACCCCGGAACCGGAAGTCCTGGAAGACGCCGATGCAGTGTCCATAACCGCGGCAGAAGAACCTGCCACCGAGAAGCTGCCTTCTGAGGACAACCCTTTTTTGCTTGAGGCGACTCCGCCAAAACCAGCATCGCCCCATCGTCTGTTGTGGATTACAGGCAGCCTGCTGCTGGCTATGGTGCTGGCTGCTCAGGCAGTCTATTTTTATCGCGGCGAAATTGCCGCACGCAATGCGCTGGCCCGGGAATGGCTGGACCTGGCGTGTGCCCGTGCCGGATGCGCTGTGGAGTTGCCGCAACGTACCAAATCACTGCTGATTGAGGCGTCTAATCTGCAGTTGATTGATCCGGCGCGACCGGAGCGCATCCAGCTGACCGTAACGTTGCGTAATCATGCGGCTTACAGCGTGGCGTTTCCTGCACTTGATCTGGTGCTGACCAATATTAATGACCATACGCTGGCCCGGCGCATTTTTCTGCCGCATGAATATCTCGGCAATGGCCGTGATCAGCGCCCCGGTATTGCTGGCAATGCAGAAGTAACCGTGCGTCTTGATCTGGAGACCAGTAACCTTGGTGCAGCAGGGTTCCGGCTTGCCGTATTGCCGGCGCCGGCGCGATGAAAGTGCAGGCGTGAGCCAGGTACACTATAACCATATGTTTTTATTATAAAATATCAAAATCTATGAATACCCCCGAACACCTTAAATACACGGCCAGCCACGAATGGGTGCGGCGCGAAGCGGATGGCACGGTCACCATCGGCATTACCGATCATGCGCAGGAGATGCTCGGCGACGTCGTGTTTGTCGACAATCCGGAGCAGGGCCGCAAGCTCAATCAGGGAGAAGAATGCGGCGTCATTGAATCGGTCAAGGCCGCCGCGGACATTTACGCGCCGATGTCCGGCGAAGTTGTCGCCGCAAACGCTGATCTGGGCGATGCCCCGGAAAAAATCAACCAGGATCCGTACTCGGCCTGGATGTTCCGCATCAAGCCAGAAAATCCTGCCGAGATCGACGCGTTGCTCGATGCTGATGCCTATAACAAGATCGCTGAAGCAGAAAAAAACTGAACGGCCAACCGTGCTGTACAGACCTTATTGATTCGCAACCAGGAGAACATCATGTCCGCTGTCAATCTGGCCGGAAACCCGATTACCGTTGCCGGGAGTTTCCCGAAAAAGGGCGACGCCGCGCCCGACTTTACGCTGACTGCTAAGGATCTGAAGGAGGCCGGACTCAAGGACTATGCCGGCAGGCGCAAGGTGCTGAATATCGTTCCTAGCCTGGATACACCCGTGTGTCAGGCATCAACGCGAAGGTTCAACGCCGAGGCTACCAAGCTGGGGAATACCTCGGTGCTTGTGATCGCCGCTGATTTGCCGTTTGCGATGGGCCGTTTTTGCGGTGCGGAAGGACTTGAAGATGTCGTTACGCTGTCGACGTTTCGCAACCGGGATTTCCACGAAAAATACGGAGTCGACATCCAGGACGGTCCGTTGCGCGGGTTGACTGCGCGCGCGGTCGTTGTGCTGGACGAGCAAAACGAGGTACTGCATGCTGAACTGGTTCCTGAAATCAAGCAGGAACCGGACTACGCGGCTGCGCTGGCTGTGTTGAAATAGATTGTCCCGAAATCAGCCCGGCAGTTTCGTCAAAGGTTAAAACCACAACCAATGGAAATGCCGCCGTCTCCGAAAAGCCCGTACAAGGGTAAAACCGGCTTCAAGCGCATTTGGAATGCACTTATTTATTCCGCGGACGGGTTCCGTGCAGCCTATCGTCATGAAGACGCATTCCGTCAGGAGATCTGGCTTGCGGCATTGCTGATACCCGCGGCGCTGTTCATGCCCGTGAATGGCACCGGCAAGGCGCTGATGGTCGGCGTGGTCCTGCTGGTGCCGATTCTGGAATTACTGAATTCGGCAATCGAGGCTGTAGTGGACTACATATCACTGGAGCATCACCCCCTGGCGAAGCGCGCCAAGGATCTCGGCAGCGCCGCCGTGATGATGTCGGTGTTGAACCTTGAGCTGATCTGGGGGTTGGTGCTGTTCGGGTAAGCCGGCACCGAACCCGGATGCCGCTTATTTCTTGAGCGCGTTCCGGATTTCCCGCAGCAGCACGATGTCTTCCGCAGGTGCGGACGGCGCGGCGGGTGCTTCCTCTTCCTTGCGCTTGAGGCGGTTGATGGCGAGGATCAGCATGAATACCGCGAACACGACAATGATGAAGCTGATGCAGGTATTGATGAACATGCCGTAGTTGAACGAAACTGCCCCGGCTTTCTGCGCCGCCTCGACCGTGAGATAGGGGCCTGCCGCCTTGCCTTCGCGCAGCACCAAAAACAGGTTTGAAAAATCGACTTTGCCGAGCAACAAACCAATTGGCGGCATGATCACGTCCCTGACCAGCGATTCGACGCTTTTTCCAAAAGCGGCGCCGATGATGATGCCGACGGCCATCTCGACGACATTGCCGCGCATCGCGAATTCCTTGAATTCCTTGAGCATGATTGCTGTCCCTCTCCTTTAGGTTTTCAGGTATTGTCCGCCGCGCTGTGCGCATGGCGTTTCCGGCATCAACTATTTAACAACTGCGCAAAGCGCACCAATGCGTCGCCAGTCTGCGAAAACCCGTGGGTTGGTATAATCCGCGGTCACTTTTTACAGGCTGCTTTCGATGTCGACCCTGATCTGCGGCTCAATGGCGTACGACACCATCATGGTGTTCCGCGACCAATTCAAGAACCACATCCTTCCGGATCAACTGCACATACTCAACGTGGCGTTTCTGGTTCCGGACATGCGCCGCGAATACGGCGGCTGCGCCGGGAATATTGCCTACACAATGCAGATGCTCGGCGGCGATGCACGCATCATGGCAACCGTCGGTGAAGATTTCGCGCCTTATGACGACCGTCTGCAGCGCCTCGGACTCGCGCAGGATCACATCCGCGTCATACCCGGAAGCTTTACCGCGCAGGCGTTCATTACAACCGACCTGGACGACAACCAGATCACCGCATTTCATCCGGGTGCGATGAATCATTCTCACGAGAACCACGTGACTGATGCGAAGGGCGTCACACTGGGCATCGTGTCGCCTGATGGGCGCGACGGCATGCTGCAGCATGCCCGTGAGTTCAAAGCTGCGGGCATACCGTTCATTTTCGACCCCGGGCAGGGGTTGCCCATGTTCAGCGGTCCGGAATTGCTGGAGTTCGTGCGGCTTGCGCAATATGTCACGGTCAATGACTACGAGGCTCAGATGTTGCAGGAGCGAACCGGACGAAAGCTGGACGCGCTGGCGAAACTCGTCGATGCTGTCGTGGTCACACTGGGAGCGCGGGGCGCCGTCGTGCATGCCGGGGGTCAACAGATCGAAATCCCGAGCGTTAAGCCTGAGGCGGTGCTGGACCCGACAGGATGCGGCGATGCCTTCCGGGCAGGCCTGCTCCACGGGCTTTCTGCCGGTGCGGATTGGGCGCTGACGGGACGGCTGGCATCGTTGATGGGGTCCCTGAAGATCGCTCAGCGGGGCGGACAGAATCACCGTTTCAGCCGCGATGAAGTGGCAGATCGTTTCAAGCAGTCTTTTGGCATGAAGATGTGGTGAAAGGAGGTCTTTCATGAACATGCGATCGAATATGGCAGTAGCAGCAGTTTTTGCGGTGGTACTTTCCGGCTGTGCCCCCGGCCAAGGCAGCGGCAAATACACGCGGGAAGAGGCGCGGCGGGAACAGAGTGTGCGTCTGGGCATGGTCGAAAGCGTGCGCCCGGTGCAGATCGAAGGCACGCGCAGCGGCATCGGTCCGGCCGCCGGCGCAGTGATCGGCGGCGTTGCCGGCAGCTCGATCGGTCGTGGTCGCGGTTCCACTGTGGGGACTGTGCTCGGTGGCGTGGCCGGCGGCGTGGCAGGACAGGCGGTTGAAGAAATGAGCACGCGCCGCACCGGCGTTGAAATCACTGTGAAACTCGATCGCGGCGGACTGGTGGCCATCGTTCAGGAAGCCGACGAGACCTTCAAGCCAGGCGAACGGGTACGTATCCTGTCTGACGGTCACACCTCACGCGTCACCCACTGATCACCGGCACCTCTTGCCGAATCTTCTCTTCTCAGATGCGGGCGCATCCACTGGGTGAC
>JAYOED010000106.1:0-3883 GCA_038106575.1 Burkholderiales bacterium
GCTATAGACACATCCATCCTGACCGGCTTCGATGTCACCAAGAACAACATCTACGACATCCAGTTCCAGTGGCGCAGCGCGGGGAATTACAAGTTCTTCATCGGTGATCCGGCGACAGGCAAGAGCAAGCTGGTTCACACGTTTAGTCTGCTCGGGACGCTTACCGTGGCGTCCATGGAAGACCCAGCGCTGCCCATCGCGTACAAAGCGACTAGGACGACGGAAAACGTGGAAATGCGGATCGGCTGTGCTGACCTGACCAGCGAGAACGGCGTTATCGACATGTATCAGTACAGGTCGACATTCGCGGAAGCTGTGTCTGTCAACGGCACGGACATCCCGGTTCTGTCTATTTACAATCCGCTGCAAATCCACAGCAAGACCAACACGCGGTCGCTGCAAATGGCGCGGATCAGCGTCAAGTGTCCGAAGAAGGCTACGTTCAAGTTCTGGACGCATCGCGATCCAACCCTGCTGACAGGCGAGACATTTGCCGAGATTGGCGGCGGAAGCCACACACAGACAGACAGCCCTGATGCCGCGGCTGGGGCTGTGCGGGCAACGGCGTTTAGCACGACGGGGGCGCAGCTTCTGGTGGCCGTCCCTGCCGAGGCGAACGTGTTCTATCAGGTAGACAACCCGCTGAGTAAGCGGATCAACTTTGTGCTTGTGCGTGGGGACTATATCACTGTGACTGTGACGGTCAGCGCCTCGACGGCAGAGGCGTCGATCGAGTGGGGGGAGGCGATATGACAATCCGTCAGTACCCCACCGAATGGCGCAGGGGCCAATGGAAGGCCACTTGCGACCGCTGCGGGTTTGACTATCACTCGAACGCGCTGCGCCTTGAGTGGACAGGGCTGCGCGTCTGTGGCGAATGCTTCGATATGCGCCACCCGCTGGACTATATGCAGGGCAAGCCGGACCGGCAAACGCCGGATTGGACGCGCCCGGACAATCAGCCAAGGGTTGGCGACTGGTGGATTCTTTACAACGGCTTCTGGAATGACAACGGCAAGTGGGTTGATAGCGATATTTGGCGCGATTACCCGGTCGAAGTAACGCAGGATGATCTATAATGGCTGTGACCGGAACTGAGACTGTCCGCGAAATCATCACGGACGCCCTGCTTGATATTGGAGCCGTCCAAGAGGGCGAAGACCTTCCGGCAACGCAGGCGGCGCAAGCCTTGAGGGTGCTGAACCGCCTGATGAAAACGTGGCAGATGTACGAGGGCAGCCCGGCCTTTCTTGTATCATCGCAAAGCGTCACGGCCACAACTTCGGCAGCGCACACAATGTCGCCGATCCGGCCTGTACGGCTTTTGTCCGTACGTTTGAAGGGTACGTCGGGAATTGAGATTCCGATGGTTGAAATGACGCGGGGCGAGTATGACGACCTGCCCGACAAGGACAGCACGGGAACGCCAACGCAGTTTTACTACGACCGGCAGAAGGAAACGGCGCGCCTTTACGTCTGGCCTTTGTTTTCCAGCGTGACAACCGAAACATTCGAAGTGACCTATGAGCGCGAATTTGAGGACATTGCATCGCTTGGCGACACGATAGACCTGCCCTCTGAGTGGTACGACGTGGCGGTCAAGCAACTGGCGGCGCGCCTGGCCCCGTCATATGGGGTGCGCGACCCGTCTTTAGCGGGTGAAGCGGCGTATTACCTAAACCTCGCTCTGGCCGCTGGCGCAGAGAATAGATCGGTGTTCTGGCGTGCCTAAGATTACGTTTTTCACACAAGCGGCCAAGGATTCGTCCAACGAGGCGGCGTCCTCGGAGGCGCTTGTCAATCTCTACCCGGAACAGGGGGCGGGTGACGGCAGGACGGCCATAGCGCTGCGGTCTGTGCCTGGCGAGGCGTCATTCGCCAACACCACGGCCCCACTGGTGCGGGCATCCGCAGCGGTTGGCGGGGAGATATACATCGCGGCCAACGCAGGACTGTATTCTGTGCAGTCGGATGGCACGTCATCGCTCCATGCCCCTATTGCTGACAGCAGCATAACGACAATATCGGAAAACGGATCAAACGTAACTATTGCGGCTGACGGAAATTATTACGTCTGGGACGGATCGTCGATATCGCAACCATCGGGTGGCATTCTGACCAATATCGGTGCCGTGGCCTACATGGAGCAATATACGATCCTGATCGAGCGGAACGGAAACAGGTTCGAATGGACAGACCCGGCTGACCCGAAAACGCGAAATGCGCTCTATTTCACGTCGGCGGATGGTCGAAACGACAACTGCCTTCGGGGGATTGCCGATAAGCGTTACCTGTACATCTTCAAGGAGCGTTCAATTGAAATATGGTACAACACCGGCGCGTCCGGCGCGTCGGCGTTTGTCCGTCTTGGTGGCGGTGTTATTGACCAAGGGTTGAAGTCCTACAGTCTGGTCACACGGTTTGACCAGGGCGTGTTTTTCATCGGTGACGACGGCGTGGCCTATATCATGTCTGGCGGTCAGTTGCAGTCGGTATCAACGCCACCTGTGAATGTGGATATTGATGCGTCAACGCCGGTACAGGTCATGTATTACGAGGACCGGGGCCACAAGTTTTGCGTTGTGCGGTTTTCTGACCGCCCGGCGTGGGTTTACGACCTGACGACGCTCTTGTGGCATCGCCGAGCATCGCTTGATCCTGCGTCTGCGTGGGACACGGTAAATATTGTTTCGGCGTGGGGGAACTACTACGCCATGAAAAATGATGGCAACGTTCACCTGATATCGAGAACGGACACGGACGTTGCGGGGGAATTGCCGCGACGAATGATTTCCAAGCCGCTTTATATGGCCGGAAGGAAATTCACGGTGTCCGAAATGGAGCTGTTGGCGCGCGTTGGGGCTTCTGACCTTGGCCGGGATGCTGTCGCTATTCTTCGCACGTCATGGGATGGCGGTTTAACGTGGTCGCGCGAAGACACGCGGTCACTGGGCGATCTGGGCGACTACAGTACGCGGACAATCTGGCGCAGGCTTGGCCGTGGTGTTCAATTCGCGGCGGAAATCACGGTAACTGACCCCGCTGATATTACGCTGTACTCTGATGCAAATGTGGTGCTGGCATGACCCCGGAAGAATATTTCCGCCGTCAAACGGCAATGCTTGGGGCTGAACACGGGGCAACGCCGCCCGCGCGGGAGCCGGTCAATCCGCTGCGGTATTACATGGGGCCGTTGGCTGACACGCTGAACAACTTCGGCAACCTTGCATGGATGCTGTCGCCGGGGGATGACTACCAGTATTCGGCGGAAGGCTTCGGCAAGATGCTGGATGCAGATTTGCCTTGGTTGGACCGGCTGGCGGGGCTTGGCGAGGGCGTTGCGGGCGCGGCCATGTTCGCAGCCCCCGGCGTGACGGCGGGTATGCTTGACGACGCAACCCGCATGGCTATTGAGACGGCTGCGGAAACTCGCCCGATGCGTGCGGTTGGCGACTTCGTGGATGACGAGGTTGGGGCGATCCGGGCGTGGCACGGCAGCCCGCACGACTTCGACAAGTTCGACATTAGCAAGATCGGCACGGGCGAGGGCGCGCAGGCTTACGGGCATGGTCTGTACTTTGCTGAGAATGAGGGTGTGGCGCGCGGGTATCGGGACGCTCTTTCGAACATGGACGCGCCTATGGCTGTTTGGAAACGACCAGACGGCTCTGAGATTGAAAGCATTGACGTTCCGGGATCGGTCGCGCTTTTGCGCGGAGAACAGACTGACGTTCCTTATGGGGAATTGGTTTCCCGTGCAGAAAAGGAATTGGCTCGCGAGTCTGGGGTTAGGAATGAAGCCTTGCGGGCGGCGCAAACCAAGAAGGCGCAAGAGGCCATTGATTGGCTAAGGCAGAATGAAGGTATTGCGCTTTCGTCGCAC
>JAYOED010000106.1:3893-4376 GCA_038106575.1 Burkholderiales bacterium
CCCCGAGCGTGGCCGCCTCTACGAGGTCAACATCGATGCCAACCCCGAGGACTTCCTTGATTGGGACGCACCGCTGAGTGCGCAGCCCGCTGACGTTATCGACAGGCTGTCGCTCTACGGTGTCGAGCCTATTGCGAAGCCCGCGCCCATTGCCGACCCGGAGTTGCGCAGCATTGTAAGGGACGCCCTGCGGAGAGATTCCCCCGAGAATGTCGGCTTGATGGTGGATAACGACTACGGGCTATACAAAAGGGCGTTGGCGCACGGTGAGGCGGCAGGGGAAAATGTAGAAGAAGGCGCTGGCGAATACATCGAGGGCCTTGCCAAGGACTATCTTAGCGCGCTCCTTGCGAGGCAGGACCAGACGGGCGAAAAGGTTTACCGTGAACTTGGGCCGCGCTTTAAGCGGTTTGCGCCCTCCGGTGAGTGGGATCAAATTGCCGCAAAAAAACTCGATGAACTAGGAATCCCCGGCATCAAATA
>JAYOED010000106.1:4386-6295 GCA_038106575.1 Burkholderiales bacterium
ATCAAATACCTTGACGCTGGATCTCGGGGCGCAGGCGACGGAACCCGCAACTACGTTGTTTTTGACCCGTCTATCATCGAAATCCTGAAGAAATACGGCATCGCTGGCGGAATGCTCGGCGGCGGTGTTCTGGCGGATCAATACGGCCCCGCGTCAGAGGGCGACAAGAACGCCCTTCGCGGTTATCTCGAAAAGGTCGGATTATGAGCATCCCGCCGATCACAGGTTTTGAGCGGTTTGTTGACGAAAACGGCACGCTATCCTTGGACGGCCAGCGCATTCTGGGCGAAATTACCAAGCGGCTGGACGCGATTGCGGCGATTTCCGACCCGACCGGCGGCGGGACGGTAGATGCAGAGGCCCGCACGGCGATTGCGGCCATAATTGACGCCGCGACATGAGAAAAGCGACCGTTGACGACGTGCCCTTTCTGGTGGAAATGGGGCATAAGTTTCACGCGGCGGCGCAACTTCCGTTTCCGGCGGAACAAGGCGCTGTTGAAACGGCAATCCGGCAGATGATCGAGCAAGGTGTCGTTTTTGTGACCGAAAGAGGCGCAATTGGCGGTATGCTTTCCCGCGCATGGATCAACCCGGCGTGGGTCTACGCCGCTGAATTCTTCTGGTGGGCCGAAGATGGCAAGGGGCGCGCGCTATTGCGGGCTTTTGAGGAGTGGGCGCGCGATAATGGCGCTAACGAAATCAGAATGAGCGCTCTGGATCACATTCCAGCGCGCAAAATTCTGGAACGGGCGGGGTATTCCTGCCGCGAGATATCTTTAGGAAAGGTGTTGTAATGGCACTAGGAACAGCGGCAATTCTTGGCCTGGGGTCTCTTGCTGGAACCGCGATGCAGGTTGGAGCGGCAAACAAGGCGGCAAACGTACAGAAGCGCGCAGCAGACGACGCAATTGGCCTGCAAACCCGGATTTATGAAGAGGGCAAGGAAACCATTGCGCCGTGGGTTGAGGGGGGCAAGAACGCGCTTGAGGCATATATGTACAACCTTGGTATCGGCGAGAAGCCGGAGGGATACGAGGGCTACAGCATGTCACCGGCGGCCAAGTACGCGATGGAAACCGGGGTTGGTGACGTGAACGCGGCATTCTCGGCGCGCGGTGGGTACAATTCCGGGGCCGCGCTTGAGGCGCTTGAGGGTAAGCGCAGCCGGATCGTATCGGCTGACATGGCGGATTACTTCAACAGGCTGGCGGGTATTTCCGAAGTTGGACAGGCAGCGGCTGCGGCCCAGAGAAGTGCCGGAACGCAATACGCCGGAACGGCATCAAACACCATGATGGCGGGGGCCGGGGCAACGGCGCAGGGATACCTGAACGCAGCGAACGCCATCGGGTCGGGAATCAACGACGCGGCGGGGATTTACGGCTACTTCAACCGGGCAAACCCGACATCGGCATACGCTGCGCCGACGCTGACGCGCGGCATTCCCGGCACCGGCATGGGATACAACGGCGCGGACATGATGAACTACTGGTTGAACAGATGAACGTCCTGAAGTCATACCTGCGCGGCCTCGGGGCTGAGAGCGCGTCATATCCTGACATGCCGCTTAGGCCTTACGTTTCGCCGCAAGCATCCCCGCATGGCGACCTTCGCGGCGCGTTTTCTGCCGTTGAAAGTGATGGCCGGTATGATGCGGTCGGACCTGATACCGGGAAGGGTCGGGCTTACGGCAAGTATCAGGTCATGGACTTCAACATAGGGCCTTGGACGGAGGCCATCCTTGGGCGTCGAATGACGCCAGAAGAATTCATGGCCGATCCAGCCGCGCAGGATGCGGTATTCGACGCCAAGATGAGTGAATACATGGCGAAATATGGCACGGTAGAGGATGCGGCATCCGTCTGGTTCTCTGGCCGTCCTTATGCAGGAAACACAGCATCGGACGG
>JAYOED010000107.1:0-6236 GCA_038106575.1 Burkholderiales bacterium
GAGCTGGATTACGTGCCGATGCCCGACACCATGGTCAAGCAGATTCACGCCGCATGGACAATGATCAAGGACGGTTCTAACAAGGCGGTGTGGCAGGGCAAGTAACAAATTTCCCACCCTATTCAGGGGCGCGCAGCGCCCCTGATTTCTTTTTCGACAAGCGTGGAAAGATCTGACAGGCCGCTAAACAATGAGTCTGCAAGCCGTAGGTGAGCGTGTAGAATTGGGTGCGATGAACAATGCGTCTCTAGATACTGCAGTGCATGCCCGTCGCGGCCAGGCCCGGGATCTCGTCTTTTATAATATCGTTCGCGGTATTGCGCTGTTGACCCTGCTAATTTTGATGGCAATCATCGCTTCGCTGGTTGCCAGTTCATGGCCTTCAATCCAAAAATTTGGCATTTCATTTATCTGGACCCCCGAATGGAATGCGCCGGCAGAAAAGTTCGGTGCGCTGATTCCTATATACGGCACTCTGGTTACATCCGCCATCGCCTTGGTCATTGCCGTGCCGGTCAGCTTTGGCATCGCGCTGTTTCTGACTGAACTGTCACCGGCCTGGCTGCGCCAGCCGCTAGGCACCGCGATCGAATTGCTGGCAGCGATTCCGAGCATTGTTTACGGCATGTGGGGCTTGTTGGTGTTCGCGCCGCTGTTCGGGCAGTACGTGCAGCCTCCTCTGGCGGAGACCCTGGGCAAACTGCCTCTGGTCGGCCCGTTGTTCTCGGGGCCGCCACTGGGCATCGGTCTGCTGGCTGCCGGAGTCATATTGGCGATCATGATCATCCCGTTCATTGCTGCGGTAATGCGTGATGTGTTCGAGGTGACGCCGCCCATGCTCAAGGAATCCGCCTATGGTGTCGGTGCGACAACCTGGGAGGTGGTGTGGAAAGTCGTGCTGCCATACACCAAGGTCGGAGTCGTCGGAGGCATCATGCTCGGGCTGGGACGTGCACTGGGCGAAACCATGGCGGTCACGTTCATTATCGGCAACACCAATCTTCTCGACAACGTTTCACTCTTTTCCCCTGGTAACAGTATCACTTCCACCCTGGCGAACGAATTTTCAGAGGCAGATCCGGGCCTGCATACCGCGGCGCTGATGGAGCTGGGACTGATACTTTTCATGATTACCTTCCTGGTGCTGGCATTGTCCAAATGGCTGCTGGCGAAAATGAAAATAAACGAAGGCGCCCCGGTAGCCTGAGCATGGATATCGTCAAACGCCGTAGACTGGTCAATCAACTGGCACTTTCGCTGTCCATGTGCTCGATGGCATTCGGCTTGCTCTGGCTGGCATGGATATTGTTTGACGTGCTGCGGCTTGGTATCGGCGGGTTGTCGCTGTCGCTGTTTACCCAGATGACGCCGCCGCCTGGTGAGGCAGGCGGTCTGCTCAATGCGATCGTCGGCAGTTTCATGATGTGCGGCCTGGCAATGCTGATCGGTACGCCAATCGGAGTTCTGGCCGGGATTTATCTGGGCGAGTACGGCCAGCGCGGGTGGCTGGGGCCGACGACGCGTTTCATCAACGATATTCTGCTTTCAGCGCCTTCGATTGTGCTCGGGCTCTTCGTGTATGCAGCAGTCGTGGTGCGGACCGGTGGGTTTTCAGGATTCGCCGGTATCATTGCGCTGACCCTGATCGTGGTGCCGGTGGTGGTGCGAACGACCGAAAACATGCTGTTACTGGTCCCCAACAGCATGCGCGAAGCAGCCTATGCCCTGGGGGCGCCGAAATATCGCGTCATCCTATCAGTTACACTGCGTGCTGCGAAAGCCGGAGTGATGACCGGTGTGCTGTTGGCGCTGGCACGGATCGCCGGCGAAACTGCGCCGTTGCTGTTTACTGCGCTGTCGAACCAGTTCTGGTCTCTGGACCTTGGCAAGCCCATGGCCAATCTGCCGGTCACCATTTTCAAGTTTGCGATGAGTCCCTTTGAAGACTGGCAAAAACTCGCGTGGGCCGGCGTGTTCCTGATCACGCTAGGTGTCCTGCTGATCAATATCATCTCGCGTATAGCGCTCAGGGAGGGGAGACGGTAGATGGTTTCCGTGGGAATGGCGGGCGACAGGCTGTCTGGTAAAGAGGGAGATGACCGTGATCTAGAAAGCAGATCAGTGCACATCGCAGCACGGAATGTCAATTTTTACTACGGTTCGTTTCAGGCTCTGAAGAACATCGATTGCGAGATTTACAAGCGCCATATTACGGCGTTCATTGGTCCTTCGGGTTGTGGCAAGTCAACATTCCTGCGCTGTTTCAACAGGATGTTCGAACTTTATCCAGAGCAGAGGGCAGAAGGCGAACTGCTGATGGACGGAGATAACATTATCGGCAAAAGCTTCGATGCCACAACCCTGCGCGCGAAAATCGGGATGGTGTTTCAGAAGCCGACGCCGTTTCCGATGTCCATTTATGACAACGTGGCGTGGGGCGTTTCGCTGCATGAGCGATTGCCCAAAGCACTGCTCGACGAGCGTATCGAATGGGCGCTGAAGCGGGCTGCGCTGTGGGACGAAGTCAAGGGTATTCTCGGGCAGAGCGGCATGAGCCTGTCCGGCGGCCAGCAGCAGCGCCTGTGCATTGCGCGTGGTATTGCGGTTAGGCCCGGTGTTTTGCTGTTGGACGAGCCAACCTCGGCCCTGGATCCCATTTCCACGGCCAAGATTGAAGAACTGCTAAACGAACTCAAGCAGGATTTCACGATCGTCATCGTGACCCACAACATGCAGCAGGCGGCGCGCATTTCCGACTACACGGCCTATATGTATCTGGGCGAACTGATCGAATTCGGCCCGACTGACTCCATTTTCATCAAGCCTAAAAACAAGCAAACAGAGGACTACATCACGGGCCGTTTTGGCTGATCCCCGCGGCAGTCCGCGGCCGGCGGCGCCAACGCAGCTTGGGGAAATTGAATTCCCCACTTTACCTGTTGTCGAACCCGTATCTTTGTACCGTGGCCTTCAGGTACAATATCCAAATAATTCGATGCAGTTATAATTTTCGATGAAAACCAAGAGCTTGACGAGGGGTCGCGGGAGCATGGTGGCGATCGTTACGCCTATGTCCGATGACGGAGCCCTGGACCTCGATGCGTTCCGCAAACTGATTGACTGGCATATTGCCGAAGGGACCGACGGTATCGTCGTGGTCGGCACTACGGGGGAATCGCCAACAGTCGATTTTGAAGAACATCGCCAGCTGATCGAAATTGCGGTGCGACATGCGGCGAAGCGGGTACCGGTGATTGCAGGAACAGGCGCCAACTCCACGAAAGAAGCCATCGAACTTTCGGTGTACGCCAAGGCCGCCGGAGCCGACATGAGCCTATCCGTTGTGCCGTATTACAATAAGCCGACCCAGGAAGGGCTTTACCGGCATTTTCGCAGCATCGCCGAGGCGGTGGATATTCCTCAGATTCTGTACAACGTGCCTGGGCGCACTGTTGCCGATCTTTCAAACGACACCGTGTTACGGCTGGCTCAGGTGCCGGGGATTGTGGGCATCAAGGACGCCACCGGCAATCTCGAGCGTGGCTCGGACTTGCTGCGTCGCAGACCTGATGCTTTCCGCGTTTATAGCGGTGACGATGCCACTGGCATTGCGCTGATGTTGTTGGGCGGGGATGGGGTTATTTCAGTGACCGCCAATGTTGCGCCGCGCATGATGCATGACATGTGTGCTGCTGCACTGAGCGGCGAAGCGAACCAGGCAGTGGTCTTGAACAACCGCCTGCTCGGACTGCACAAACACCTGTTCTGCGAAGCCAATCCAATTCCGGTGAAATGGGCGGTGCAGCAGCTGGGTTTGATTAAAGGCGGCATCCGCCTGCCGCTGACTCCGCTGTCCGCCCATTACTACGAATTGGTTCGTGAAGCCATTCAGCAGGCCGGTGTAATGCAGGTATCTCCAGGGAAGCAACATGCTACAGCGTAATTACGCTTTTGCACTTGTGGTTCTAGTTGCGGCAGCTTTGCTTGGCGGGTGCGGCTCTTTCGAGATACCGACCAAGAAAATCGATTACAAGTCGTCGACCAATACAAAATTACCGCCGCTGGAAATACCGCCGGATCTGGTGCGTCCCAGTGCCAATGACCGGTACCGTGTCCCCGACTCTGCTGCCAAGGGCACGGCAACTTACTCCGATTACAACCGGGGCCGCGCGGGCAAGCCCCGGATTTCTTCTGCTACTTCAAATATTTTGCCGAATGTCGAGAATGCCAGAATCGAGCGCGCAGGTACTCAGCGCTGGCTGGTGATTCCCGGGACACCCGAGAGGGTCTGGCCTGTAGTGAAGGAGTTCTGGCAGGAAAACGGGTTTATTGTGAACGTCGAGAAGCCTGAGGCCGGAGTCATGGAGACTGACTGGGCCGAGAATCGTGCAAAGATTCCTGAAACCGGACTCAGGGGTCTCATCGGTCTTGCATTAAACAGCCTGTATTCGACCAGTGAACGCGACAAGTTCCGCACCAGGCTGGAGCGCGGTGCACGCTCCGATACCACTGAAATCTATGTCAGTCACCGCGGTATGGAGGAAGTGTACATCAACGAGTCGCGGGATCAGCTGCGCTGGCAGCCGCGCAAGCCCGACTCTGACCTGGAGGTCGAGATGCTGCGGCGGATGATGGTGCGTTTCGGCGTAGAGGAGGAGCGTGCGAAGACACAGGTCGCCACGTTAAAACTAGAGCCCAGGGCAAAAATCAACCGTGGTTCCAAAGGCAGCCAGCTTGCGCTGAACGACCAGTTCGATCGTGCGTGGCGCCGTGTCGGTCTTGCCCTGGATCGTGTCGGATTTACGGTGGAAGACCGCGATCGTTCCAAGGGCATCTATTTGGTCCGCTATATCGATCCTGATGCCGACTTAAAAACGACGGGAGAAAAAGGTTGGTTGTCCAAGCTCAAGTTCTGGGGTAGCAGCCAGAAAGATCCGGTCAAGGAGCAGTACCGCATATTGGTTCAAGGTACGGCGGCCGGTGCTGAGGTGCAAGTACTCGACAAGAACGGCATCAGGGAGAGCTCGGATACTGCGACCCGCATCTTGACACTCCTCTACGACCAGTTGAAGTGAAGGCCGGGCATTTGCGGGCGGGGTTGATCTTTGTCCGCAACGGACAGCAGGCGCCTGGAAGCGGTCTTCATGCATCCGGCAGATGATGCGTTTTGCATCTCTGGGCAGTGGCAGCGAAGGCAATGGACTCGTGGTCGAGGCCGGGGAATCGCTAATATTGTTAGATTGCGGATTCAGTACCGCCGAAACCGTGCGCAGGCTGGAACGGTTGGGGCTGCAGCCCTCTGATCTTGATGCTTTGCTGGTTACCCACGAGCATGAGGATCATGTGGGTGGCGCCGCAAAGTTCGCCCGCAGGTTCGATATCCCGGTTTATCTGTCGCATGGCACCCATGTTGCTTCCGTAAGCGGCGTTGGTGATTTTGCAGATACGGTTATCATCGACAGTCACACACCTTTTTCCGTAGGGGATATCGAGGTTTTTCCTTACCCGGTTCCTCACGATGCCCGTGAGCCGACACAATTCGTTTTCGGTGATGGAAAATCAAAACTCGGCGTGTTGACCGACTCAGGGTCATCCACTCCGCATATTGAAGAAATGCTATCGGGACTTGATGCGCTGGTGATTGAGTGCAACCACGACCTCCAGCTTTTGGCTGGCAGTGCTTATCCCGAAAGCCTGAAAAAACGCATTTCAGGCCGGTTTGGTCATCTCGACAATTCGCAGGCCGCGCAGATCGTCGATGTCGTCGATACACGTCGGCTGCAGCATGTCATTGCTGCGCATTTGTCGCAAAAGAACAACCGTCCGGATATCGCGGCTGGCGCGCTAGCAGGCGCGCTCAACTGCGAGCCGAGCTGGATCGGGATTGCCTCACAGAAGGACGGGTTTGACTGGCGCATGCTGGCGTAATCTTTGAATCCATCATAAAAAAAGCCGACCTTAGGCCGGCTTTTTTGTGCAACTGCTGCATTACTTCTTAACGGCATCTTTTGCTTCGTCTTTGGCGGCGGGTGCTGCAGCATCGGCTTTCGGCGCTTCGGCCGGTGCGGGTGCTGCAGCAGGTGCCGGTTTGGGGGCCGCTGCTGGAGCGGGTTTGTCTCCGCAAGCGGCCAGGCCAACCGAGAGGAGAACGACAACTAGGAGGGAGTGATTCATGATTTTTACTATCCTTCGAGGTGTATGAGTTGGATTGGAGCTCCTGGCCCGTGTGGACGCGA
>JAYOED010000022.1:0-29029 GCA_038106575.1 Burkholderiales bacterium
CGGTGCCGGTGATGATACTGGGGTCGTGGCTGGGGGCGCGTGTGGTGCGCCGGCTGAATCAGGCGCTGTTCAACCGCGCGATCGCAGGGGTATTGCTGGTGAGCGGGGCTACGTTGCTGTTCAAGTAGGGCAGTGTGTTTTATCGCTCCCGGTCAAACCGCTAGCGCAGGAAAATGACGACCGGGAAAACGGCGGCAGTGACAATAAGCGCTATCCGTTCGAGCCGTTTGCGCTTGAGCCGGCCGGTGAAGTGCGGAACCAGCACCAAGGCGGCGATAACATGGAACGCGTAAAATAGCGTTTCCATTTCCCCTTTATTTTTTTGGCATCCGCGCCGTAGCGACACTACCTGATCCAGGTAAAACTACTCAGCGTAATTAGTCCTGTTTGCTGATCAGGAAGATCATGTCTTCAAGGTCGACGCTTTAGCCACGGTTTCCGGCGGCCTAATCATTGCAATCGAGGATTTCGCAATGCTGGTAGATCTGGCGGATTCTTGATTTAGCTTGTTCCCGGACGCGCGCCTGGACGGCCAGGATTTCCACGATCATGCCGCCGCGGGTCTTGATCATGAAGCCGAATTCGATCACGGCGGTCATGGCGTCAGTGTCCGGGGCATTTCAGTCGGTTTCGGGTTTCAGGTCCTTGCGGAAACGCTTAAAATTTTCGACGTAGCGTCCGGAAATGCAGTTGATCTGACTGATCTGTTCCGGAGTCAGCTGGCGCACCACCTTACCCGGCGCACCCAGTACCAGCGATCCGTCGGGAATAACCTTGCCTTCTCCGACGAAAGCACCAGCACCGATCAGGCAGTTCTTGCCGATTTTCGCGCCGTTGAGGATGACCGCCTTTATACCGACCAGGCTACCTTCGCCAATCGTGCAGCCGTGGACCATCGCCATATGGCCGATGCTGACATTTTTTTCCAGGGTAAGCGGAAAGCCGGGGTCGGCATGCAGCACCGAACCATCCTGGACC
This sequence comes from Burkholderiales bacterium, assembly GCA_038106575.1. Classification (GTDB taxonomy): domain Bacteria; phylum Pseudomonadota; class Gammaproteobacteria; order Burkholderiales; family SG8-41. The sequence continues at coordinate 979 of JAYOED010000022.1, forward strand.
TGGGAATTTTCGCCGATGGTGATGGTTTCATTGTCACCGCGCAGCACACAGTTCCACCAAATGCTGGCATTGTTCTCCAATACCACGTTGCCGATGACGGTGGCATTGGGCGCGATCCAGTAATCGCCCTTGCAGACCAATTTGCGTTCGCCGAGTGAATATTTCATTCGTCGTTCCGCGCTCAAAAACCGACAGCCTGACCGTCGGTGCGGCGTTCGGAAGCGGCAAAATAACCGTCTTCCATTCTGTAAATCAGTTGGGCGCGGCCGAAATCGGTGGACCAGCGGTCAGCCTGCGGCATGTCGTGGCCGCGGGCTTTCAATGCGGCTATGGTTTCCGAGGTTGCGCCATGCTCGATGCCGACGGTGAGGCCGGAATCAATGCGCCAGCGTGGCGCGTCGGAAGCGGCCTGCGGGTTCTGGCCGTAATCGACCATTCGCGATATCACTTGCATGTGACCCTGCGCCTGCATGGAGCCGCCCATGACCCCAAAGCTCATCAGCGGTTTGCCTTTCTGTGTCAGGAAACCGGGGATGATGGTATGAAAGGGGCGTTTGCGCGGTGCGACAACATTGGCATGCCCGGGTTTAAGACTGAAACCGTAGCCGCGGTTCTGCAGGCTAATACCGGTGCCGGGAACAACGACGCCCGAACCGAAGCCGGCAAAGTTGGACTGGATGTAGGACACCATCATGCCGGATTCATCGGCGGCGGTGAGATACACCGTGCCACCCTTGGCCGGGTTTCCGAATGCAGGCTGCTGTGCTTTTTTTATGTCGATCAGTTTGGCGCGCGTTTTCAGATACGCCTTGTCGATCATCTCGGCTGGCTTGATACGCATCGTGGCCGGGTCAGAAACGTATTCGTTGATGTCGGCGAAAGCGAGTTTCATCGCTTCAATTTGAAGGTGCAGGCTGTCCGGTGAGTCGACCGGCAGATTGGCGACGTCAAAGTTTTCGAGGATACCCAGCGCGATCAGCGCGGCAATCCCCTGGCCGTTGGGCGGAATCTCGTGCAGCGTGTAATTGCGGTAATCGATCCCGATCGGCTCCACCCAGTCGTTCGCGTGCGCGGCCATGTCTTCCAGCGACATCGCACCGCCGTTGTGCTTCGACCAGGCGACAATTCTCTCGGCCAATTCACCTTTGTAAAAAGCGTCCCCCTTGGACTCGGCAATCATTGCCAGAGTCTTGGCCTGTGCGGGAAAAGCGAATTTTTCCCCCGCTGCCGGTGCGCGTCCACGCGGCATGAATGCCTCAGCGTAACCGGGCTGGCTTTTCAGTTCGGGCGCCTGCTTGGCCCACAGTCGCGCAATGGTCGGCGTCAGCATGAAGCCGTCAATGGCATATTTGATGGCAGGCTCGAACAGATCAGCGAAAGGGAGTTTGCCGAATTTCTTGGACATCTCCACCCACGCGGATACACAGCCCGGCACGGTTACCGAATCCCAGCCGCGCTGGGGCATTTCCTGTGCGCCCTTGAAACGGTCTGTCGTCCATGCCGCAGGGGAGCGTCCCGATGCGTTCAGGCCGTGAAGTTTTTTGCCGTCCCAGAGAATGCAGAACGCGTCACTGCCGATGCCGTTGCTGGTGGGTTCAAGCACGGTCAGTGAAATGGCGGTGGCGAGTATGGCGTCCACGGCGTTACCGCCTTTCAGCATCATGCGCAGGCCGGCTTGCGCGGCCAGTGGCTGGGAAGTGGCCACGCAATTGCGGGCCAGTACCGGCATGCGCTGGGAAGTGTAGGGGAACTCGAAATCGAAAGGGGCCATCGGGGATCTCTCAAAAAAAATACGGGGCTGATCAGGCCCCGTAGTTTAGCGCACTGCGCTTTGTGTCCCGAGGTGATCAGATAGGCTTAACACCGGCGGCCTTGGCGACACTGCGCCATTTGGCGATTTCGGAACGTATGGCGGCCTGATGTTCCTCGATGGTGCTGCCGACGGGATCGGCACCGCGCGCGATGAGTGTCTTGTTGTTTTCGGGATCCTTGATCGCGGCAGCCAGGGCGCCATTGAGCTTCTCGGCGATCGGGCGCGGAATGCCTGCCGGACCGATGAATCCGAACATGCTGCGAACGACATAACCCTTGACGCCGGCTTCAATCAGGGTCGGTATGTCCTTGGCGGAGACGGAACGTTTCTCGCCGGACTGGCCGATCATACGCAGGCGTCCAGATTTCACGTGGGGCACCAGCGCTGGCATGCTGGCAAAGAGCATTTGTACCTGCCCTGAAATGGTGTCGATCATAGCTGGACCCGCACCCTTGTAAGCGACGTGAACCAGCTTGATGTTCGCTGCCGAATTGAGCATTTCACCGGCGAGATGGCCGATGCCGCCGCGTCCCGAACTACCGAAAAAGATCTGGCCGGGTTTTTTGCGTGCGAGGGCGATCAGGTCCTGGACATTACGTACAGGCATTGAGGGATGCACCACCAGACCGGAGGGCACATCGACGATGATGCCGAGCCCAGTGAAATCGCTGACGGTATCGAATGGCAGGCTCTTGTACGTCGAGGGATTGATGACAAAGCTGGCCGCCACCAGACCCGTAGTGTAGCCGTCGGGCGGGCTCTTGGCGATAATGTCACCACCAATGGTGCCGCCGGCGCCTGGCCGGAAGTCCATGACCAGATTCTGGCCCAGGTTCTCGACCATCTTTTTGGTCAGAAGCCGGAAAAAGTATTCGCTGTTGCCTCCAGGGGAAGCCGGATTGATGACGCGAACCGGTTTGTTCGGAAACTGCTGAGCCTGCGCCGGAAACGCCGACAGTCCTGCGATTGCGAGTGTGGTCAATGCGATTGAAGCGTGAAGCCACGATTTGCGCATGGTGTGCTCTCCTCCTGTTATTGTTGGATTGTTGGTTCTGCAATTATGCAGCGGTACGTCGAAATTGGCCATACAGTAAAATTCGTGTCCCATGATTGCCTCCTATAAGTTTGACCAATCAGGTTCGCAATGATCCAGCGCCTATCGCACCAACCGCTTGACGAAAAAAGCCCGCTGCCTGATCCACGCGGCCTGAATTCAGTCGTGTCTCAGGATATTCCGTTTCGGGACGTGCTGATCTCAGCATTGGAGCGCGGTGATGAGGACTCAGTCGGCACTGCGCTTAATGCCTCTGTTCCGCAGAGTGCAAGGGCGGCCTGGAATGCGCTGGCTGACTTGCTGGAGAGCGGTAATTTGGCGGCAACAGATGGTGCAGGGGTGCGCTATTTCGCGTTTCCCATGATTATCGTAGCCGGTTCGCGTTCAGAGTTGACGATTCCCGGTGCCCTTCCCGATATTTCGGCCATCGTTTCGCTGCTCGAACGGCACGGTGCCGTTGGGGTGACACAGAATTTCGGCATGGGCAATGCGCTGTGCGCGGTTGAGTCCCTGGAAAACCTATCACCCGTGCTGTTGTGGCGTGCACTGCATGATACTGCGGACCAGGAGCTGCTGTCAGGGCTGCTGCCTGCGCCCGTGAGGGTTTCTGCCGGCCGCGAACAGGTTCATCTGAGATTCCTGGTCGGTGCGGGCGTGACTCCGGCTCACCTGCCTGCGTTGCGGGAGTCGGCTTCCAATGTTGGCGCATGGGGCGCCCCGGTAACGCGGGAACTCGCGCGCCAGCTGGCGCAACCCGGTTTGGAAATATTACCGATGCTGCGTCCGCCGCAGTCATTGTGCCGGGCGGCATATCTGGGACGGCGTGAGCATCTCGAGGCGGCGCTAAGCCTGTTTCTGAGCAATACCATGAAGCGTTTTCGCATGAGCGTCGGCGACCCGCAGGCAGTATTGTCGGCGCATCAACTGCCGGAAAACGCAGGAGAAATAAGGGTCAGCCTGAGTTCGCTTCTGGATGATTCAATGCTGGAAGGTTTCCGCTGGCCCTTGCATCCGCTGGATGATGTCGGGGAAGTGGCTGATTTGCTAGCTTCCATGCTCAAGGATTGCGGGGTTCGCCAGGTCATGCATGTCGGAAATGTGCTGCCGGATCTGCTGCAACAGGGAATGCGTTTCGTGGCTGCCGGCATGGCAGCGGGTGTCGCGCAGGCCCAATGAGCGGAGATGTGGCGACTGTCCCTGCCGGCATGAGGCCCTATGAGTCACTGACGCCGGATCTAATTCTCGATGCAGTGGAGTCTTGCGGATTGCGCTGCGACGGCCGGCTGCAGGTGCTGAACAGTTACGAAAACCGTGTTTACCAGGTCTGGCTGGACGACGGTTCTTCCGTGGTCGCCAAGTTTTACCGTCCCGGACGCTGGAGCAGCGCGGCTATTCAAGAGGAGCAGGATTTTGCGACGGAGCTGGCTTCCGCGGAGCTGCCGGTCGTGGCGCCTTTGATGCTCGACGGCCGTACGTTGCATGCGCATGGCGCATTCCAGTTCGCACTGACGCCGCGGCGCGGCGGGCGCACACCGGAGCTGGGAGATCCGAACACGCTGCAGTGGATGGGGCGCTTCATCGCGCGAATCCATGCGGTGGGGCAGGTGAGGCCGTTTGTTCATCGTCCGGTGCTGGACATCGACGCCTTCGGTTACCAGCCCGTGCAGTTTGTGCTGGACACCGATTTCATTCCCGATGATCTCTACGATACCTATGCCAGCGTTGTTGAGGATGTGATTGATCGCGTCGAGCGGCGCTGCAACGCTGTTGGGTCATTTGGCAATATCAGGCTGCATGGCGATTGCCATGCCAGCAATGTTCTGTGGACTGATGCAGGGCCGCATTTTGTCGATCTCGATGACGCCCGCATGGGGCCGGCGGTGCAGGATTTGTGGATGTGCCTTTCTGGCGAACGCAAGGTGCAGCAGGCGCAATTGCTCCACTTGCTGGAAGGGTACTGCGAGTTCCGAGAATTCGATCCGGCTGAACTGATGTTGATCGAAGCTCTGCGTACACTGCGTATCGTGCACTATGCGGGCTGGCTTGCCAGCCGCTGGGATGATCCGGCGTTTCCGGCGAGTTTTCCATTTTTCAATACCCAGCGCTACTGGCAGGACCACATACTCGCACTGCGAGAACAGGCAGCCGCACTGGATGAGCCGCCGCTGCAGTGGCGGCGCTAGCCGGGTTGCCCTTTATTTCAGGCCCAGCGCGTCTTTGGCGTTGCGGACCAGGGTTTCCGGAGGCAACGGTCAGTTGAGGTAGCCGGATGCGCCGTAAGCCACTGCGGCGTCGATATTGACGGCGCGAGCCAACTTGGCACGGAGGTCATCGGCAGAGACCTGCTTGCCGACGGCGGCCAGCAAGCCCTTGAGTCCGAAATTCAATGCGCCGGGCTTGGTTGCAAGTTCAGACGTGCCCTTGCGGTGGTGCGATAGGTTGATTTTCACTCATCAATGTGCACGGCATGGCGTTGGAGCGACATGATTGGTGTTACCGATTACGCCATCAAATCCCTAGTTTTGTTCTGAAAAGGTGCATCCTGTCTGGCAACGGGTTTTCAGGGTATTCGGAGACCGATTCCCTGTGCGTCGTACAATTCGGTAATGGATAAATGGAATCCAAGTTTTGTTCTACAGTCGCCGATGCTGGTTCATCTAAACGATTGCCTGTCCCGATTGCCCATGGATGACTGGCCAAATCGTGCGTCATTGCAGAATTTGTTCGAAGCTGCGGATACACGAACAGCGTCCGGTTTTCCGCTAAGAGCGGTTGAGCCGGATGGCAGGGAGCCGTATGAAATACGCGTTTTCCGGAGCGGGGAGCTCGAGTTCAGGGAAAACAACTGGCATGACTTGTTCAATGCCCTGTCCTGGATCGTTTTTCCTAAATTTAAAGCCGCACTCAATGCGCGACATCATCAGGCATTGGCGGATGAGGTGGGGCGATTGCAATCCAGCAGAGGAAAAGTACGTGATGCGCTTACGTTGCTGGATGAAAACGGGGTGATTGTGGCGTCTGCAGATCAGGAACTGCTGCGGATGATGCGCGAATTTCGCTGGAAACCGTTGTTCTGGGAGTTGCGCGATACCGTGGTCTCGGCAACGCACTTTATAGTGCCGGGCCATGCGCTGTGCGAAAAAGCACTGGCCCCGTACCTGGGGATGACCGGGCACGGAATGCTACTGGAGGTCGAGGGAGGTTTTTTTGCACTGAATGATAGGGAAAAGGTGGTGTACCTCGATCAACGGGCTTCAGACCGGATTACCGATCCCGGCCTTGTTCTGGGTCCGGATGCGCTGTCTCCCATTCCTGTTCTGGGCGTTCCGGGATGGCATGAGGCCAACGGCTGTGGCGAGTTCTATGATGATCACGCTTACTTCAGGCCGGGTCGCCGCCGCAAGGTGACCGAACTCGACGGCACGGGAAATTCCCAATGATCGGTCTGCTGCAGAGAGTCAGCGCGGCGCAGGTGGTTGTCGACGGCGCTGTAACCGGCGCTATCGGCCCCGGTTTGCTGGTGCTGGTTGGCGTCGAAGCGGGTGATACTGTGCACGAGGCAGATCGTCTGCTGGAGCGAATGCTAGATTACCGCGTGTTTGCCGACGATTCCGGAAAAATGAATCTGTCATTGCGGCAGATCCGCGGGGGACTGTTGCTGGTGCCGCAATTTACGCTGGCTGCCGACACCCGCAAGGGTTTGCGGCCCGGCTTTTCGTATGCGGCCGCGCCTGAAACCGGAAAAGCTATTTTTGGACACCTGGTTGCGCGAGCACAGGGAATACATCTGCTCGTTGCACAAGGGTCGTTCGGTGCGCACATGAAGGTAACCCTAACTAATGACGGTCCCGTCACGTTCTGGTTACAAATACGACCTAAAAATTCGCTACATGATGCGCCCACCTAAGTCCTTTTGATCCATCAAAATAATAATAATTGAATCATAAACTTACGGGAAATTCCCGGATGAAAGGCGTGACTTGAACTTAGCGCCGTTGCCCATATCTAATGCCCGTATCCGAATTCAACCTTTTTAGGAAACTGGAAATCTATGAAACGCGTATTGCTGTTGATCGTCACTAACTTTGCGATTCTCGCGGTGCTGAGCGTGACCATGCAGTTGCTGGGCATCGACCGTGCGCTGACGAATGAAACGGGCCTGAATCTCCAGGCCTTGCTGGTGTTCTCAGCGGTTTTCGGATTTGGTGGTGCATTCATCTCCCTGCTGATCTCGAAATGGATGGCCAAGATGGCCACTGGCGCCCGTGTCATTGAAGTTCCAGAGAACACGAACGAGCGCTGGCTGGTGGATACAGTCCGACGCCAGGCCGAGCGTGCTGGCATTGGCATGCCCGAGGTGGCTATTTACGACGCGCCGGATGTCAACGCTTTCGCCACCGGCTGGAATCGTAATGACGCACTGGTAGCGGTGAGCACCGGACTGCTCAACAACATGACGCAGGACGAGGCGGAAGCTGTGCTAGGCCACGAAGTCAGCCATGTGGCCAATGGCGACATGGTGACGCTGACGCTGATTCAAGGCGTGGTCAACACCTTCGTGATTTTCCTCTCGCGTGTGGTCGGCTTCGTCGTTGACCGGGTGCTTTTGAAGAACGATCGCGGTCAGGGCGTCGGGTTTTATGTGGCCACTTTCGTGGCGCAGATCGTGCTCGGAGTTCTGGCGAGCATGGTCGTCGCCTGGTTCAGCCGGCAGCGTGAATTCCGTGCTGATGCTGGCGGTGCTGAGCTGGCTGGTCGGCAGAAAATGATTGCGGCTCTGGAGCGTCTGAAAATGAACCATGAACAGACTGCTCTGCCAGCCCAAATGTCGGCTTTCGGTATTTCTGGAGGCAGCGGATTGATGCGCATGTTTATGTCGCATCCCCCGCTGGATGAGCGCATCGAGGCGTTGCGCTCAAAAAACTGATCACTGCTTTTTTTGCAGAAAGAAAAAGGCCCGCCCCGAAAGGGGTAGGCCTTTTTGTAGAATACCGGTCAGGGACGCAGAAGCGAATCGCATACGGCCCCGGAAACCGTAAAGCCGCCTCGGGCTACGACCAATCCCCGCCAACCCAGTGTGGCGTTGAGGCGAACCGACAGTGAACTGTCTCTGCCGACATTGATAGCGCCTGAGGCACTAAGGAGGGGGGGCTGATGCCAGTTGCAGCGCCGCAAGATGCTGGGTTCCGAACTCGCCGAAGCGGCCTGATCCCGGCTGACGGCATTTTGACTGACCGTTGCTGCGGTCAGGTCATATTTTCAGCAAAATTTTCCCTGTGTGCCCGCTGGACTCCATAACTGCGTGCGCCTTTGCGGCCTCGGCCAGTGGCAATGCAGCGTGGGTAACGGTGCGTATTTTTCCCGATGCAATATGCGGCCAGACCTGCGCCTCTAGTTCACGGGCAACCCGGGCCTTGTAGGCCTCCGGCCGAGTGCGCAGCGTTGAGCCGGTGTACGTCAGCCGTTTCAGCATCACCGGCATCAGATTAATTTCGACCTTGGACCCGGCGGCGAATGCGAGCTGGATGATGCGTGCGTCATGGGTTGCTGCCTTGAAGTTCTTCTCGATGTTGGGTCCGCCGACGATATCGAGAATTAGGTTGGCGCCTCCCATTTCACGCACTATCTCGACAAAGTCCTCGTTTTTATAATCGATGACGCGATCGGCGCCGAGGTCGCTGCAGAGTTTGCAGCGCGATTCAGGGCTATCGGTAGCGATCACAGTTGCCCCGAAGGCCTTGCCGAGCTGGATGCAGGTCGTGCCGATACCGCCCGCGCCACCGTGCACCAGAAAGGTTTCGCCGGACCTTAGTCCGGCGCCTATGAAAACATTGCTCCAGACCGTAAAGAATGTTTCCGGCAGTCCTGCAGCGTCGAGCATGCCGACGCCGGAAGGCACCTGCAGGCAGTGCTCTGCGTTGACGGCGACATATTCGGCATAACCGCCGCCGTTGGTGAGGGCAACCACCTTGTCGCCAATGGACCAGCGTTTGGCATTGGCGCCCAGAGCCACGATTTCTCCGGATACTTCCAGTCCCAGAAGGTCCGTGGCACCGGCCGGAGGGGGGTAAAGTCCTTTGCGCTGCATGATGTCGGGACCATTGACGCCTGCCGCTGTCACCTTGATCAAAACTTCATGGGCCTTCGCTTCAGGAGTAGGGCGCTGGACCGGCCTCAGGACTTCCGGTCCTCCGGGCGCGGAAATCTCGACGGCGTTCATAGTTGCGGGCGGTGCGGTGCTCATGTCGGTCCTCGTTTTATTTGCTGATTTCACGATAATGGCGAATGCGTTCGCGGAGCCCCGGCGTACTGACGGAACGTGCGAGTTCAGCCATGTCTTCCGCGCGGCTGTCGATAGCAAGGCGGCGGTGCAGTGCGGCTGCGGCGGCGGGCGCCAGTGCATCGGCAGCAGCACGTGCATCTGCGATCACCGCCGGCCATTCAGACTGGGCTGCAATGCGGGTCAGAAAACAGTTTTCAAGTGCTGCTGAGGCATCGAACGTTCGCGAATTGGAAAGGATGTCCCGCGCCAGGTCGCTGCCGATCCGGGTAGCTAGGCGGCGGGTTCCCAAAACCACACCGAAACGCAAACCGGGCATGCGAAACGTGGTTCCCGGTGCAGCGATGCGCAAGCCGCAGCTAGCGACAATGTCGGCACCGGCGCCGAATACCCTTCCTTGCGACAGCGCCATGGTTTCATAAGGCGCGTGATAGAGCGTCTGCAACAGCGTTTCGATGCGGATGAAACGCAACGCTAGATCACCGTCACTTTGGGACTGCAGGTCGCCGAAGTCGAATCCCGCACAGAAATGAGAGCCGTTGCCCTGCAGTATCAGGAGGCGGGTGTCGTCGGTGGCGGCATACTCGACTGCGTCGATTAGCACCTCGACCAGGTGCTCCGAAAGCGCGTTAGCCTTTTGTGGCCGATTCAGTGTCAGCTCGGTGACATGACCGTCGTGTCTGCGCAGCAGTTCTTCGCTCATAATCAGCCGATGCTCGCACGCACTTCAGCGGAGCGGTCCCAGAAGTTCGGCATCTGGGTGCTCGAGTAACCCGATACGAACGGTTTTTCAGTGCCCGTCGCGGGGTCGAACACGTGACGTTTCACGGCGCCGATGTTGGCGCCGTAGACATGAATGCTGATCGAAACCCGGTCATCATGGGCATTGGCTACTTCATGGATGTCGCCGACGGTGGGCGAGACGCGATCAACCGCACCCGGCAGCAGGCGCTCGGATTCGCTGGCCGACATCGGCTTTCCCGCCTCGGTAGGCGTAAAGCGCCGGCACAGTTCGGCGCCGCGCATCATGCCGACCATGCCCCATACCATGTGGTCGTGCACCGGAGTTTTCTGTCCTGGTCCCCAGACGAAGCTCACCACCGAGAAGCGCTCCAGTGGATCGCAGTAAAGCAGGTACTGCTGGTAATACTGCGGATGTGGTTGCGCACAGCTCTCCGGTAGCCAATCGTCATGGCCAATCAGTTCGCCGAGCAGTTTTGCGCCGTCGTCGAGCATGGTTTTTTCATCCCCGCCGCATTGTTCAATCAGACGCGTGAATTCAGCGACGAAATGGCGGAAGCGTTTGGGATTGTTCATGATGCAGCTTTCAATCGGTTAAGTTCGTCGAGAATCTCTTGGGTGTGCTGGCCGAGTGCTGGCGGCGCGCAGCGCAGGCCGAGACGCTGTCCTGAAACGCGCTGCGGCGATATAACGGTCTTGCTGACCACTCCGTTGGGTAGCCGCATTGGTTCCACCCACTGCATGTGTTCGACCTGAGGGTCCGCGAGCACCTGGGAGTAATTGTAGAGCGGTGCGCAGGGTACGCCGCGTTCGTTCATGCGTGTTAGTAGGTCGGTGGCATCGTGTTTGATGAACTCAGCCTCGAGCAGTTCACGCAGCACATCCTGATGCTGCGCTCGCAGGGTCGGTGTAGTGAATCGGCTATCCTTTACGAGATCCGGGCGATTTATGGCGGCGCAGGCCGCTTCCCACAGCTTGTTGGTGCCTGCAGCGAGCGCGAAATAACCGTCGCGACAGCAGAAGGCGGCGTACGGCGCGTTCATCGGATGCGCGGAGCCGAGACGCACCGGGGCGCGCCCGGTCCCGAACAGTTCGCTGGTCTGCAGGTTGGCGATACCGAGCATCGCGCCCAGCATTGAAACGTCTATGTAGTCACCAAGGCCAGTGGTGCGTGCCTTGTGCAAGGCTGCAGTGACACTGAATGCTGCATACAGTCCGGCGGAAAAATCGGCAATCGGGATACCGCACTTCGCCGGGCGGCCGTCACGCTCCCCGGTGACACTCATCACGCCGCTCATCGCCTGCACCGTCATGTCAAAGCCGCCTTCCGCGGCCCGCGGCCCGCTCTGGCCGAACGCCGATACCGAGCAATACACCATTGCGGGGTGATCAGTTGCCAGCGTCTTGTAGTCAAGGCCGAACTTGCCCATCACCTTAGGACGGAAATTCTCCAGCAGGATGTCGGCGGTGAGCGCGAGCCGGCGCGCGTCGGCGCGGCCCTGTTCCGATTTCAGGTCGAGCACTACCGAACGCTTGTTGCGATTGACCGAAGCGAAATACTGGCTGTAGCCCTCGAGCAGGGGTGGCCACTGGCGCATCAGGTCGCCTTCGGGCGATTCCACCTTGATGACATCGGCACCCATATCGGCGAGCAGGCAACCCGCAAAAGGTCCCGCCAGTACCTGACAGAATTCGACGACACGGACACCTTCCAGCGGCAGCATCAGGATTGACTGTGATGAGAGACGAAAACGACGTTCCATCGCGGAGAATTCCGCGAGCACGGCATGCGTCGTATGCTAACACGGCGCATTAGGGGGCGGAGTGGGTGTTCATGGGCTTTGAGAATTTTTCGCCGGCGTCGAGTTTTAATAACGCGGTGGATTCTCCGGGTGTTGCCGGCGTGGCGGGCCGTGCTTTCGCGGCGTCGAAGCGAAAACCGGTCTGTGCCGAGATATGTTCGATGGTAGTGTCTGGGTGGTATTGCACAAGCCGGAAACGGGAGCCGGGGTGCGGCTCACGTTCAAATACCGCCAGCGGCGTAACCAGAGCCGTCATGTTCCCTGCAGCGGTTACGAAATCGAGTTTTTCAACCAACGCGCGCGGCGTGTGGTCAGTGCGCCAGGTCACCACGCGTTTGGCTGTCGGCAGCATTACTGCAGCACCGCCCCCACCCGGCAGGCGAACCTTAGGGTTTTCCCAGGAACCGATCGCCGACACGTTGGTGCGGCCTTCGGCGTCGATCTGCGCGCAACCGAGATAGACCAGATCAAGTCCGCCGCGCGCGCACAAATCATAAAAATCCTGGTTGGCAAAAATGGCGGGCGAGCCATGGACGATAGCCGGATCGCTGCTTGAAAGCGGAATGCTGACCGGATGCGGTTCGACGCCGCCAGCGACGTTGATGTAAGTGAAGTCAAAGTCGTAGGCACGCTTGGCGAGCAGGCAGGCGAGCATTGGCAGTGTCGAATTCACGCCGCTAAAAGTGACTTCCCGGGCTCGAATCTGGCGCGCGAGGTTGATAACTACAAAGGAGAAGGGTGTCCATTCCATGTTAGTGGTATTTTCGCGGATTTTTCAGGACGTGCGAAATGCTGCAAGGTATGCAATCGCGGCAACGGTGAAATGGTTCCGGCAATGATGCCGACCCCGGGTTTTCACCGCGCAGCAGTAGCCCGGCTTTGAGCAAACGGTGCATAAGGGAGTTGTACGACATGTTGGGTCCGGCGTTGAAAAGATCATCCATGATTCGCCAGAACGCATTGCGCGAATGGGCGAAGTATTGTCCGGCGCGTAATGACTCCACGCCCGGCATGCGGCCAAGGATCAGCACGCGCGCTGCGGAGTCTGCCACCGGCGTAAAACTGCGGAAGGGTGTCAAGCAGTCACCGCGCGTTGTTCGGGCGCGCTTTGCAAATGTTTAGCGACAATGGAGTCGCCGTCCAGCATGTAATGTTCAACGGCAGGGTAATCGATGTCGTAGTAAGGATGCATGGAACCTGGCCATGCACCTCCGGGCACCACGGCAGCGGCTTCGACCATGAAACCTGGCACCAATGTCAGTTCCGGCTGTTCGCGCAGGTTATCGGTGGATACCAGTTTTTCGGAAGTGACCAGCACGCGTTTCGCTGCGCGGGTCAGCGGATGGTCCCAGAATGGTGAGCCATAGACACGAGCGTTACCTTCGTTGTCGATCTCGGCCGCGTGGATGACCGCGATATCCGGACTGACCGCGGGAATGACATAGACGTTTTTCCCGGAACCATAAGGATCGGCGACGGTGTGCCAGCGGTTGATGCTGGGCAGGTCGCTGCCATGCACGCCGGCGACAGGCTGGAAAGGGATTCCGTAGGAGGCTGCACGCAGCCCCGCGACCAGCGTCATTCAGGCATGTTCTTCGAGATGTGCTTCCTTGTGTTCGATTGCCTTGCGATACCAGGGCGCAAGACCGAAGTTGCCTTCCATGGCGACAATGCCGGCGCGAACTTTGGCTACCGCTCCGGCGCGGCAGAGCAGGTCAAGGTCATAGCCCGGAGAAGGTTTGATGATTTCCAGATTGCGGCGGCGCTGGCGCACCAGTTCGCGTACCAGTGCGAAAGGACCGCGATGCAGGAACACCCCGCCGAGTCCGAGTGCGGTGCCATCGGGGATAAGACTGGCAAGCTCACCAAGGCTGATGATTTTAGACGGCGAAGCGGCCATGATGGACTCCTGAACGGGAAATGCGCGGATTCTACACCGCGACCAGAATTCGGACTGAGGCACAGATTACCGTGCACGGTGAGATAATCGGGCATTCACCTGAATCAGATTTAACAGTCATGAAAAAATTCGCCGGTGCTGACTACTGGGCTAAAAAAGGCCCGGTAAAACTCTATGTCTATCGCAAACGTATCGCCGATGCGGTGACTGGAGCGCCGGCGCTGTTCCTCGTGCACGGTTCATCGGCGTCCGGCCGTTCCAGCTTCGATCTGGCAGTTCCTGGGCGTGACGATTATTCATTGATGGATCATTTCGCCGGAATCGGATACGACGTATGGACCATGGATCACGAAGGTTATGGCCGGTCCGATCGCACTGACAGCAATTCAGACATCGCATCTGGCGCGCAGGATCTGGCTGCGGCGATGGCGATTGTCGAAAAGGAGAGCGGGCAGAAACAGGTGTTCATGTATGGCGGTTCATCGGGCGCGTTGCGCGCCGCGCTCTACGCCCAGCAGAATCCGGGTCGGGTCAAGCGGCTGATGGTGTCGGCGCTGGTTTACACCGGCGCGGGGTCGCCGACCCTGGCCAAGCGCAGGGAAAAGGTCGAAGAATACCGGAGTAGCTCGCGGCGCAAGGTAGATCGGGCGTTCATCCACAGCATGTTCACCCGCGACAAGCCCGGCACTTCTGAAATGATCGCCGCCGATGCGCTGGCCGATACCGAACTGCCGCTGGGCGATTCGGTGCCGACCGGTACCTATTTCGATATGTGTGCCAATCTGCCGGTTATTGATCCTGCGAAGATCGACTGCCCGGTATGTATCATTCGCGGCGAGTTTGACGGTATCGCGGCCGAACCCGATCTTTTGGATTTCTTCGGCAAACTGCCGAGCAAGGACAAGCAGTTCGTGTTTGTTTCCGGACTTGCGCACGCGGCAACGCTGGGGATCAACCGTCACAAGTTCTGGCATGCGATGGAGACTTTCATGAACATGCCCGAGAATCGCGCGCTCGCATCCTGAGTGCGAAAACTCGAACATATACAAAGTCAGCCACTACAGGGAGAGTTTAATGAGCAGAACGTTCAGGCTGGCGGTTACGGCCGTCATGCTACTGGTTACAGGAGTTGTAATTGCCCAGGAATACCCGGTCAAGCCGGTGCGGCTGATTGTTTCGGTGCCGCCGGGAGGACCGGCGGATACGCTGGCGCGTCTGGTTGGTCCGCATATGAACATGTATCTCAACCAGACGGTGGTGATCGACAATCGCGGTGGTGCCAACGGCATCATTGCCTACGACATGGCTGCGCGGTCGCCGTCGGATGGCTACACGCTGGTTCAGGTGGCTGCGGGGGTGGTGATCAATCCCAGTCTCTACAAAAAAGTACCGTACGATCCGCTTCGGGATTTCGCGCCTATCTCTCTGGGCATCACGGTGCCCAACATCCTGATCGCGCATCCATCGGTGGCAGCGAAATCGGTGCAGGAACTGCTGGGCGTGATTCGTGCTAAGCAGGGCGCATTTGCGTTCGCCTCTGCTGGCAACGGCACTTCGGGGCATCTCGCGCTTGAACTGTTCCGGCTGTCTTCGAAAACCCGGTTCGTGCACGTGCCGTACAAGGGCGGCGGACCGGCGCTAGCCGAGACCATGGCGGGTCAGGTGCAGGCGCTGTTCAGCATCGCACTGGCGGCGACGCCGCAAGTCAGGGCCGGTAAGGTGCGTGCGCTGGCGATTTCCAGCGCCCAGCGCTCGCCGGTTGCCCCCGACCTGCCGACCATTGCCGAGTCCGGTTTCCCAGGGTTTGAAGTCATCGGCTGGTTCGGCTGGCTAGCTCCGGCGGGCACGCCGGCTACCGTGATCGGCAAGCTCAACCATGGATTCCGGCAGACGCTCGATTTGCCTGAGGTCAAACAGCGGTTGCACAGCATGAGCACGGTGCCGGCGGGAGGCGAGTCGCAGGCCTTCGGCAAATTCATGCGCAGCGAACGTGACAAATGGGCGGGTGTCATCAAGGCCGCAAACATCAAGATCCAGTAACCGGCGATGGCGTTTCCTTTCCGGAAGCGCTGCAGGCCGTCATATAAACGACGAGGAAGAGAAATGGCATCTAGCGTATTTGATGACGCATTGATTCAGCATCTGTGGAGCACCGAGGAACTGCGTGCGATTTTCAATGACCACAATCGCGTGCAAAAATGGTTCGATTTCGAAGCGGCGCTGGCGCTGGAACAGGCGGAGCTGGGCATCATTCCTAAGGCGGCAGCAGAGGAAATCGCGGCTAACGCCAGCATCTCAAAAATCGACATTGCCGCGGTGTCGGCCGAAATCCGCCGCATTAAGCATCCGCTGGTGCCTGCGGTAAAGGCCGTGCAGAAGCTGTGCAAGCCGGAGCATGGTGAATACATACACTTCGGGCCGACCACGCAGGACGTGCTTGACACCGCGACGATGCTGCAGATCAAGGACGCGCATGTGATCTACCTGCGCGACATGAAAGCGATCGGAAGATCGCTCGCAAAACTGTGTGAGCAGCACCGCGCAACACCGATGGTCGGACGCTCGCACGGTGTGCAGGCATTGCCGATTACCTTCGGACACAAGGTGGCGATCTGGCTATCGGAGATGGGCCGCAACTACGAACGCCTGCGCCAGCTCGAGCAGCGCATGTTCGTCGGCGGCATGGTCGGCGCGGTGGGTACCCAGGCCTCGTTCGGCGCCAAGGCTAAGACGCTGGAGCAGGGCGTCATGAAGCGTCTCGGGTTGGGGGTGGCCGACATTAACTGGCAGCCGGCGCGCGACCGCTTTGCCGAATATGTCAACGTTCTGGGACTGATCAGTGCAACGCTGGGCAAGATTGCCAACGAAATTGTCACCCTCGAACACACTGAAATCGGCGAACTCTACGAGCCCTTCAGCGCCGGCAAGGTAGGGTCATCAACGATGCCGCACAAACGCAATCCCTCATCCTGCGAGGCCGTGGTGGGCGTAAGCCGTGCGCTGCGCTACAACGTCGCGTTCATGCTGGAGTCGATGCTGATTGAACACGAACGCGACGGTTCGTCGTGGCGCGGCGAATGGAAGGCGCTTCCGGAGTCCTGCCTGATGGCGGGCGGGATGCTGGCAATGATGAAATACGTGCTCGAAGGTCTGCATGTCGATGAGGCGCGCATGCGCGCAAACCTCGACAGCCTCGGCGGATTCCTACTTTCCGAGCGCGTGATGTTCGAGTTGTCAGAAAAAGTCGGCAAGCAGACTGCGCATGATCTGGTCTACGAGGCCTCAATGCACGGCATCGAAAACGGCGTTTCGTTTGAGGATGCACTGTTACGTGACCCGCAAGTGAAGAAAGCGCTGACTTTGACGGAGCTGAAAGCGGTGCTGGATCCGACGACCTATGTCGGACGCGCGCCGGAGATCGTCGACGAAGTATTGAAAAAGCAATGGGCATCCGGCTGGCTGAATTAAAAAAATAAATAAAACAATTATTTATATCAATCCATCTTATTCGGTAATTTCATGAACATCACGATCCTCGATGATTATCAGAACGTTGTCCGTACACTCGATAGCTATGGCAAACTTCAGGGGCACGAAGTCAAAATCTGGAACGATCACACCAAGCACGTTGATGCGCTGGCGGAGCGCCTCCGCGATACCGAAGCGCTGGTACTGATCCGCGAGCGCACGCCGATCCGCGCACCGCTAATCGCACGTCTGCCGAAACTGAAATTAATCAGCCACCACAGCGTCTATCCGCACATCGACGTTGATGCCTGCACCAAGCACGGAGTACTGCTTTGCAGCGGACTGCATCCGGGTCAGCCGTCCTATGCTACGGCGGAGCTGACCTGGGGATTGATTATTGCAGCCATGCGCCATATTCCGCAGGAAGTCGCTGCGCTGAAGGCGGGGCGCTGGCAATCCACCGTGGGGACCGGTCTGCGCGGCAAGAGGCTGGGTATTTTCGGTTACGGCCGTATCGGTGCCGTGGTCGCTGGTTACGGTAAAGCGTTCGGAATGGAGGTAATGGCTTGGGGGCGTGAAGCCTCACTCGCACGTGCCCGCGCTGACGGCTATTCGGCGGCCAGCAGCAAGGCCGCTTTTTTCGAAGATTGCGACGTGATCTCTCTACATCTGCGCCTGATTGATGCCACCCGCGGCATCGTCAGCGCCAGTGACCTGGCTCGCATGAAGCCGACGGCACTGCTGGTCAATACCAGCCGTGCAGGCCTGGTTGAGCCAGGCGTGTTGGAAACAGCATTGAAGCATGGCAGGCCGGGGATGCTCGCGGTGGACGTGTTCGAAGAGGAGCCGGTGCTCAATGCCAGCCACCCGCTGCTCAAGCTCGATAACGCGATCTGCACCCCGCACATCGGTTACGTCGAACGGGCCGGATATGAACGCATTTTCGGCAACATCTTCGATCAGATCCTCGCGTTTGCCGCCGGCAAGCCGGTCAACATGATCAACCCGGAAGTTTTTGCATCGACCTGACTTACGGGTTGGTAGTTCATCTAGATTGCAAAAGGGAGAAAGACAATGAGAAACGAATCATCCGTCGCGATTGTCGTGGCCGTCATCAGTGCGAGCTTGGTATTTGCGGCGCCGGCACATTCGGTTGAACGTTATCCCGAGCGTCCGGTGCGGTGGATCGTGCCGTTTGCGCCGGGTGCCTCCAATGACATCACGGCGAGGCTGTTCGCGCAGAAGCTGAGTGAATCCACCGGGCAGCAGTTTGTCGTCGACAACCGGCCCGGCGCTGGCGGTTCTATCGGCGGAAAGCTGGTGGCTGAAGCGACACCCGACGGACACACGCTGCTGCACGCCAATCCCGGCCCCAGCATCAATAACGTGATGCTGCGCAGAAAGCCGCCATACCGCATGACGGATTTCGATCCGGTAATGTTCATCGGTTATTCGCCGCTGATCCTCGTCGCGGCGCCTTCTTTCACGCCGAACAGTGCACGCGAACTTCTGGCTTACGCAAGGGCTAACCCCGGCAAGCTGACCTGGGCCTCTTCGGGCAGCGGTAGCAGCCTTCATATTGCCCAGGCGTTGTTTGCGGCTGCGACAGGCGCGCAATTCGCACATATTCCCTACAAGGGAACTGCGCCGGCGTTCAATGACGTCATCAGTGGTCGCGTGAACGTGGTTTACACCACCGTAGTCAGCGGGAGTGCACACATCAAGGCCGGACGATTGAAGATTCTTGCTGTGGCCGCTGCGCAGCGACAAAGCGTTATACCCAACGTGCCGACGCTAGCGGAAGAGGGAATCCGGGAGGCTGAAGCCACTGTCTGGTTCGGCGTCCAGGTGCCTGCCAAAACGCCGCGCGCGATCATCGGCAAACTCAACGCCGAACTGAACAAGGCCCTCAATCTGCCTGATGTCAAAGGCAGACTCGATCAGCTTGGCCTCGTGTCTGCAGGAGGTACTCCGGGCGATTTTGTGAAGTTCATGGACGGCGAGCGCCGGCGCCTGGCCATGCTGATCAAAACCAACCGGGTGCAGATGCTGCAATGATCTGATGCGGCGCAGATGGCGCAATGAATTGAATTGGCGCAGAAAAGCGTTATCCGGAAATGCCGATTACAAAGGTAAGGGCTGCGTAAGTATTAACAGGCAAGCTACCGGCTGTTGCATCATGCTCATTACAATTATTTATTGATAAAATAGTAATTCGTCATTTGAGGTGGGTTGTGCATCGCACCAATTGAGCCAGTTTTGCGTTGTTCGAGAGCGCTGGATCGTGTAAAGTCACCTTCCTAAGTGGAGCATAAGCATAAACTGTGGGGTTACCCCACTAAAATCAGCCGATACGCTTAAATCAGCCGACACGCGAGTGGGTCTTAGCGTGAGGCGCTCAATGTTGGGATGGCAGCGCATTCCAGCATCAAGTTTCTGAAATCAGGAGGATGGTCAGTTGAAGATCACTAGTCAGGAAGATTTCTGGGCCGGTATGATGTTTATCGGGTTCGGGGCTGTGGCGATATTCATCGCCCAGGATTATCCGTACGGTACGACTAGCCGCATGGGGCCGGGATATTTCCCGACCTGGCTGGGCATCATCATGGTTGTGCTGGGCCTCGCGGTTTCGGCAATGGGCCTCAAGGTGCAGGGCGAGGGCGTCAGCAAATTCGCCTGGAAGGCGATGTTCCTTCTCGCCGTAGCCTTCGCGTTTTTCGGCTGGTCGATCGATCATATCGGGTTCATTCCCGCGATGTTCGTGCTCATCTTCTTGTCTGCCTTGGCAGGCCGCGATTTCCGTTTCAAGGAAGTCATATTGATGAGCGTAGTGCTGATCATTGGTGCGTGGGCATTGTTCATCAAGGGACTGGAACTGCCTTTCCCGCTGTTCTGGTGGAGATAAGAAAATGGAAATGTCACTGTTCTCCAACTTGGCGCTGGGCTTTCAGACTGCCGTATCGCTTCAAAACCTGACTTACTGCTTCATCGGCGTGTTTGTGGGCACGCTGGTCGGCGTGCTTCCCGGTATCGGCCCCCTGGCGGCGATCGCCATGCTGCTGCCTGCAACCTTCAACCTGCCGCCTGTCGGTGCGCTGATCATGCTGGCCGGTATCTACTACGGCTGCCAGTACGGTGGTTCGACCACGGCGATTCTGGTCAACCTGCCAGGCGAGTCAGCTTCGGTGGTGACCTGCATGGACGGCTACCAGATGGCCAAGAATGGTCGCGCCGGACCGGCACTAGCCATGGCCGCGGTTGGATCGTTCTTTGCTGGAACCGTTTGTACGATGCTTATTGCGGTTGCGGGCCCGCCTCTAGCTGAAGTCGCGCTGAAATTCGGCGCCCCGGAATACTTTTCGCTGATGACCATGGGCCTTATCGCCTCGGCGGTGCTGGCCAGCGGCTCGATGCTCAAAGCAATCGCGATGATTTTCCTAGGCCTGCTGTTCGGTATTGTCGGCACCGATGTCAATTCCGGAATGTCGCGTTTCACCTTCGGCGCGTCGGGCCTGGCTGATGGCCTGAGCTTCGTGGTCGTCGCCATGGGCATGTTCGGATTCGGCGAGATCCTGTCGAACCTGGAAAGGGGCCAGGATGCCTCCGGCCGTGACCTGCTGACCAACAAGATCGAGCACCTGTATCCAACCTGGCATGACATCAAGGTGTCCACGGGTTCGATCATGCGTGGCACGGCGATCGGCGCCTTCTTCGGCACATTGCCGGGG
Source organism: Burkholderiales bacterium (assembly GCA_038106575.1). Classification (GTDB taxonomy): domain Bacteria; phylum Pseudomonadota; class Gammaproteobacteria; order Burkholderiales; family SG8-41. The sequence continues at coordinate 21,765 of JAYOED010000022.1, forward strand.
GCGGGACCGACCATCGCTGCGTTCTCGACCTATGCGCTCGAGAAAAAAGTGGCCAAGAATCCCGAGCAGTTTGGCAAAGGTGTCATTCAGGGTGTCGCCGGTCCGGAGTCGGCCAACAATGCCGCCGCGCAGTGCGCGTTTATTCCGACGCTGACTCTGGGTATTCCGGGCAGCGGCACGATGGCGCTGATGCTAGGCGCGCTGACGATCCAGGGCATTGCGCCCGGACCGCAGGTGATGACGCAGCGTCCGGAATTGTTCTGGGGCCTGATTGCGAGTATGTGGATCGGCAACGCGATGCTGGTGATTTTGAACCTGCCGCTGATCGGTTTGTGGGTCAAGTTGCTGACGGTGCCCTACCGCATGCTGTTTCCGGCGATCGTGGTGTTCATGGCGATCGGCGTCTACAGCGTCAACAATCTTGATCTCGACATCTATATGACTGTGTTCTTCGGCCTGATGGGTTACCTATTCCAGAAGCTGAAGTGCGAGCCGGCGCCGCTGATTCTGGCGTTCGTGCTGGGACCGCTAATGGAGGAAAACCTGCGACGAGCGTTGCTGATCTCTCGCGGTGATGCGACGGTGTTTTTTACCCGTCCGATCAGTGCGGTGTTCCTGATCCTGACTATCTTGCTGCTGGTGGTGATGATCCTGCCGAACGTGCGCAAGAAGCGCGACCTGGCCTACCAGGAGCCGCCGGGAGGCTGATGCTATTTCCGGAAGTCACGAAAAACGCGGCAGAAATGCCGCGTTTTTCATTTGTACTGAGGGTTTGTTCAGGATTCTGCGGAGTGTTTGCGGTCTTGTACGGTCATGTATCCGCTGGCCCCAAGGATGGCAGCGCTGGCCCAGAACACCGGCGTGATGCCGAACAGGGCGCCGACCGAACCGGCCGCAACCGGCACTGCAATGTGCGTGATGTTGTTGATGGTCAGGCGTAACCCGGTGACCTCCCCTGAGCGGCCTGCAGGGGAGCGGTTGTAGGTTAGGTTCAGTGTCAGCGGCTGGCTGACGCCGAGCGTTAGACCGATGCAGAACGACAGCGCCAGCAGCGCCGGCACGTAGGTCACGAACGTGAACGGAAGGAACAGCAGAGCGGCAATAGCCATGGCACCGGCAAGCACGTATTCCACGCTCAGCCGCGCCGTCAGCACGGGCAGCAGCACGCGCACGATGAAGGTGGCCGCTGCAAACGCGCCGAGTATCGTGCCGATCGTCGAGGCCGATAGGCCGATCGAGTGACCGTAGATCGGCACGTAGAAGACGTAGAGATCCCATCCCGTGGTGACCAGTCCGCTGACGATGATCATGCGCCGCAGCGGCAGATTGCGCATCAGTTCCATTGCACTGCCGCGCTCGTTTTCCTTGCCACAACCCCTGGCTCCCAGCGCGCGGTGCAGCGTCAGGGAAAGGACCGGCCAAAGCGTCAGCACCGCAAACATCAGGTACGCCATGCGGTAGCCGACCTGGTCGATGGCGAGCCCCGCGAGCACCGGCCCAATCATGTGACCGCTTGAATAGCCCAGGCTCAGCGTCGCGAAATCACGCGTGCGTTCCTGCGGCGTGCCCAATGTGCCGGCGAGGTTCTGATTGGCGACGTTGAAAAATACGAAGCCAATGCCGATCAGCGGCGCGGAAAGATAAAGCGCGGTCAGCGTCGGCCAGGCGACCGGCAGCAGCAGTCCAAAGGCAAACACGATGCAGCCGCCAAGCATCGGCAGGCGTGAACCAAAACGGTCGGACAGGCGGCCAACGGTGAGCGCGAGGGCGAGCTGGAATATGGAATAGGCCGCGATCAGCAGCCCGATCTGCATCGGACCCGCCCCGAGCTTCAGTGCGAACAGTGACGCCACGACACGGCTGCCCATGTGTCCGCCCTGCATGGCGCCCGTCAGCAGCGTCAGGGTGTGAATGGGTTTCAGCGCGATGGCGGTCTGTCCTGTTCGTTAAAGAAAAAAGGCCGGACTGTAGTCAAACAGTCCGGCCCTGTATCCAGAAGCGGGTTACCGCGCGTAATCCGGTGACTCGCGGTCGAGCTTGCGCAGCAGTGCGGCCCACATCAGTTTGCCGCTGGCGGCGCGACCGCCCGGGCCATAAATCATGTTGCCTTGTTCAATGGTGTGGCGGATGACTTCGTCAGGAAGATGATTCATTTCCGCACCGCCGCTCATCGCGGTGATCTGGAACTTGCAGGCGCGCTCCAGCCGGTACATGCGCGCAAACATCTCACCGATGCTGGACCCGATAGTCAGCGTGCCGTGATTGCGCAGGATCATCATGCTGCCGTCGCCTAGGTCCTTGACCAGACGTTCGCGTTCGTCGTGGTTTTCGGCGACGCCCTCGAAATCGTGGTAGCGCACCTGCGACAGCGCAGTCAGCGCCATCTGATTGAGCGGCAACAACCCCTGTTTTTGGGAGGCTACCGCGACGCCGTACTGGGTATGGCAGTGCATGACGGCTTCGGCGTTGTGGCAGTTCATGTGAACCGCGCTGTGGATGGTAAATCCTGCCGAATTGACTTCATAGGTCGATTTGCTCAGCTTGCGACCCTCGATGTCGCACTTGATCAGGTCCGAGGCTGTCATTTCTTCGAACAGCAGCCCGTAGGGATTGATCAGGAACTGGTCGCTTGTTCCCGGCACGCGGCTGGAGATGTGAGTGCCTAGCATGTCGGTCCAGCCCATGATCGCCGTCAGGCGGTAGGCGGCGGCCAGGTCAACGCGCGCCTGCCACTCCGCGGCACTGATGCCGGTGGCGCGGGTGTTGCGCTTAGTACTGCGTTTTTTGGTGTGCTGGCGGGAAGCGGTTGCGGCGCGGCGTTTCATGATATGGATTCCTGTAACAAAGCCTTGCGTTAAAAACGGGGAAGCCGGTTCAGCATGAATAGTCGGAGGTCGATAGAATACCGCAAGAATCACATTCATTGCGTGCTGTGCCGTGAATTACAGCCGGCACAGCGTCAATCCACAATACGACATTCTATCCATGAGCGAAGTTGGTTATGGCGGGGACTTGATCGGCCGTACTTCGGTGGCAGAATTGGATCATCACTATCCCGAGGTCGCCTTGTTGCGTCCGCGGAATACCTCTGCAAAGGATTTGCCATGAAACAAATGAAGATTTCCGCGGTGTTCATGCGCGGTGGCACCAGCAACGCCGTGGTGTTCCGGCAGCAGGATCTGCCTGCAGACCGCGCGCTGTGGGATGAAATATTTCTCGCCGCGATCGGCAGTCCTGATCCCAACGGTAGGCAGCTCGATGGCATGGGCGGCGGCGTGTCGTCGCTGTCCAAGGTGTGCGTGGTCGGGCCATCGACACGGCCCGACGCCGACATCGACTACACCTTTGCACAGGTGCAGGTTAAGGAAGCCAAGGTCGATTACAGCGCCAACTGCGGCAATATGTCTTCGGCGATGGGGCCATTTGCGGTAGATGAAGGCATCGTCAAAGTCAGTGGCAAGGAAGCGCTGGTGCGCATCCACAATACCAACACCAAAAAGATCATCCACTCGCTGTTCAGCATGGATGAGGGCCTGGCTGCGGTGGACGGCGACCTAGCGATTCCCGGCGTGTCGGGCACCGGCTCCCCGGTGAAGCTGGAATTCCGTGATCCGGGCGGCGCCACTACCGGCAAGCTGCTGCCCACCGGCAATGTCGTCGATACCCTTGATGTGCCCGGTATCGGCAAAATCCGCGCATCGCTGATCGACGCCGCCAACGCGACGGTTTGGGTGCAAGCGAAGGATATCGGACTCACCGGTACTGAACTGCCGGACGCGCTCGAAGCCAACGCCGATGCAATGCAGAAACTGGCGGCAATCCGCGCCGCGGGTTCGGTGGCGATGGGTATTGCTCCCGATATCAAAACGGCGATGCAGCAAAAATCGATTCCCTTCGTAGGTTTCGTGTCGCCTCCGCAGTCCTCGAAACTGCTGTCGGGTGCTTCGATTTCAGCAAGCGACATCGATCTCACCGGCCGTGTGATTTCCAACGGCCAGCCGCACCGCGCGCTGCCGCTCACGGTGACGCTGTGCATGGGTGTTGCCGCACGCATCGAAGGCTCACTGGTCAACGAAGTGCTGCACAAGGGTGGCGATGCTGAGGCACCGGTGCGTATCGGCATGCCTTCTGGCGTGCTGACCGTTGCGGCAACCGTCAAACAGCAGAACGGCAAATGGACTGCCGAGCAGGGCGCGTTTTACCGCACCCAGCGCCGCATGTTCGAAGGGCAGGTGCTGGTGCGGTCGTCACGGGTACAAGGATTGAGCGCCGGCAGCAAGCGTAAAGCAGCGTAGATCAACTCGGCCTCGCCGCCGTCAAACCGCCATCGACGACGATCTTCGTAGCGGTGATGTAGCGCGCTTCATCTGATACCAGGAACAGTACCGCGTGCGCGGTGTCCCAGGCATCGCCCATGCGGCCAATCGGCACGCCGGCGTTACGCTTAGCGACGAGGTCTTTCGCGGCTTCGGGACCGAGCTGTTTCATCAAGCGCTCCTCGACCAACGGCGTGTGCATGGTGCCGACTACGACGAGGTTGCAACGGATGCCTTTTTTCACGTAGGCAATCGCAGTGGAGCGGGTGAAGCCGAGCAGCCCGGACTTCGCGGTGCTGTAGGCGACATGCACGCGGCCGCCGACCTGGTGGCTGAAGCCGGCCACCGATGAGATGTTGACGATCACGCCGCTGCCCTGTTTTTCCATGACCGGCAGCACATACTTGCAGCCGAGGAAAGCGGTCTTCAGGTTGTGGTCGAGTTGTTTGTCCCAGATTTCTTCAGGCATGTCGACGGGACTGCCGGGTGCGGAACCCCCGACGTTGTTGATCAGGATGTCGATGCGGCCAAAATGTTTGACGCAGGTGTTGACGGCGGCTTTCACTGCGCTGGAATCTGTCATGTCGCAGACCTGCACTACGCAGGTGCCGCCTTCGTCAGCAATGATTTTCCGGGTGTCTTCGACTGCTTGCATGTTCAGGTCAGTGCCGTAGACAGTCGCGCCCTGGCGCGCGAGCAGCACGGCGGTTGCCTTGCCGTTGCCCCAGCCCGCGCCGGTGCCGACGGTGCCCGCACCGGCGATGAATGCGATTTTTCCTTTCAGATCCATCAAGATGTCTCCCTGTTACTGCAGCAGCCGGGTGACTGCATGGCGGGATTCTACCTTGCGTGTACTAAAGATGAGGCCGCGAGGCGGGAGATCATCAGCAGGCCTGTCAACGCTGAATGCTCTGACGGAAGCGGACGAAAAAAAGCCCGCCTGAGAGCGGGCTCAATGAGCACGATCAGGAATCAGGCAGCGTTTTTCTTGTCGGCAGCCGCCGGTTTGCGCGCCCAGTAGTCGGGATCAGCCTTGGATCGGGCCAGCGCTTCTGCCGTTTCGAACCCAGGCGCCATCGAAGCCGCAGTCCCGGTCATGACCTGATGGTGATCGATGTTGAGCAGCCGGAGCCAGCTTTGCTGGCCGAAGGTGAGGCCGATGGCGCACCCAAGTTCGACCAGCTCCAGTTCGTTGAAGTGTTGGTACATGCGCTCCCAGAACGCATCGTCGGTATCGGTGCGCCAGACGATAGCCTCGGCGTAGGCGAGGGCGGCTTTCTCGCGTTCGCTGTACTTGGCGGATTTCTCGAAATTCATCAGATCGTCAACCTGGCCCTCGTTGATTCCAGCCTGCTGCCCCTTGATCGAACGCTGGTTGCCGCAGAATTCGCAGACCACCGAGCGTGACACGTAGAGTCGGCAGACCTCCTTGATGGCGTGGTCGAGAATGCCGGTGCGGAATACTTCATGCCAGGAATTGGCGAAAAACCAGAAGCACGCTGGGACATGCGCACGCACGGCGCTGCTCTCGGGGCGCGGCGTTCCTTCGCGTGCGCAGCGTTCCATTTCCGCGCGCATTTCTGGCGTCATCTTGTCGAGCGGAACGTAGCTGATGCGTTGCTTGCCCATGACGTAACTCCTGAGGGTAATAGCGACGCTATTATGAACGTTGTGGTTAAAAGTAGTAGATCGTGTCAGATCTGGGCCGGTTCGGCGCTGATCGTCGGCCGCAGCACGCTGCACAGCGGCAGTACCAGAAGCACGGTGATACCCAGGATCGCAATCGCGGTTTGTACGCCAAGTTGGTCGCCAATGAGGCCGTAGCCGAGCGGCGCGGCAATACCGCACATTGAGCCCAGCGTGTAGAACAGGCCAAAGGCGCGTGGCAGCCGTTCCGGTGCGACCAGATCGCCGATGGTGGCGTAGAGCACTGAGGAGGTGCCCTGCAGCACTACGCCGAGTAGGGGCAACAGCAGCATCGCCGGCATCCCGGGCAGGGCCACCACCAGCAAGATGCCGATGCCGGTGGCAATTTCGGTGATGACGATGGTGCGGATGATGCCCATGCGTTCGGCAATGAGTCCGCAAGCGAATTTTCCGGCCATGCCGCCGACGAGAATCAGCGGAACCGCCGCAGCGGCCCAGCCGGTGGGCAGACCCTTGTTGATCAGCAGGAACGCGATCAGCGTCAGGAAGCCGACGCGGGTGCTGCTGTCGATAATTTCAATCAGGCACAGCGCGACGAATCCGCGGCGGTTGCGGATGCCCCAGCCGCCATTCTGAGCCTTGTCTTCTAAGTTGCCGCTGGTGGCAATCGTCGAATTGCCGGATACCCATATGAAAATCCCGCCGGCAACCAGAATGCCTGCAATGCCGTAGGCGAACACCGGTCCCTGCCACGGCAGGCCAAGCAACAGCAGCAGGCTCAGCAGTCCGCCGAAGGCAAACTTGCCGACGTCGCCGAAAAGGTTGTAAGTGCCGAGCGCCGTGCGACGACCGCTTTCGGGGAACGCGCGCGAGATGATGGTCGAGCACAACGGATGCTGCACCGCGGAGCCGAGGCCGGCGCAGAACAGCGCGAACAACAGCGCCCAGAACCCCGGCGCGTGTGCAAGTGCTGCGAATGAAATTCCGGCAATTAGTGTTCCTGCGGCGAGCAGGTTGCGCTCGCCGATACGTTCGGCGACCAGTCCAGCCGGCAACTGGAAGGTGGCCATTGCGGTGCGGTGCGCAGCGCGGATCATGCCGACTTGCGCCAGTGAGAGTCCAAAGGTCTGTGCCAGCAGCGGTAGCAGCACGTAGGTCAGGTCAGACAGTCCGTCGTGCAGCGAATGCGCGGCGCAGCAGGCGGACAGGGCGCGACGGGGGCGGGAGGTCATCAGTTATAATTTTCGGATTGAGAACAGGTGCATGCGCGTTTGCGCCGATTATCGTCGATGACCATCGTTA
>JAYOED010000022.1:29039-36569 GCA_038106575.1 Burkholderiales bacterium
TTCTGCTGTTGTCGGCTGCGCTGGTCTTCACCTGGTGGCGGGGCCGTCAAATCGGCGCGATGCTGCTGGCGCTTACCTACTTGTTTGCCGCGCTGCTGGCGCTGATGCTAAAGGCGTGGTGGCCGCTGGTCATCGGGCTCCTCTCGGCATGGGCGTTGCGGCTGATGGGACTCGACCCGGGAACGGCCAAAAAGACCGCTCCGGGTCCGGAATCGTAGTCCATCAAGTTGTTGTTCTTCGGATGCGGTGCATTAGACTGCGGCGTCCTGCGGATGACCCTGAGCTTCTCGTGATCGTGCGCAGCCAGCGCAGCCTCACGCTCCTTTTCAGTTCTTTCAGGTGGACCTTGAACTTGGCCTTGTCGATGCCGTGAGCTTCATGGTGGGCATGGGTGGCGATGTTCAGCGCCTTGCACAGGGCCGTTATCAGGTGATCCTTGTTGAGCTGCGTGTATCCCTTGAGGACTTCATGTTCGATGCCCTTGGCGATTTCCCTCAGCTGCGCCACGGTCGAGTACTTGAATTCCTCGTAGCTGTGGGTTTTTGCGTCTTCAGCCATGATCGGTTTCTAGGTATGGATGTAGAACCTTTCAAGAGGGTGTATCTCCGCGGTTAGCTCGGTTTGAGATTGGCGCGCCTGGCAACCTCCTTCCAGCGCACGATGGCTTTTTCGATGAGGGCGCGGTATCCGTCCGGCGTGGTGGTCTGCGGCTGCAGCCCCTGCGCGACCAGCGCCTTGCGCACGGCGGTCGAGTTAATTGCGTTGACGAATTCGCGGTTGAGGCGCTCGACATACATTCGCGGCGTGCCGGCAGGCGCAAACGCGCCGAGCCATAGCGTGACCTCGAAATCCTTGAGACCGGTTTCCTGTGCGGTTGGTACTTCAGGCAGGGCCGGCGAACGTGCTGAACTGGTGACCGCCAGCGGACGCAGGCGGCCGGCGCGCACATGCGGCAATACCGGCGCCATGGTGCCAAACTGCAGTTCGATGCGACCGGCGATGGTGTCGATGACCGATTGCGCAGAGCTTTTGTAGACTACAGGCGTCATCTGCACGCCAGTCATGGTCGAAAAAAGTTCGCCGCCGAGCCGCGCCATGCTGGTGTTGCCGACGGTGGTGTAGCGGATGTGTCCGGGTTTGGTTTTGGCTAGTGCGACTAGCTCGCTGATATTTTTGGCGGCAACTGACGGATGCACCGCCATGATGTAGGGCAGATGGCCGAATAGCGTGATCGGCATGAAGTCGCGCTGCGGATCGTAGCGGATACGGGCGCCCAGTGCCTTGGGCAGCGCGTGGGTACTGGTGGTGCCCATCGAGATGTTGTAGCCGTCAGCGGTGGCCTGAGACGCGAGCTCGGCGCCGATGGTACCGCCGGCGCCTGCCCGGTTGTCGATGACGATGGATTGTCCCAGCGCGTCGGCAATACGCGGCGCGATAACCCTGGCCGCAGCATCGACCGAGCTACCCGCCGGAAACGGCGCGATTAGCCGGATCGGTCGCGAGGGCCATGGATCGGCTGCTGCTGCCTGCAGCGGGGCGACCAGCAATGAAACAGCCAATATTTTGCAAGTATTAGATTTCATTTTATTTTCTCCTCGATGCTAAGCAATAGATCACTGATGTCGTTGAGTGCATTGAAGCGCGGCTGTGCAGCTAGATGCGGGGTGATCAGCACATGGTCGAAGCGCAGCAATTCGTCATCGTCGCGACCCGGAGCTTCGTAGAGCGGATCCAGTGCGAATCCACCGAGTATGCCGCCTTGTAGGGCGTCGAGCAATGCATTGCGCTCGACGATTTCCGCACGCGAGATGTTTATGAGATGGGCACCGCGTTTCATTTGCCCGAACCTTTCGGTGTTGAACAGGTGCCGCGTATTGGTATTGCCCGGCAGGCAGATTACGATCCAGTCGCTGGCGCCGAGCAGTTCGTCGAAGGCGGCATAGCGTGCGCTGTATCGTGCCGATGTCTCTGCATCTAGCAGCGTGCGCTGATGGTAGAGTATGTTCATGCCGAATGCGACGCCGCGCAGCGCAACTTCGCGGCCGATTTCACCCATGCCAACGATACCTAGCGTGGTGTCATGGAGGATGCTGATGTCTGTAACCCGCGCCCAGTTCGAATTGGCGGTATGGCGGCGGTCGAACTGAGTCGGGTGATATCCCGCGACTTCCAGTTGTGCATTGGAGATGCGGTTGATTACGCGGTGCATCTTCCGGGACAGCCCGAGCATCATGGCAAACGCATGTTCGGAACAGGCAATATTGGCCCGGCGGCGTATGGTCAACACCGGCAGGCGGGAATTCCGCAGCTTTATGTTGTTGGTGATGCTGCCGTATTTGTGAATGACTTTGAGTTTTGGTGCCGCGGCAAGTACGGCATCTGTAACCGGTAGCGATTCGGTTACCAGTGCGTCGGCTTCCCCGAGATTCTGCCGCATCTGAACTTCATCATCCACCAGGATGACGCGTGACGGAAACAGCGTCGGCAGTTTTTTGCGCAGAGACTCAAGCCAGCCCGGAAAGTCAGGCAGGTCGTGCTTAAAGAAATCGGCAAATGCTGCGATGCGCTCCACCGGCGTTTCTGGATCGAGGATGACGCCGATCAGGCGCGGGAACGGATCGTTTTCGACGATGATGGTTTTCATCCGGTTACCGGTTTCTCGGAATCGATCTTCAGCGCACGGCCGACCCGGGTATGCATGTTGTAGGCGCCGGCCAGTACCGTGATTTCAGTAACGGCGCGATCGTCAAAATGTTTTTTGAGTTCGACGTGCAGTGCGTCAGGAACGTCGATGTCGCGTGTGATCGCGTCAGTCCAAGCTAATGCGGCGCGTTGTTCTGGCTTGAAGCGGAAGGACTGCTGCCAGTCGGCAAGATCGGCGATTTGTTCTTGTGACAGGCCGGCTTTCAGCGCGTGTGATGAGCCGTGGATCTGCGCCTGGTACCGCGCGCCATTGAGGATCGATACCCGCAGAATGATCATTTCGCGCAGTGCCGCGTCGAGCGTGGTGCTGTAGCGGATCGCACTGTTGAAGTTCAGCCATTGCTCGGCGACCGGCGGGCTGTTGAGCAGAACGCGATAAAGGTTGATCAGTTTGCCGCGTTCTTTCTTGACGCGTTCGATTAAAGCGGTGAGATCTCGGCGTTCTTCGCCGATCAGTGGGACTCGTGCCATGAGGTGATAAAAAGATAGAGAGTAAATGACTAAGCAGATTCTACCCGGCCAAACCCGCCGCCGCCTGGTGTTTCGATGACAAAAGTGTCACCAACTGCCATTTCCACCTTTGCACAGGCCGGCAGTTTTTCAATTTGTCCATCGGCGCGTACCACGCAGTTGCTGCCTTTTTCGCCAGAAGCGCCACCGTCCATACCGAATGGCGCAATGGTGCGGTGTCCGGAGAGGATGGCTGCGGTCATCGGTTCCAGAAAGCGGATACGACGTATCGCGCCGTCACCGCCGCGCCAGGTGCCAGCACCGCCGCTGCCCTGGCGGATAGCGAACGATTCGAGTAACACCGGATAACGCCATTCCAGCACTTCGGGGTCAGTCAGGCGGGAGTTGGTCATGTGCGTCTGCACGCAGGCAGTGCCGTCAAATCCATCCCCGGCACCGGACCCACCGGCGACGGTTTCATAGTACTGGTAGCGCTCGTTGCCGAAGGTGAAGTTGTTCATTGTGCCCTGCGAGGCGCCCATTACGCCGAGTGCTCCATAGAGCGCATCGGTAACGCACTGCGAGGTTTCGACGTTGCCGGCGACCACGGCGGCGGGGTGACGCGCATTGAGCAGGCAGCCAAGTGGAGCGATGATGTTCAGCGGTCGCAGGCAGCCCGCATTTAGCGGGATGTCGTCGTCTACCAGTGAGCGGAACACATAGAGCACCGCGGCGAGCGTCACCGCATAGGGCGCGTTGAAATTGCTGCCATCCTGTGCCGACGTACCGGTGAAGTCGATGACCACGCTGCGCGATGACGGATCCGGCTGGATGGCGACCTTGATGACGGCGCCGTGGTCCATCGGGTATTCGAATCGGCCTTCGTTCAGGTGCTCAATGACCCGGCGCACGCAGGATTCGGCGTTGTCCTGTACGTGGTTCATGTAGGCGCGCACGGTGTCGATGCCGAATTCCTTCATGGCACGCTGCAATTCGGTCATGCCTCTGTGGTTGGCTGCAAGCATCGCGCGCAGGTCGGCGATGTTCTGGTCGATGTTGCGGGCGGGGTGGGGGCCACTGCCAAGCAGGTCGCGGATGGCTGTTTCTACAAAGGTATTGTTTCGGACAATCTGGTAGTCGCTGATCAGCACCCCTTCATGATCGATGTGCGTGCTGTCCGGCGGCATGGAGCCGGGGGTGATGCCGCCAATGTCGGCGTGATGGCCGCGGGAACCGACGTAGAACAACACGTTTTTTCCATCTGCATCGAAAACCGGCGAGATGACTGTGATGTCGGGCAGGTGGGTGCCGCCGGCGTAGGGGTCATTGAGCATCCAGGAATCGCCCGGGGCCATGCTACCCGCGTGCAGGCGGATGACGGCCTTGACGCTTTCGCCCATCGAACCGAGATGCACCGGCATGTGAGGCGCATTGGCGATAAGGTAACCTTCGCCATCGAATACCGCACAGGAAAAGTCGAGCCGTTCCTTGATGTTGACCGAGTGCGCGGTGTTGGCGAGTGTCGCGCCCATCTGCTCGGCGATCGACATGAACAGGTTGTTGAAGATTTCGAGACGGACCGGATCTGCCTCCGCCGCTTTAGCTAAGACCGTAGCACATTTTGCGTCTGCCGTAGCTGTGCGGGTGAGCAGCAGGTTGCGGTGAGTGATGATTTTCGCCTGCCAACCGGGATCGACGACCGTGGTGGCATTGTCTTCGGCGATCAGCGCAGGACCCGGTATTTCATGGCCCGGGAGCAGGGTGTCGCGTCGAAAAACCGCACAGTCGATCCAGTTGCCGTCATGGAACAGATGTAAGGCCCGGTCGACTGGTAGCTTTTTGTCAGCGCGGGACGCATCTGTGGATTCACTCTCAGTGCCGGCTTCGCCGATTGCTTCAATCACCAGCGATTCAATGACCAGAGGTTTGCCGGATGCAACGAATCCGTAGCGGGTCCGGTAGTGCTGCTCGAATTCAGACTTCATGTCCGGTCCGAGGGCCACGCGCATCGTGCTGTCGGTGCCGAAGTATTTGAGATTTGCATGACGGCGTAGCGCGATGTGTACGCGTGCGATGCCTTGTGCTTGGAGTTCGTTGATGACTTCGGTTTCAAGGGGCGCGAGCGTGCGAAGCAGCGATTCCATTGATACGGAATCTAGCGGCTGTTCCACTGCGACTTCACGGATCGCGACGGCATCGGCTAGGCCCATGCCGTAGGCCGACAGTAAGCCGGCCAATGGATGGATCAATATGCGAGGTATTGACAGCGCGTCGGCGACCTTGCAGGCGTGCTGGCCGGCGGCCCCGCCGAAGCACACCAGGGTGTAGTCGGTGATGTCGTGGCCGCGCTGTACGGAGATGGTCTTGATCGCATTGGCCATGTTATCGACGGCGACCTGCAGATAACCTTCGGCCAAAGCCTCTACACTATTTATCTTTTTGTTTTTATTTATTATTTTAGAATGCAGTGCGGTCATCTTCTGGCGAGATGCTGCAACATCGAGTGGCCCGGCGCCCTTCGTGCCGAACACGTGCGGAAAGTAATCCGGATGAATGCGGCCGAGTAGCACGTTGCAATCCGTGATGCTGAGCGGTCCGCCGTTGCCATAGCACGCGGGTCCGGGTTGGGCACCTGCGGAATCCGGGCCTACGCGCATGCGTTCGCCATCGAAATGCAGCAGCGATCCGCCGCCGGCAGCCACGGTGTGTATCGACAGCATCGGAGTGCGAATGCGCGCGCCGGCGACCTGCGTGTCATAGGTGCGTTCGAGATCGGCGGCATCGCGACCGGCAAAGTGGGTTACATCGGTCGAAGTACCGCCCATATCGAAACAGATGATGCGGTTGTATCCCGTTTGCATCGCGGTGCGTACTGCGCCGACAATGCCTCCCGCGGGACCCGAGAGAATGCTGTCCTTGCCGCGGAAGCGTCCGGCACCCGCCAGTCCGCCGTTTGACTGCATGAAGCGCAGCGGTGAGTCGGTGCCCAGTTCATCGCGTACCTGATCGACATAGCGGCGCAGCACGGGTGTCAGGTAAGCGTCGACGACCGTGGTGTCGCCGCGGGCGACGATTTTCATCAGCGGGCTCACTTCGTGCGAGGCGGATATCTGGGTAAATCCTGCTTCGCGGGCCCACTGTATGATCAAATGTTCGTGCTTCGGATAACGGTAGCCGTGCATCAACACGATGGCGATGCTGCGCAGCCCCGCAGCATGCAGCGCACCCAACTGCTTGCGAACCATTTTCCCGTCAGGCTCGCGTAGCACGGTGCCGTGTGCGTCGATGCGTTCGTCGATTTCAGCGACTGTGGTAAACAGCGGTTCGGGTAGCACGATGTGCCGGCAAAAAATATGTGGCCGGTTCTGGTAGCCGATGCGCAGCGCGTCACCGAAGCCGCGTGTGATCAGCAATGCTGTGGGTTCACCCTTGCGCTCGAGCAAGGCATTGGTGGCAACGGTAGTGCCCATGCGTATGTCGGAGACGGCGGAAGGAGGTATCGCTGCATCCGCTGCCAGCCCCATCAGTGAACGGATTCCGGCGACTGCAGCATCGCGGTAGCGTTCCGGCGCGTCGGAGAGAAGCTTGCGGGTGGAGAGCGTGCCGTCCGGCCGGCGCGCGACGATGTCGGTAAAAGTGCCACCGCGGTCTATCCAGAATTGCCAGCGTTTTTTAGAAGCCTTTGTTTCTATTGACTTTTCTACCGACACTTATTTGCTATTCCTTTGCTATTCTGAATCAAAAAATGACCGTTTTGTTTGGGTTTTTACTAACACGATTTTTTCTTTTGCTATTCCAAATCGCCATTCGACAAAAACCCCGCCGGAGCGGGGTGTTTTTTACTGCCTATTCGTTTTTCCCGACAACTGGCGTTGTTTGTCCAGTTTTTATCCACTTTATTACGGCTTTAACAACTTCTTTTTCTCTGCCGAGGTAAGAATGATAGTGACCACCACCACATCTATCACCCTCACCTAACCCGCCAACCACTGTCATTAGGTTTTTTCCCGCATAACTTTTGACTGTTGAATATGGCGTTAAAGGGCAATCATCATCTTGGTGATGAACATGCACTTGAGGTGCTTTTAGGGAGGAATAAGGAAAGCCCGAGAAGTTTCCTCCAAAACCGCTGCGACGACTTTCGTTATTCATCGCAGCCGAGTGAATACTGCCGGCTATTTCATTTTCCAGACTTAAAGCCAAACCCCTTGAACTGCTAGCCCCCATGCTGTGCCCCATGATAAATAGCTTGGAAAGCTTATGCTGCTCACGAAGAACTTTCATTACACTTCTAATGTCGTCTGCATACTCTTTTGATAAGCGATAAGGTTCACTGCATTCGAAATGTGGCCACTTATCTGTAGAGCAGTCCATAAC
>JAYOED010000108.1:0-5828 GCA_038106575.1 Burkholderiales bacterium
CTTTAATTTTAAAAAAATTTTTGAAAATAAAAGATTATGCTTTACTGTCAGATGTGGAAATAAGCGGCCTTCCTGAAATACGTAGCCGAAGCGCCGCTCTTGCGCCGGCACGTGAATTCCCTTTCCAGAATCGAACAGTGCCTCTCCGTTGAAGACAATACGTCCATGCTGCGCACGCAACAAACCAGCAATGGCGTTGACCAGTGTGGTCTTGCCGGAGCCTGATCGACCGAAAATCGCGGAAACGCCGCCGTCCATCGCGAAGGCTGCGTCAAGGCTAAAACCACCCTGTACATGCTTAACCGCGACTTGCAGCATCATGATCCCGCGTCCCTACCCAATACCCGTTGCGTCGCGCGACGCACCATCAACTCTGACAGCAGCAGCGCTACCAGTGATAGCGCGACCGAAATCACGCACAGCCTAAGTGCCGCGGCATCGCCGCCAGGCACTTGGGTCAAGGCATATATCGCCAGCGGCAATGTCTGTGTCTCGCCGGGGATGTTCGACACGAAGGTAATGGTCGCGCCGAATTCACCTAGGCTGCGCGCGAACGACAGCAGTGTGCCAGTGAGAATTCCGGGCAGCGCCAGCGGCAATGTAAGCGTCAGAAAGACGCCAATGCGACCTGCCCCCAGCGTCTGCGCAGCGGCCTCCAGCCGCGGATCAATCGATTCAATCGACAATCGCATTGCGCGCACCATCAGCGGAAAACCCATGACTGCGCAGGCGATCGCCGCGCCGGTCCAGCGGAAAGCAACAACGATGCCGAACCACTGCTCGAGCCACTTCCCAAGCAGTCCGTGCCGTCCCAGCAACATCAGCATAAAATAGCCGATCACCACCGGCGGCAGCACCAGCGGCAGATGGACGATGGCGTCGAGCAGACTCTTTCCGTAAAAATTCCGGCGCGCCAGCAAATGGGCGATGAACAGAGCCGGCGGCAGGCTCAGAACGACGCTCCACAGAGCCACCTTCAGGCTCAGTGTCAGGATGTTCCACTCTTCGATACTCAATGTTCAGTCCGCAATGATGATTGCGGCTCAGTATGTCAGAAATCCGTGTTTCCTGAAGAAGCCCGCAGCGGTGTCCGATTTCAGGAATACCAGAAACGCGGCAGCATCCGCTGCTTTCGAAGTACTCAGCAACGCGGCGGGATAAATGATGGGGGGATGCGTATCCGTCCGAAATACGGCTATCACCCGCACCCGCGATTCGGCAGTGGCGTCCGTGCGATAAACGATACCCAGCGGTGTTTCGCCGCGCGCGACAAAATTCAGTGCGGTGCGCACATTCTCGCCACGCACGAGCTTGTACTCCACCTGGCGCCACAGACCCAGTACTTCGAGGGCCGCCCTGCCGTATTTACCTGCAGGCACATGAGCAGGATCGGCCATCGCCAGACGGCCATTGCCCAGTAACCGGTCCAGCCGCAATTCCCGATCAAGCTTTACGTGCAGATTTGCGTTTGCCGGTGCTATCAACACCAGTGAATTGCGCAGCAGGTTCGTGCGCATGCTGCGATTGATCAACCCGCGTTGCTCGAGATAATCCATCCACGCCAGATCAGCGGAAATGAAAATATCAGCAGGAGCCCCGCGCTCGATCTGGCGCGCCAGTGCAGAACTGCCGGCATAGGACACCGTGACTTTGCCTCGATGCTGCGCCGACCAGGCGCTGGCCGCATCCTCCATCGCATTGCGCAGGCTGGCCGCTGCGAAAACCGTAACGTCGGCGCCGACAAGGCTCGGCACTACCATCAGCGTAATGCATAAAATATAATTTAAAAACATATACTTAATATCATTCAGCAGCACTGGCTTCGGGTAGACATACCGTGCGTGACCGGCCACCGGCCAGACTCACGGACGTCACGGTTACTTTGATACCGTAGAGCTGGCGCAGTCGCTCCCCCGTCATCTCGTCTGCGGGAGCTCCGCAAGCGACCAAACGGCCTTCGTTCAGCATGGCCACGCGATCAGCGCACAGAAACGCATGGCCCGGATCATGCGTCGACAGCAGTACACCGGTTCCGGAATCAGCCAGAGCGCGTATGCGTTCGAGTACGCGGACCTGATTGCCGAAATCCAGATTCGCGGTCGGTTCATCCATCACCACCACTGCGGCCTCCTGCGCCAATGCGCGCGCAATCAAAGCCAGCTGACGTTCCCCCCCAGAGATCTGCGTATAAGTCTTGTCAATAAGAGGCGTAAGCCCCATGCGCCCGATTGCCATTTCCGCCGCCGCGCGGTCCTGCGATGACGGCGCTGCAAAAAGCCCCATGTGCGCGACCCGGCCCATCAACACGATATCGCGCACCGAAAACGGAAAAAACGCGCCATGCGCCTGCGGCACGTAGCTGACCCACCGAGCCACCAAGCCGCGCGAAAGATTCCGCATGTCCGTGCCATCGATCTGCACACTGCCAGCCTGCGGCGGCAGCAATCCAAGCAGCGTCTTGAGAAGTGTGCTCTTGCCGCTGCCGTTGGCTCCTAGTAGACACAACACCTCGCCCTGCTGCAGCTCGAGTGTCACGTCGCTGCCGACGCGCTTCCCAGCATAGCCGAACGCGAGATCTCTGACTGCCAGCGTCACCAGCATCTCCTCATTGCCAGCTCCGGCGCGCAGTGGCGAGCTGCCAGAGAAACAGCGGCGTGCCGACGAATGCGGTCAGCACCCCCAGAGGCACCTCGATGCTGGCAATGGTCCGCGCCAGCGTGTCGACCGCCACAAGGAAACCGGCGCCAAGCAGCACCGACACCGGCAGCAAACGCGTAAAATCCGGTCCGGTCAGCAAACGCGCGAAATGCGGGATTACCAGCCCGATCCAGCCGATGACGCCGGAAACCGCCACCGCCGCCGATGTCGTCAGTGTCGCACCGACGATAACGACAAGCCGAATGCGTGCCGTCGGCACCCCGAGCGCACGCGCCTCTTCGTCATCCAGCGAAAGAACGTTGATGCGCCACCTGAGCAGCCACAGCGGAAGTAATCCAACCAGCAGCAACGGCGAAGCGGCCCACATGGCGCGTGCATCAGTGGACGCTAGGCTGCCGAGCAGCCAGAACGTGATTGCCGGCAACTGGTTGTAGGGGTCGGCGAGATATTTCATCAGCGCAACACAGGCACCAAGCAGCGCGCCCAGCACCACTCCCGCAAGCACCAGCACCAGCAGCGGATCATGGCCGCGCACGTATTTGGCGACGAAATAGACCATACCAACCGCCAGCAGCCCGCCTGCAAACGCCAGCGACTGAACCATTACCACGCCCATTGAAAGAAAAATGCCCAGCACTGCCCCCACCGCGGCACCGGCCGACACACCGAGGATGTCAGGCGATACCAGCGGATTGCGGAACAGGCTTTGATAGGCCGCGCCAGCGGCAGACAATGCCCCGCCAACCAGCACGGCTGCAAGCACGCGCGGGCCGCGGATCTGCAGCACGACCGCTTCCACGGTGGGATCGAGACCGCTGATTGTCCCGATTGCCCAGGATCCAATCACACGCAGGAGATCAGACAGTGGCACCGGATAACGACCGACGGCAAACGCCGCGATGATCAGAACCAGCAACAACCCTACCGATAAAGCAATAATCAGTGAAGGAGAAAACCCTTTAGTTGCCCGTGAAGCTGACAATGGGAAAATTCCTGTTTGACGACCGCCGCAGGATACCGCACTACCCGACGTTTATCGCCCTGAGTTAGGGAAAAACAGCTGTTCGCCGTTGATCTTGTAATCGGCAATTGCTTTCCGTCCCTCTGCCGACAGAAGCCAGTCGATGAAGGCCTGCCCGTATTCTTTCTTCACATGAGCATGCCGGGCCGGGTTGACCAGCATCACGCCATACTGATTGAACAGGCGCTTGTTGCCCTCGACCAAAATGGTCATGCTGCCCTTGTTTTTGAACGACAGCCAAGTACCGCGGTCAGTCAGTGTGTAAGCGCCCATGCCCGAGGCGGTATTCAGCGTTGCACCCATGCCGGATCCGGTTTCGCGATACCAACCTCCCTTGCCGCTGGGGGGATTCACACCGGATGCTTTCCACAGCCGCAGTTCGGCGGCGTGTGTCCCGCTCTTGTCTCCGCGCGAGACAAAGGGAGCCTTGAAAGCAGAGATTTTCTTTAACGCCCCGACTACATGCTTCCCCCTGCCGACCTCCGCCGGATCCGACTTGGGACCGACCAAGACAAAGTCGTTGTACATCACATCATGGCGGTTGACGAAATTGCCAGCCTTGACCATCGCCAGTTCCTTGTTCTTGTCGTGCACGAACACTACATCGGCGTCACCGCGCTTGCCCGTGTTCAGCGCCTGACCGGTACCCTGTGCCACCACGCGGACATCGATCCCGCTCCTGGCCTTGAACAGCGGCAGGATGTGCTTGAACAGACCCGAGTTCTCGGTCGATGTCGTCGACGCCACCGTGATGGCCTGGTCCTGAGCCTGTACTGCCGGCAAATGCATGACACCCGCTACCGCCAGTGCCAATACTGCTCCTCGAATCAGTCCCATGGCATTTCTCCTTTGATGAAAGCAACCGCTTCTGCAGAAGCGGGTTTTTTGAAAAACTGGCCAACGGGTGCCTGCTCCACCAACCGGCCCTTGCTCAAAAACAGGATTTCGTCGCCCAGCCTCCGCGCCTGACCGAGGTTATGCGTGGTCATGATGATTTTTGTCCCGGAAGCGTGGATGGCATTGATGATGCGTTCGATGTCCTGAGTCGCCGACGGATCGAGATTGGCAGTCGGCTCGTCCAGGAACAGCACATCGGGACCCAATGCCCATGCCCGTGCGAGCGCGAGCCGTTGCTGCTCCCCTCCGGACAACACCCTGGCAGGGCGACTGGCATGTTCTGAAAGTCCAACGACCTCCAGTACGTCCAGGGCGCGCAGTAGGCATTCGCTGTGCGACTTTCCCGCTAGCCTCAGTCCATAGACCACATTGGCCAACGCCGACCGTCGCAGCATCACCGGCCGCTGGAACACCATGGCCTGAGCACGACGGAAATCGCCGTTTTTTGAACCCTGCCAGACGATACGACCCGCTGTCGGATCGAGCAGTCCATGACACAGGCGCATCAGCACACTTTTCCCGGCGCCATTGGGGCCGAGGATGACCGAACGCGGTCCCGCCTCGATCCGCACTGACAACTCGCGAATGATCGCTGTGTTTCCGGCAGTAAACGACACCGCCTGCAGTTCGAGTGGCAGCATGCGTCATCCGTACCGTTTCACGGCAACCTCGCGGATAACCGCCGCCAGAGCATTTAGCATGATAATGAGGCTGATCAGCACGATACCCAGACCCATCGCCAGCGGCAGATCCCCCTTGCTGGTCTCCAGTGCGATAGCGGTTGTCATTACCCGCGTTACGCCATCAATGTTGCCGCCGACGATCATTACCGCGCCGACTTCAGCGGCGGCGCGGCCAAAACCTGCCAACACGATGGTCAACAGCGAGAACCGGGTATCCCAGACCAGGGTCATCGCAGCACTCAGTCGTCGTGCGCCCAGCGAACGCAACTGCTCATCGTACTCGTGCCAGGCGTCCTCGATGGTCTGGCGCGACAGTGCCGCGATGATCGGCGTGATCAATACCGTTTGCGCGATGACCATGGCCTGCGGCGTGAAGAGGATGCCAAGATTGCCCAGCGGGCCTGCCCGCGACAGCAGCAGATAGACCAGCAGGCCTACCACGACGGGCGGCAACCCCATCAGCGCATTAAGGACGACAATCACAACCTGGCGTCCCGGGAAGCGCTCGACCGCAATGGCAGCCCCCTGCGGTAGGCCGATGGCAGTGGCAATACCCACCGCACTCAGAC
>JAYOED010000109.1:0-5808 GCA_038106575.1 Burkholderiales bacterium
ATGCAGAACAGGTTACGGACGACATCAGTGCAACTGCGGCAATTCGACTGACCTTGGTGAACATTTCAGCTCTCCTTTTACGCAAGCAACTGTTATTAATTTACTTTTTCTTCGCCGGGGGCTATCGGCAGTTTCACAGGCTTCTTCAGCCTAGCTGACAGGTCTATCGCCTTGGTCAACATTAAACGGTTATGGCCTTCCGCGGCTGTGGCATGCTGGGTCGGCAGTCCCATCGACACGCGGTTGAGCCATGAATTAGTTTCTTCACGCATCGGTCCGCGCAGTTCACCCAGCGCAATATCGCCAACCGGATAGCTAGTCAGGAAATCAACATGGCGGCGCTTGTCTGGGGCATAACCTTCGCCCTGGATCAGATTAGTTGCAAGAACAATGTCCCGATGGGTGTCATCGATGGTCAGAACGCCCTCGGTGCCGACGGCTCCGACCTCGAGACTGTAGACTGCACCAGGCCAGATTTCGGGCAAAGCCCATGAAATCACGCCGTGATAGATTGCGCCGTCGTCGAAGGTGATGGTGTAGCCGGTACCGTCCACACCCTGCCAGGTCGAGCCCAGGGCCTTGTTGACCGAACGGGCATAGACTTCGACGGGCTTCTTGGCTTCCATCAGCCACATGACGACATCCAGTGCGTGGGTGCCCGAGATCACCATGGGGGTGACTTCAGATCTGTTGTCGCTGCGCTTGTAGTTATCGATGGCCACCAGCCGGTTCATGAACGCGCGGGAAGTCACCATGGTCACTTCGCCGAGCGATCCAGCGCGCACTTTCTCCTTAGCCACCAGCCAGCGGCGGCGAAAGCGCTGGGTGTAGCCGATCACGGCATCCACGCCGTGCTTTTCAATCGCTGACAGCGTCTGCGCCGATTCTTCGAGGTCGGTAGCCAGCGGTTTTTCAATCAGCATCGGCAGCTTGCGTTCAGCCGCAAATATCACCGGATCCACGTGCAGGTGTTCGTCGGTGCAAACTGCGACTGCATTGACTTCTGGGCGCGACAGCAATTCACGGAAATCGGTAGTCACGAAATCACCGCCGCATTTTTCGCGAACGATTTCACCACGCTCGGGATTAAGCTCGGCAATGCCGATCCAGCCAACCTGCGGATGACGGGCTGCCAGCTCGGCACGGATCAGTCCGACGCGCCCGGCGCCGATGATGGCGAGGCCGATTTTTTTTGGGTTTTTCTTCATCGTCCGGCTCCCGCAGCGGCAAGTGGACGTGATTCAGGCAGCGGCAGGTTGACCGGCTCATTGCGTTCGGCTGACAGGTCGGCGGCTATGTAGACTTCCATGACCTGGCGGGCCTCTTCGCCGGTGACCAGCACCGGACGATCGCAGCATACCGCTTCGATGAAATGCACGGTCTCGGCGTGCATCGGACCGGCATAGGCATGGTCAACGCGCTCGCCCGGCATCGATGACATCGGTAATTGCATGCCGTTTTTCATGGTGTTGAGGATCACGTCGCGATGGGTGTCATCGATGATCAGTGCACCATCAGTACCGATCATTTCGATCCAGGTGGAGCAGGCGTTCGGATACCCCGGGGGTAGGCTCCAGCCCGCGCCGATGACGAACGACATGCCGCTGTCCATGGTTACCGTAATCCATTGGGTGTCGGGAACGTCCGCACCCTTATTGTTGGCTTTCATCGCACCGTAGTTCAACTGCGAGTACACACGGATCGGTTTGGCGGGTTTCAAGCACCACAAGATGAAATCGAGATCATGGGTGGCTTCCATGGCCGCAGGAGAGAGCTTGGTGCGCCCAGTAATCTTGGCGCCGAGGCTACGCTGGATGTGGCGGCTGACCAGCGCACTGACCGGTTTTCCGATGCTGCCGTCGTCTAGGCATTTCTTGACATAAGCATATTTCGGATTGAAGCGCTGCGAGTAGCCGATTGTGAACTTGAGATTCTTGCGGTTTGCGATGGCAATCAATTCATCGGCCTCGTGCAGTTCCACAGAGATCGGTTTTTCCAGGAATACGTGCAATCCCGCTTCGAGACAGTCGCGTGCCATGGGGTAGTGCAGCGTCTCCGGCGTTGCAGAAATCATTACCGCATCTAGATCCTTGACCTCCAGCAGCTCGTGGTAATGGGATACAGCGGTTTTGGCACCGGTATTTTTTGCAACCTCGGCCAGACGTTCGGGTTTGGTTTCAACGATGTGCAGATCGCCTACTGCTGGATTGATGGCACAGGTATCAGCGCGAATGCCACCGCACCAGCCGGTGCAGATGATTCCGACATTAATTATTTTCAAGGTGCGTTTCTCCTCAAATTAGGCGTTCGGGCCCTGCGGGCCCGACCCGATTAGTGTGTCGAATGGTAGACGCTGACGTTTTTTATGACCAATACCAAATCAATTCGGATGACATCATAATTTGATATGGTTAAACTTGATACTCATCGAATTAATTTAAAATATTTCTGAAAATAGTCATTTAATACATTGATTAACTTGAATTAATTAAAATGCTGCAATTGCAAAAGACATTCAGGATTGTTATTTCTGATCTCATCGCATGGATCTGAAGGGGATACGTTATTTCGTTCAGATCGCGGAACTCGGCAGCATGACGCGTGCCGCTCAGCATCTGCATGTTGCACAGCCTGCGCTGTCCCGTCACATCCATGCCCTGGAGAGCGAACTGGGCGTATCGCTGCTTGTCAGGCTGCCGCGTGGTGTAAGGCTGACCACGCCTGGCCGCCAGTTTCTTGACCATTGCCGGCGGGTGCTGCGTGAACTGGACCGTGCCCAGGATGCACTGCGTCCCGGCAGCGAGTACGCACAGGGACAGGTGATACTCGGCGTATCTCCGACTACGGGACCGTTGCTGCTTCCGGGATTGATCCTGCGCATGCGCAGGCATTGTCCGCAGATCGGACTGCGCGTGGTGGAAGGTTTCAGCGACCAGTTACACGACTGGCTGCAGGCCGGTCGTGCTGACGTGGCGATCCTGACCAACCCGGTTGCATCCCGCACGGTCAAAGTGACGCCGCTGATTTCGGAACCGATCGTGGTTTTCGAGTGCGCACACCCCGAGCACAAGCCCCGGTTCTACACTGCGGCAGAGCTGGGGCGCACACCGGTCGTCACCACCAGTGCGATCCGGATCATTGCCGATGAACAGTTACAGCGGTACGGCTCACGGGCCCACCTGGAATCGGAGATCGACGCTGTCGAAGCCATACGCCGGCTGGTACTGGGCGGGATCAGTCGGGCGCTGATGCCGGTATCGACGTTCCACGATGACCTTGACCAGCAGCGCCTGATGGTGTCGCCGATTGCGGATCTGAATCTGCATCGTATACTCACCCTCGGCCAGCCGGCGGAACGGCATCCTTCAGCGGCCATCGATGAAGTGGCGCAGATCGTATCGGCTGAAATCAGCGAACTGTCTGAAAGAGGACTGTTCGATCTGCCCGGTAGCAGTTACTAAAGATCACCTAAATTTTCAACATGCAAGGAGCGGTCATGCAACGCATTGACGTACATAACCATGTCATCCCAGAAACTATCGTCAAGGCGATGCAGGAAAACCCTGTTTACAACACGAAAATCGAAGGGGAAGGACACAACCGAATATTCATTCGGGGCAAGGTGCGGTTTCCGTTCGAACCCGAGTTCTATGATGCCGACGCCAAACTCGAATCGATGAACCGCAAGAATATCGACATTGCCTTCATTTCTCCGGGACCGCAGTGCTTCTACTACAACCTGAAAGACGAACTTGCTGCGCAGACGGCACGTATTGTGAACGACGGTGTGGCGCAGATGGTGGCAGCCAAACCTGGTCGCCTGCGCGGTATGGCAACCCTGCCGATGCAGAATCCGGAAGCGGCGATTGTCGAACTTGAACGTGTGGTCAAGGAGTATGGTTTTCGCGGAGTCGAGCTGGGTACTGCAATCGGTGAGGAAGAACTGGCTGACCCCAGGTTCAAGCCGGTGCTGAAACGAATCGAACAGCTCAAGCTGATGATCTTTGCACACCCCAACACCCAGGGTTCTGCCGGTCGCCTCGATTGCTACTACCTGACCAACCTGATCGGCAATCCGCTCGACACCACGATCATGGTCGGCAAACTGATGTTCAGCGGTTTACTCGATGAACTCAAGGATCTCAAAATCCTGCTCGCGCACGGCGGGGGATTCCTGCCGTACCAGATCGGCCGCTTCGTTCACGGACACAAGGTGCGCCCTGATACTGCAGCCGTCACCAAGTCCGATCCGCTGCAGATGCTCAAGCGTTTCTGGTTCGATGCACTGACTCACAGCCCGCAGTCGGTCCGTCACCTGATCGACGTCGTCGGCTCCGAACGCGTCGTGCTTGGTACCGATGCGCCGTTTGACATGGGCGAAATGGCTCCAGTCGACCGGGTTGAGATGACGCCGGGGCTGACCGAAAAAGAACGCGAGAACATTTATTGCAAGGCGGCGACTGCGCTTTTCAACGGAAAAATCTGAAGCGCAGCGGAGTGCTGACACATTGTGGCCGCAGGGTTGGTCGGGTAAATCCTGCGTGCTAGCATAAAGATTGTATTTCCAGCACCAACCGGCTCATTCCAAACCGATTCAGACCACGTCATAAGGGCGACTCATGCCGTTCCACCGCTTCGAGGACTTCACCAGCAATTACCTGACGCCTCATCTGTCTACCGGCAAGGCGCCGGTCATTGACGGCCGTTACATGTATTTCTGCCTGCTCCACAAGAATGCCGGAACGGGCTCGGAGCTTCACTACCATCCGAATGAACTGCTGATCTTCCCTGTGCGCGGCAAGATCAACGCCATCGTCGGCAAGGACCGGCGCGTGGTTAGTCCAGGAACTTTCGTGCACGCGCCGGCATATGCGCGGCATTCGATGAAAGCCACCGAGGACGGCAACCTGCAATACCTCTACATTAAGGACAAGACCTGGACCGTGGTCGGGCTTGCCGAAGACGAGGCCGTGCCGGACAAGGCGATGACGGTTGCCGAAGTCAACGCCAAGTACAACGTCGGCGACAGGGACAAGCACCAGAAGACCCAGGGCAAATCTCAGGCCATCATCGAAGGCTTGCCGGTCTGCTTTCATCCCATCCTGGATTCGCTGGATGCGCCGAAGCGTTCGGGCCGTTGCGTGAACTGGATAGAGGGCGAACGGCTGGCGTTTGGATTGTTCGAGGTACCTGCAGGTTATGACGAACCGTCGGCCAAATCTGAGCGGGAAATGTTCATCTATGTACTCAGCGGAAAAATTGATGCTGAAGCTGACAATGAACGCAAGACAGTAGGCGCCGGCGACATCATCTATGTGCCGCGCGGTGACAGCTACCGCTTGCAGGTCCGCAACCACGCGCGTTATGCCATCGTCTGCTCAACTCCGTGGCTGGAAAACCGGATTGAAAACATGTCGCCTGAAGAAGCCGAACAGGCGCGCGTCAACATGAAGCCCAATTAAAAAGAGGCGCCGTCAACTGGGCCGCAAAGGTCCGAACACAGGAGGAAACATGAAAAGACTATCCATGCTCAAAACGGCTGCTTTGTTTGCCGGACTCATGCTCAGCACTGCTAGTGCGTACGCGCAATGGCAGCCTGACCGCAACGTAGGGTTGATCGTACCGTCCTCGGCCGGCGGTT
Source organism: Burkholderiales bacterium (assembly GCA_038106575.1). GTDB lineage: Bacteria > Pseudomonadota > Gammaproteobacteria > Burkholderiales > SG8-41. The sequence goes on from JAYOED010000109.1 coordinate 5,642, forward strand.
CCCTGGACAATGTCGGCCGTACCATACAGCGCATGTGGGACCAGCTGAAGCTGGTGAATACCTCGAGCACCGTGATCAACATGGCCGGCGGTGGCCACGCGATTGCCTACAATTTTCTTAATCAGCGCGCGGGCAATCCGCTCTTCATTAGCATCACGTCCTCTACC
>JAYOED010000023.1:0-33048 GCA_038106575.1 Burkholderiales bacterium
GATCATCGGCGGCTACAGCCTGGGCGGCGCCGACCTGCTGCGCCGCGCCATGGGCAAGAAGAAGCCCGAGGAGATGGCGGAACACCGGGGGTTGTTTCAGAAGGGCGCCGCGGACAACGGCCTGAATGCGCGCAAGGCCGACGAACTGTTCGACCTGATGGAAAAGTTTGCCGGTTACGGATTCAACAAGTCTCATGCCGCTGCTTACGCGCTGGTTGCCTACCAGACCGCTTACATGAAGGCGCATCATCCGGCGGCATTCATGGCCGCCAACATGTCAGCGGTGATGAATGACACCGACAAGGTGCAGCAGCTGGTGGATGATGCGCGCGACAACCGGCTGGACGTGCTGGCCCCCGACATCAATGGTGGGGTTTACCGCTTCGAGCCGGTCGATGAAAAAAGCATCCGTTACGGTCTTGGTGGTATCAAGGGAACCGGCGAAGGGGCGATCAATCATATCGTCGAGATTCGCACTGCCGGCGGTCCGTTCCAGGATCTCTTCGATTTCTGTCATCGCGTCGACAAGCGGCTGGTGAATCGCCGCATGGTCGAGTCGATGGTGCGTGCCGGCGCCTTCGATGGCGTCAACGACAACCGGGCCGAGTTGATGGCGTGCATCGGTCTCGCGCTGGAAAGTGCGGAGCAGGCCAGCCGTGCGGCGTCTCAAACCAGTCTGTTCGGCGATGCAGTCGATGCACCGCGGGTGGTTGCGCCTACCAACGTTCCCCGCTGGAGCAAGAAGGAATTGCTGCAGAACGAAAAACTTGCGCTGGGTTATTACCGCAGCGACCATCTGTTCAATGTCTATCGCGATGAAGTGCGGCGCATGGTTACTAAAAAGATCGGTGAGCTGCAGTCACCTAGTGATCTTGCCAGGCGCAACGTCACCATTGCCGGAGTGGTGCTGTCGGTGCGGGTACAGAATGCGGCCAGCGGGCGAATGGGCATCGTGTTGCTCGCTGATGACACCGGCAAACACGAGGTCGTGGTCTATCGTGAAGCGTTTGACCGTTTCCGCCACAAACTGCGCGAAGACGAACTGCTGCTGATCGAGGTCCGCGGACGCCAGCGTTACCGCACTGCCGAATCGGAGGGAGAGAACGGCAATGGCGGGGACAACACTCTGCGGCTGGAGGCGATGAACGTTCTTGATCTTAACGAGGCACGCAACCGCTATGCGCGCGGCATCCGCCTGGTGTGTAACGGCCAATCTTCCGGGAAGAAACTGAAGGAGCTACTGGCGCCGCATCGTAAGGGTTCCTGTCCAGTTGCGGTGGAATACACCGGCAACGGTGTGTGCTGTGAAGTAAGGCTGGGAGAGGACTGGCAGGTCAATCTCAACGAGGATCTGATCCGTTCCCTCGGGGAATGGCTGAAGCCCGAGAACGTCAACATCTTGTACGGCAATGTCGGGTAAGCAACTGCTTCTTGGGCTGGGTACGCTTATCGCCTTGTGTGCCGCGCCTGGGATTGCGTTATCCGGAAGATACTGATCGGCCAGGAAAATGCCCAGATGCAGCGCGGCAACATCGCGCAGGCCGAACTGCTGGCCCGTGATGCCGTTGCCGAAGCCAGGCTCACGTTTGGCAACAGCCATCGAGCGATAGATCAGAGTCTTGCCACTTTGGGTCTGCTGCTGCGCTTTGCCAGTCGTTATCCCGAGGCGGAACAGGCACTGCGGAAAGTGCTAACGCTGCGCGAGCAGGCACTGGGGCCCGCTGAGCCGGCTGTTGCAGTGCTGCTCAACAATCTGGCGCTCGCGGTAGAAGCCCTGGGACGCAAGGACGAAGCCGACCTCCTGATAGTACGGGCCACGGCCATACACGCTGGCGCCGCCGCTACCCCGCACTGAGTTTTGCTGCCTGCTCAGGCATTAGGACGTACCTCGAATCCGGAAAATCACCTCTGGATAAGTTGATCCTGTCCTTGGTGACACTCGCTGCGCGGGGTCCGCGCCGTGCACAGTAGATCATGATTTCCACTGCGGTCCGTTCTCCGCTGATTACCGCTTCAACGCTGCCGTCCCTGCGGTTGCGTACCCATCCGCTGATGCCGATTTCCCGTGACTTATACTCAATATGGTTGCGGAATCCAACTCCCCATACCCGGCCAAGGATTTGCAGATGACTTGTCACGCATTTTTCATGGCTGTGCGATTTCCGATCAAGTTGCTATGGTTAAGTCCCCGGGGTAGGATGAAATCGGCTGGAAATGAAGAAAATAATTCGACTTATTATCTGATAGGAGGAATTTATGAGACATGCTGTTATTGGAGGGGCATTGGCCGCGGTCGTGCTGGCCTCCGGCTGCGCAAGTACTGGTGGCGGCGTTGATGCCAAGGCCAATGTAGCCGAAGACAAGGTGGTCTATCACATCAACAATGCCGACGCTCAGGCTATCGGCGCGTTGCGCAATATCGGTAATCACCTCGAGGTCAATCCTAAGGCCAGGATTGTCGTGGTTACCCATGCCCGCGGCGTTGATTTCCTGTTTGACGGCGCCAAGGATAAGCAGGGTAATCCGTACAACATCCGCGTCGAGCAGCTTAAAGCCAAGGGCGTGAAATTTGATATCTGCAAGATTACGCTGCGTAACCGCAAGTTGCCGGCGAGCAAGTTCATTCCCGAGGCTTCATTCGTGCCTTCCGGCGTGGCTGAAATCACCCGCCTGCAGCAGCGCGAAGGTTACGCCTACCTGCGTCCATAAGCGGGTTTCAGGGTAATCACAGGGGCGGCCAGGGCCGCCCCTTTTAGTTGCGGGGTCTTAAGGTCGCTGGGGCTCGGGTTTGCCGTGAGCGCCTTCAGGTAGTTTTAGCGACCTGCATGCCGCGGGCGGCTCCGGCAGCCAGGCTCGGCAGCAGGTTTTCTGCGCCAAGCCTCAGGCTGAATCCTGATCTCTGGAACAGGGACAGAGGCTGGATGTCGGCTTCGGTGATGATCAGCGTCTTGACGTTTTTCGCTATCTTGCGGCGTAACGCTTCGAGTATTTCCAGGCCAGTGTTGTCCACGTTGATGGTTTTCTGCATGTCGAGCACGATTGCGCGCGTTGCGTCGGCGGGCTTGGCCAAGTCCATCACGCGCTGTGCGACGTTGATGCTGTCGCCGATGATGTTGGGTTAATTGTTGATTTCCTTGATCAGTCGTATCAGACCGAGGTTGATACCGATGCCCAGCTTCAGCGCGTCATCGGTCGACCCGGTCAGCGCGTTGCGCAGCGCAAGCCCGAGTAACAGACCTTCCTCAGGCTTGCCGAGAAAATTCACCGCGGCGCTGTCACCAGTGTTAAGAATTATACGGTCCTTGCCGGACACATTGGTCAGCGCCACAGCAGGGCATTGAGCAGCTGCTTGACGGCCAACTGGTCCGCTACCGATTTCTTAGAATACTCGACGATGACGATGAAGGCGACGGTGCAGATGAAAGTGCGGGTGCCGCGGCTGCCCTTGAATCTGTCGGATTCGTACGGGTTACTTGATGCGCATGCCCGGATGCGCGCCGGAGTCAGGCGAGAGGATGAACAGGCCCGGTGCGTCGCCGCTCGCAGCCAGCACCATACCTTCGGACAGGCCGAATTTCATCTTGCGCGGCGTTAGATTGGCGACCATCACCGTTAGCCGTCCCTGCAGCTGTTCCGGTGCGTAGGCCGACTTGATCCCGGCGAAGACCTGTTTGGTGCCGAGCTCACCGACTTCAAGTGTCAGCTTCAGCAGCTTGTCGGCGCCTTCGACGTGCTCGGCGCTGGCGATGCGCGCGACGCGCAGGTCGATCTTCGAAAAATCGTCGATCGTGATGGTGTTTGTTGCGGTAGCGGTTTCCACGGCGTTCTCCGTTGATTTTGTCTTTTCCGGTTTCGCGGCAGGTGCGGTGGGTTTAAAACTTTCCTTGTTGGCTTCGACCAGTGCTGTGACCTGTTTGGGGTCGATGCGGGTCATCAGGTGTTTGTACTGGGCAATCGATTTTAGTGAGCGATTGGCAGGAATCTTTTCTGGGCGCGTGCCAAGATCACACCAGATAAGCGGGGGCGATACCCCCATCAACTTTGCGACAGCATGTGCAGTATTCGGAATTATCGGAGCCAGGTAAATCGTTAATTTGTAAAAGGCGTTAACGCAGTCAGTGCATATTTCATGTAATGCGGGTGAAGATTCTTTCTGCTTGGCGAGTTCCCAAGGTTTCTTTGAGTCCCAATACTGATTGATTTCATCCGCAATGCGCATAACAGTGCGTATGACACGACCATATTCTCGGCTGTTGTATGCAGTGGCTATTTCTTCTTCGATAGCCAAAGCCTTTAGATTGAGAGGGCTATTGGCTTTTGTACCTTCAATCACTTCCGGCGCTAGTTGGCCATTAAAATTTTTGGTCAGGAATCCCGCGGCTCGGCTTACGATATTGATGTACTTACCCACAAGATCGCTGTTAACCCGCGCGACGAAGTCATCCAGGTTCATGTCGATGTCTTCCATCGTCGAATTGAGCTTGGCAGCGTAGTAATAGCGTAGCCATTCCGGATTGAGGTTCTGGGTGATGTAGCTCTCGGCAGTGATGAAAGTGCCGCGCGATTTCGACATCTTTTCGCCGTTGACGGTGAGGAAGCCGTGGGCGTATACGCTGGTCGGTGTGCGAAAGCCGGCATTCTTCAGCATCGCCGGCCAGAACAGCGCGTGGAAGTAGAGGATGTCCTTGCCGATGAAGTGCACCAGTTCGGTGTCGCCGCCCAGCTTGAGGAAGGCGTCGGCGTCGATAGTTCTGCTGGCGGCTTTCTGTTTGTTGACGTAGTTAATGAAGCTGCCGAAGTAGCCCACCGGTGCGTCTAGCCAGACGTAGAAGAACTTTTTGCCGTCGGTGCCGGGGATCGGAAAGCCGAAGTAGGGTATGTCGCGCGAGATGTCCCAGTCGTTGAGTCCTGAGGCGAACCATTCCGCCATCTTGTTAGCGGCTTCGGGCTGCAGCGTGCCGGAACGGGTCCATTGCTGCAGGAATTCGGCGCACTCGCCGAGCTTGAAGAAGTAATGCTCGGAGGACTTGCGTACCGGCGCTGCGCCGGACACCGTGGAGTAGGGGTTCTTGAGGTCGGTGGGCGAGTAGGTTGCGCCGCAGAATTCGCAGGAATCGCCGTACTGGTCCTTGGCGCCGCACTTCGGGCACTCCCCCTTGATGTAACGGTCGGGCAGGAACATGGCTTTGACCGGGTCGTAGAACTGCTCGACGTCGCGGCGAGCGATCAGCTTCGCGGAATTGAGGCGCTTGTAGAACTCTTCCGAAAGTTCCCGGGTTTCGTCCGAGTGCGTCGAATGGTAGTTGTCGAAACTGATGCCGAAGGCGTCGAAATCGCGCTTGTGTTCCTTCCACACGCGCTCGATCAACTGCTCCGGGGTTATGCCCTCGGCATCTGCGCGCAACATGACGGGCGTGCCGTGGGTGTCGTCGGCGCCTACGTAATGGATCTCATGGCCCTGCATGCGCTGGAAACGCACCCAGATGTCGCACTGAATGTATTCGACCAGGTGGCCGAGGTGGATCGCGCCGTTGGCATACGGCAGCGCAGACGTAACCAGAATGCGGCGTGACGACATGGATGGGGAAGGAATGTGGAGCTAAAGGATTGAATTGTAACAAACAATTCTATTCAATCCGGTTGTGGTCCCCGATTAAACACGTCTGTTATCGGACTTCTTTCGCCAGAGGGCAAAAAAACCTTTGCCGGCATTGGGTTGTGATTGGTCCGGGGGTGCAAACTCGCTACAATCGCGGGCTGACTACCAATCCGACGGAACCCGCATCATGGCCATCACCGAGCAGGACGTACAGACCGCGCTGAAACAGCTGACTGATCCGAACACCCGGACTGATTACGTCACAGGCAAGGCAGCGAAGAACATCAAGGTCGACGGCAACAATGTGTCGCTGGATGTGCTGCTGGGCTATCCAGCGAAAAGCCAGATCGAGCCGATCCGCAAGGAAATCACTGCCAAGCTGAAAACCCTTCCGGGCATCGGCAGCGTGTCGGTCAATGTTTCGATGAAGATCGTGCCTCATGCGGTACAGCGCGGCGTGAAGCTGGTTGCGGGGGTCAAGAATATCATTGCCGTTGCCTCCGGCAAGGGTGGCGTCGGTAAGAGCACCACCGCGGTGAATCTTGCTCTGGCGCTGGCCGCCGAAGGCGCCCGCGTCGCCGTGCTCGACGCCGATATCTACGGCCCATCGCAGCCGATGATGCTAGGTATCGCCGGCCGTCCGGAATCGAAAGACGGCAAGTCGCTGGAGCCGATGGAAGGCCACGGCCTGCAGGCGATGTCGATCGGTTTTCTGATCGATACCGAAACGCCGATGGTATGGCGCGGACCGATGGTGACCCAGGCGCTGGAACAATTGCTTAACGAAACCAAATGGCGCGACATCGACTACATGATTGTCGACCTTCCCCCGGGCACCGGTGATATCCAGTTGACGCTGGCGCAGCGCGTGCCTGTCACCGGGGCGGTGATCGTCACCACCCCGCAGGACATTGCGCTGATAGACGCGCGTAAGGGCTTGAAAATGTTTGAGAAAGTCGGCATTCCGATCCTCGGCATCGTCGAAAACATGTCGCTGCACATCTGTTCCAAGTGCGGCCACGAGGAGCACATTTTCGGCGAGGGCGGCGGCGCCCGCATGGGTGCCGATTACAACGTCGAAATGCTCGGCGCGCTGCCGCTGGATATCAACATCCGCAAACAAGCTGATTCCGGCAAGCCGACGGTGGTTGTCGACCCTGATGGCCGCATTGCCGAGATCTACCGCCAGATCGCGCGCCGCGTCGCGGTGAAGATCGCCGAGAAGCAGCAGGATCATTCCGCCGCGTTCCCCAAAATCGTCGTCCAGAATACGTAGTAAATCCGCCGCGGCAGCGGCAACCGAGGCCGGAAAAGTCTTTGACTTGAGGGCGTTCCGCCTTACCATACGCGCGATATGAGATTCCGCTTTCCGGTCATCATCATCGACGAGGATTTCCGCTCAGAGAATGCGAGCGGGCTGGGCATCCGTGCGCTGGCCAAGGCAATCGAAGAAGAGGGTATGGAGGTGCTTGGGGTCACCAGCTACGGCGACCTGTCATCCTTCGCACAGCAGCAGTCTCGGGCATCGGCTTTTATCCTGTCGGTTGACGACGATGATTTTTCCGAGAAAGAGCTGGCGTCAACCATCGAGGAACTACGCACCTTCGTCAAGGCGATCCGCTTCCGCAATGCCGATATTCCAATTTTTCTCTACGGCGAAACGCATACCTCGCGCCACATCCCGAACGACGTGCTGCGCGAACTGCATGGCTTCATCCACATGTTCGAGGACACGCCGGAATTTGTGGCCCGCTACATCGTGCGCGAGTCGCGCACCTACATGGACAGCCTGCCACCACCGTTTTTCCGCGCGCTGACGCACTACGCGCAGGACGGCTCCTACTCCTGGCACTGCCCGGGGCATTCCGGCGGAGTCGCCTTCCTGAAAAGCCCTGTGGGGCAGATGTTCCACCAGTTCTTCGGCGAAAACCTGCTTCGCGCCGACGTCTGCAACGCGGTCGACGAACTTGGGCAGCTACTCGACCATTCGGGTCCGGTCGCGGCCTCAGAGCGCAATGCGGCGCGCATCTTCAACTGCGACCACCTATTCTTCGTCACCAACGGCACTTCGACCTCGAACAAGATGGTGTGGCATTCGACGGTGGCGCCTGGCGACGTGGTGATCGTCGACCGCAACTGCCACAAGTCGATCCTACATGCGATCACGATGACCGGCGCGGTGCCGGTGTTCTTGACGCCGACCCGCAACCATTTCGGCATTATCGGACCGATCCCGCTTGAGGAATTCCGTTGGGAGAACATCGAAAAGAAAATCCGCGCCAACCCGTTTGCGGCCAAATCAAAATCTAAGCCACGCGTGCTGACTATCACCCAAAGCACCTACGACGGCATCCTCTACAACGTTGACACCATCAAGGAAATGCTCGACGGCAAGATCGATACGCTGCACTTTGACGAGGCATGGCTGCCGCATGCGACGTTTCACAAGTTCTATCACGGCATGCATGCAATCGGCCGCAACCGCCCGCGCACCAAGGAATCGATCGTGTTCTCGACGCAGTCGACGCACAAGCTGCTCGCCGGCCTGTCGCAGGCATCGCAGATCCTGGTGCAGGACAGTGAGAAGCGCAAGCTCAACTACGACACCTTCAACGAGGCCTACCTGATGCACACATCGACCAGTCCGCAGTACGCAATCATCGCGTCCTGCGACGTCGCTGCTTCAATGATGGAGCCGCCGGGCGGCACGGCGCTGGTAGAGGAATCGATCATGGAGGCACTGGATTTTCGCCGCTCGATGCGCAAGGTCGATAACGAGTTCGGCAAGGACTGGTGGTTCAAGGTGTGGGGGCCGGAGCGGCTGGCCGACGAGGGCGTCGGCAACCGCGACGACTGGATACTGCGGCCATCGGAGCGCTGGCACGGGTTCGGTAATCTGGCGCCGGGCTTCAACATGCTGGATCCGATCAAGGCGACGGTGATCACCCCGGGCCTCGACGTGACCGGCAAATTCGCCAAGAGCGGTATCCCGGCCGCGGTGGTGACTAAATATCTGGCCGAGCACGGCATCATCGTCGAGAAGACCGGCCTCTATTCGTTCTTCATCATGTTTACCATCGGCATTACTAAGGGTCGCTGGAACACGATGGTCACCGAGCTGCAGCAGTTCAAGGACGACTACGACAACAACCGCGCGCTTTGGCGGTTGCTTCCGGAGTTCATCAACCGCTGTCCGCGCTACGAAAAAATCGGTCTTAAGGATCTGTGCGAGCAGATTCACGGTGTTTACAAGACGAACGACATTGCGCGTCTCACCACCGAGATGTACCTCTCGGACATGCAGCCGGCGATGCCTCCGGGCGAGGCCTGGGCGCGGATGGCTCACCGCAAGATCGAGCGTGTCGAGATCGACAAGCTCGAAGGTCGTGTGACCAGCGTGCTGCTGACGCCGTATCCGCCGGGCATTCCGTTGCTGATTCCGGGTGAACGTTTCAATGCCACCATCGTGCGCTATCTGCAATTCGCACGCGCGTTCAACCAGCACTTCCCGGGTTTTGAGACAGACATTCACGGTCTCGTCGCTGAAAACGGTAACGGGCAATTGCGCTATTTCGTGGATTGCGTGACTGGCGACTGATGGTAAATTCAAGTATTTGCTTTAATTAATTTAGGTAATTAGGGCGAAACGTAACCAAAATAGATTTTCAAAAACTGCTTTAAAACGTTCTCTTTTCGGTGGTTGAGGCGGTATTCAATTTCATTCAGATGCATCGGGAAGTGATACTTCGAGACAACCCGTCAGTTCGTTGATGATGACGTTGCTCTGCGCGTAAACCGTGCCGCAAAACTGCTGCTAGCAACGTGACGAAAAACCTAGCCCGCTACACGTTCGTGAACCTCGAAGCGGTAATCGTGTGCATGACGATCATCCTTGTGAAACTGCTGCGTTCTGGTAAGCCGCCATTGTGTTGCATCGAATTCGGGCATGCGCGTATCACCTGCAGGCTCGGCATCGACGACGGTGAGATAGATGCGGTGGGCCAGTGGCAGCGCGGCAGCATACAGTTCTCCGCCACCGATCACGAAAATTTCCTCATCACCCGCGCACAGTGCCACGGCTTTATCTAGCGTGTACGCGATTTTGGCGCCGGCAACGGTGAAATCATCCCTGCGGGTGACTATGACAGAGGTGCGTCCTGGCAGCAGGCGGTTGATCGACTCCCAGGTTTTTCGACCCATGATGATGTGGTGACCCATCGTGACCTTCTTGAACAACTGCAGTTCGTTAGGCAGGTGCCACGGAATTTTTCCGCCAGCGCCGATGACCCGATTTTTTGCCATCGCCACGATCAGCGACAGGCTCGGCTTTCTGGTCATGCTCACACCGCCACCGGAGCGCGGATCGCCGGGTGCGGATCATAGTTTTCGAGGGTGAAGTCCTCGTAGCAGAATGCGAACAGGTCCTTCACCGCCGGGTTCAGCTTCATCCGCGGCAGCGCGCGCGGTAGTCGTGACAACTGTTCGTTGACCTGATAAAGATGGTTCAGATAAATGTGCGTGTCGCCGAAGGTATGTACGAAGTCTCCGGGCTTTAGCCCGGTGACCTGGGCGATCATCATGGTCAGCAGCGCGTAGGAGGCAATATTGAAGGGTACGCCAAGGAACATGTCGGCGCTGCGCTGGTAAAGCTGGCAGGAGAGCCTGCCGTCGGCCACGTAGAACTGGAAAAAGGCGTGGCACGGCATCAGCGCCATTCTGTCGAGATCGGCGACGTTCCAGGCCGAGACGATCATTCGCCGGGAATCGGGATTGTGTCTCAGCTGCGACAGAACCTGTTCGATCTGGTCGATGTGACCGCCGGACGGCTTTGGCCAGGAGCGCCATTGATAACCGTAGACCGGGCCAAGCTCGCCATCTGGTCCGGCCCATTCGTCCCAGATGGTGACGCCGTTTTCCTTTAAGTAGCGGGTATTGGTCTCGCCTTTCAGGAACCACAACAGTTCGTGGATGATCGACTTGAGGTGGACTTTTTTGGTCGTCAGCAGCGGGAATCCGGAATCAAGGTCGAACCGCAACTGGGCGCCAAACACTGAAATCGTCCCGGTGCCAGTACGGTCGGATTTGCGTGTGCCGTGATCAAGCACGTGGCGCAGCAGGTCGAGATAGGCGCGCATATTGCGGGTAAAGGTCTGGTGAAATGCGGATGCTGTTCATTTTAACAGGCCGCGATACCCGTCCCGTTATAATCACGCTGACTTTCTTTCACGGATGGCCATGATGATTGCACGGCTGCAGACGGAGTGCGGATTGCCTGAAAGCAAACAACTGGCGCGGGCGCGCCATCTGCTGATTGTCGCTCCGGCGGGCACTTTGCAGTCTTCGCTGCCGCTGGGCGATGTGCTCGGACAGGCGCTGCAGCGCCGGCGCAGCAAGATTGCCGAATTGGCAAAAGCGCCGGTCAGTGCGCAGACGGCCGATGGCGCGCTGGCGGTATGGGTGATACCGGATCCGAAAAAAACCGTGTTCGAGCGGCATACGCTGCTGCGCAAGGCATTGTCCATGTTGCTTGCCGAGCATCCCGAAGAATTGACTGTTCTGGTGGCCGGCAGCGCGACGGCACGCCGGGGGCTTGCTGAGAGTGCGGTATACGTGGCCTGGGTCAACGGCATCGTGCTGCCCGAGCGCAAGTCCAAGCCCTCGGCAAAACCGCTGAAACTGATCCGGGTGTTTGGCTATCACGATGCCGGCGGTTTCACGGAGGCGCGTGCAGTTGCGGAAGGCAATGTGCTGTGCCGGGAACTCACGGCGCTGCCGCCGAACGAACTGACGCCCGGTGCTTATCGCCAGCGGCTGCGAACTCTAGCGCGGAAAAACGGCTGGTCGCACAAAGAATATGATTTCAACCGCTTGCGTCGCATGGGTGCAGGCGCGTTCTGCGCGGTGGCGCAGGGCAGCGATCAGGAAGATGCTGCCATCGTGCGTCTGCGCTATCGTCCGCGCGGTGCGAAAAAAAACATTGCGCTGGTCGGCAAGGGCATCTGCTTCGATACCGGTGGCCACAACCTAAAGCCGGCACGCTACATGATGGGCATGCACGAGGATATGAACGGCTCGGCTGTGGCGCTGGGGATACTCGCTGCGGCGACGGCGGCGAAGCAGAAAATCAACATCGACTGCTGGCTGGCGCTGGCGCAGAACGATCTGAGTCCGCGCGCCTACAAGCAAAACGACGTGGTCACTGCATTGAACGGCACCACGATCGAGGTTGTGCACACCGATGCTGAAGGCCGCATGGTGTTGGCCGACACCCTGACGTTAGCGGCACGCGCCAAGCCGGACGTGATCGTCGACTTTGCAACGCTGACCGGTTCGATGCATGTCGCGGTAGGCAGCCGCTACAGCGGGATTTTTGCGACCAGCGAGGGGCTAACTCGGCAGGCGCTGCAGGCCGGCAGTTCATCCGGCGAGCGCGTGTGTGCGTTCCCGATGGATGACGATTACGACAGTGCGCTCGACAGCGCGGTGGCCGACGTCAAGCAATGTACGCTCGATGGCGAAGCGGATCATATTCTTGCTGCGCGCCTGCTCCAGCGGTTTACCGGCCAGAGGCCATGGATACACGTGGATCTCTCGGCGCATACCTGCAAGGGTGGTCTGGGTGCCGTGGCCAGCGCTTGTACGGGCTTCGGTGTAGCATGGGGTGCGGCGCTACTTAAAAACAAATAATAATAAAAACATTGGTTTGCATAAAAAAATCACGCAAGCCGGTTGGAGGTGATGGCGGGCGATGAGCAAGCACAGCCAGTTCTGTTTGCTGACCGAGCGCCGCTTCGCGCCGTTCTTCGGCGTGCAGTTTCTCGGCGCGTTCAACGACAACGTGTTCAAGAATGCGCTGGTGGTGTTGCTTGCGTTTCAGGGCGCCAGCCTCTCGACGCTGAATACCGATGTGCTGGTCAATCTCTGCGCCGGACTGTTCATTCTTCCGTTTTTCCTGTTTTCGGCGACGGCCGGCCAGCTGGCGGACAAATACGAGAAGGCCGCGATGATGCGCTGGATCAAATTGTTGGAAGTGGCGATCATGATTCTGGCTGCGCTCGGGTTTTTCCTGCAAAGCCTGGCGCTGCTGCTGGCCGCACTGTTCCTGATGGGTGCGCAGTCAGCCCTATTCGGCCCGGTGAAATACGCCTATCTGCCCCAGCACCTACGCAAGGGAGAACTGGTTGGCGGCAACGGCCTGATCGATGCCGGTACGTTCATTGCCATCCTACTCGGCACGATCCTCGGCGGCGTACTGGTCGGCATCAAACCGGCGGGCGTGGCGTGGATATCAGCGATTGTCGTCACGATTGCCGTTGCAGGCTATTGGGCGAGCCTTTCAGTCCCGGAGTCGCCCGCACCTGGTCCGCAACTTCAGATTAACTGGAATGCCATCACGGAGACCTGGCGCAACATCCGTTTTCTGCGCACCAACCGCACCGTGTTCCTGTCCATACTTGGCATCTCGTGGTTCTGGTTCTACGGCGCGTTGTTTCTGTCGCAGTTTCCCAATTACACGCGGGCCGTGCTTGGCGGTAATGAAACGGTGGTCACGCTGCTACTAGCGGTTTTTAGCATTGGTATCGGTCTCGGTTCGCTGCTGTGTGAAAGGATGTCCGGGCACAAGATCGAGATTGGCCTGGTGCCGTTCGGTTCTATCGGCATGACGATTCTTGCCGCAGACCTGTATCTGGCTTCACCGACGGTGGTCGCTGATGCGCTGGGCGCGGCGGCCATGCTGCAGCAGCCGGGGATCTGGCGCGTGCTGCTCGATCTTGTCCTGATCGGCGTCTTTGGCGGCCTTTACATCGTGCCGCTCTATGCGCTGATCCAGAGTCGCAGCGATCCGGCGCACCAGGCGCGGATCATGGCTGGCAACAACATCATGAATGCGCTCTTCATGGTGATTGCTGCTGTTGCGGCAGTACTATTACTGCAACTGGGGTTGACGATCCCGCAGTTGTTTATGTTGACGGGAATTCTCAATGCGGTGGTAGCGGTATACATCTATACCCTGGTTCCGGAATTCCTGATTCGCTTCTTGGTATGGTTACTGATCCACACGGTCTACCGGGTCGAGAAGCAGGGGTATGAAGATATTCCCGACAAGGGTGCCGCGGTGCTGGTCTGTAATCATGTTAGTTTCGTCGATGCGTTGATCATTGCCGCGGCCTGCCGCCGCCCCATCCGTTTTGTAATAGACCATAGAATTTTTAAAATCACGTTGCTAAATTTCATTTTCCGCACTAGTCGCTGCATACCGATTGCGCCGGCGAAAGAGGATGCAGCAATGCTGGATGCGGCCTACGAGGAAATCGCCAGAGGCCTGGCGGCCGGAGATTTGATTGGATTATTCCCCGAGGGCAGGATTACGGATACCGGTGAGCTGTATCCGTTCCGTCCGGGCATCAGGCGTATTCTCGACCGCACGCCGGTACCGGTGATACCGATGGCACTGCAGGGGCTGTGGGGAAGTTTTTTCAGCCGCAGGGATGGTTCTGCGATGAGCAACCTCATGCGGCTGCGTCCGTTCAGGAAGATCGCGCTGACGGTCGGCCAGCCGGTTGAACCGAAGGCCGCGACACCTGAAGGCCTTCAGCACGCTGTCGCGGCATTGCGCGGTGACTGGAAGTAGCAACAGCCTGGAGTAATCGAGATGTAGTTCATCGGATTATTCGCAGGAGCGCTGATTGGCGCCGTATGGGGTGGTGATGCGCGCCGGTGCCGCCGGGGAGTCGCGAAACGGACGACGCGCAGAAAACGGTGGATTAACCTTTTTTCCGGTCCCAGACGTAACGCGCCAAACGCTGCCATCGGTTCTGCGGCTGCTTCAAAGCGTTTGGCATGCGCCCTGCCTGATCAAGGGTATGACTCTTTTTGACGAGCTCATGCAGCTCGCGCATGTTGAGCCCCCCTGGGCCCTTAATCTTGTCCGGATCTGGTTTTTTGCTCATCGCCTGAGCATCGATAGCGGTAATGGCTATGCTACACTTCATGATTGATTTTACGGGAGTTTTCAGGTCATGTCGGGCAGCACGCTGGGCAAACTGTTTTGTGTCACTTCCTTCGGCGAATCGCACGGACCGGCTATCGGTTGCGTGATCGATGGCTGCCCGCCCGGCCTGGCATTGACTGAAGCCTACATTCAGCTCGAACTGGATCGCCGCAAGCCCGGTACTTCCCGTCACGTTACCCAGCGTCGAGAAGAAGACAAGGTTGAAATCCTCTCCGGGGTATTCGAGGGGAAAACCACCGGAACACCTATTGGTCTGCTGATCCGCAACACCGATCAGCGCAGCAAGGACTACTCGAAGATCAAGGACCTGTTCCGTCCCGGGCATGCTGATTACACTTACTGGCAGAAGTATGGCATCCGCGATTACCGCGGCGGTGGCCGTCAGTCGGCGCGCGAGACTGCGGTGCGCGTCGCCGCAGGTGCCATCGCAAAAAAATGGCTGCACGAAAAATACGGCACGTTGATCCGTGGCTATATGTCGCAACTGGGCCCCGTCGAGATTCCGTTTGTAGACTGGGACGAGGTTGGCAATAATCCGTTCTTTGCGCCAAATGCAAAAATCGTCGATGAACTCGAAACCTTCATGGACAAGCTGCGCAAGTCCGGCGATTCAGTGGGCGCGAAGATCACGACTGTTGCATCCAAAGTGCCGGTAGGCCTTGGTGAGCCGGTCTACGACAAGCTCGACGCCGATATCGCCTACAACATGATGAGCATCAATGCGGTGAAGGGGGTCGAGATCGGAGCTGGTTTTGCGGCGATTGTGCAAAAAGGCACCGAGCATTCGGATGAAATGACGCCCCAAGGCTTTGTGTCGAACAACGCCGGTGGAGTGCTTGGCGGTATTTCCACTGGACAGGACATCGTGGTCAACGTTGCGGTGAAGCCGACCTCGAGCATTCGCCTTGCGCGCCACACCATCGATACCGCCGGCAAGGCGGCGATGATCGAGACTCACGGCCGTCATGACCCCTGCGTCGGCATCCGTGCCACGCCGATCTGCGAAGCAATGCTGGCGCTGACGCTGATGGATCATGCGTTGCGCCAGCATGCGCAGAACGCCGACGTCAAAACCGCAACGCCGGTGATTGCGGCGCAGGTGCCGCAGTCGGTGATCGACAAACTGCTTTCAGCGAAAGCGGCCGAAGATCCTGATCCGGACGAAGCTTAATAATCTTTAAAAACAACAGGTTATAAATGAGTGCGGACTGCCGCGCGAGGCAGCCCATGTCCAAGCCGAATTTTTTAAGTTTTTCCTCGTTTTACTTTTTTTACTTCGCCTATCTCGGCGCGTTCGCGCCATTTTTCGCGCTGTATTTGAATTCGGTCGGTAGCAGCGCCGTCGAAATCGGCATGCTGATGGCGCTGCCGCAACTCTCGCGTATCATCGCGCCGCATCTGTGGGGTTGGCTGGCCGATCACAGCGGACGCCGCATCGGCATCGTGCGTCTTTCAGGAACGGCCGGCACTCTCACGTTTCTCGGCGTGTTTGCGGGCGACAGTTTCACGCTGTTGTTCTGCGTGCTGCTAGCGATGACCTTTTTCTGGAGCGCGGCGCTGCCGCTGGTCGAAGCCACCACGCTGACGCGGCTGGGAGATGAAATTGCGCGATATGGCCGGATCAGGGTCTGGGGGTCAGTGGGATTCATCGCCGCCGTGGTGGCGGTGGGTTATCTGCTCGACTTCGCCCACCCCCGCGTGCTGTTGTGGGTGGTGCTGGGCCTGATGGCCTGCATGCTGTTGCTGTCGTATGCGGTGGCTGAAGCGCCGGTGGTGGCGCACAGCGACGACGCCTTGCCGGTGTGGCAGGTAGTGCGCAAGCCCGCGGTGATCGCGCTGGTGGTCGCTTCCGCGCTTCTGGCAGCGGCGCACGGGCCGTACTACACGTTCTACACCATCCATCTGGTCGATCACGGCTACAGCAAATCGCTCGCCGGCTGGCTGTGGGCGCTGGGCGTGGTTTGCGAGATTGGCATTTTCATCTGGATGTCGCGGCTCTATCGCGCGTACACGTTGCGCCAGATCCTGGTGGCCAGCACTTTGCTGGCGGCACTGCGTTTCGTGGTCATCGGCTGGGGTGCAGAAAGTATTGTGCTGCTGTTTACAGCGCAGACTCTACATGCGGCGAGTTTCGGTTCATTTCATGCGGCGGCGATCGGCGTCGTGCACAAACTGTTTCGCGGCCGCCACCAGGCGCGCGGACTGGCTATCTACGGCAGCCTAGCCTATGGATTCGGCGGCACCATCGGCGGACTGGCCAGCGGTTATGCCTGGAGCGGGCTCGGTGCTGGACTGACATTCACACTATCGGGGGTTTGTGCGCTGGCGGCCGCGGCCGTACTGTGGAAGGGGCTGAAGGAAAACACCTGAAACCGGGCGTGACACAGTGCATTCAAGAGCGGGCATCCCTGTGGGATAATCAACGGTTTCAGTGATTTAACGAATGAGTGTCATGGCAGGCAAAACCCTATACGACAAGCTCTGGGACAGCCATCTCGTCCGGCAGGAAGCTGACGGCACGTCCCTCATTTATATTGACCGTCATCTAGTGCACGAGGTGACCAGTCCGCAGGCCTATGAAGGCCTGAAACTGGCCGGCCGCAAGGTTTGGCGCGTGGACACTGTGGTAGCGACCGCAGATCACAACACGCCGACGCGCAACTGGGACAAGGGCATTGACGGTATTACTGACCCGGTGTCGCGCCTGCAGGTCGAGACGCTCGACAAGAACATCAAGGAATTCAAGGCCAAGGTCTATTTTCCGTTTCTAGACAAGCGCCAAGGCATTGTGCACGTGATCGGGCCGGAGAACGGTGCGACGCTACCGGGAATGACTGTGGTCTGCGGTGATTCGCACACCAGCACCCACGGTGCTTTCGCGGCGCTTGCTTTCGGCATCGGTACCAGTGAAGTCGAGCATGTGCTCGCTACGCAGTGCATGGTGATGAAGAAATACAAGAACATGAAGATTGTTGTCGAAGGCAAGACGGGACTTGGCGTCACCGCCAAGGACATCGCGCTCGCCATCATCGGCACCATCGGAACGGCCGGCGGTACCGGGCATGCAATCGAATTCTGCGGTAGCGCGATCCGCGACCTGACGATGGAAGGCCGCATGACGCTGTGCAATCTCGCGATCGAGGCGGGCGCGCGCACCGGCATGGTCGCGGTCGACGACAAGACTATCGATTATTGCAAGGGCCGGATATTTTCTCCCATGGGTGCCCTATGGGACAAGGCGGTTGCTTACTGGCAGACACTGGTCAGCGATCCGGATGCGAAATTTGACAAGGTGGTGACCATCAATGCCGCCGACATCCTGCCGCAAGTGACGTGGGGTACTAATCCGCAGATGGTGACCACGGTCGACGGTAAGGTTCCGGATCCGGCACAGGAGAAAAATCCGGTGCAGCGCGAATGGATGGAGCGCGCGCTAAAGTACATGGATCTCCAACCGAACACGCCGATCACCGAAATCAAGATTGACAAGGTCTTCATCGGCGCATGCACGAATTCGCGCATCGAGGATATTCGCGCTGCTGCTGAAGTTGCGAAAGGGCGTAAAGTCGCGGCGAACGTGAAGCAGGCGATGGTGGTTCCGGGTTCGGGGCAGGTCAAGGCGCAGGCCGAGCAGGAAGGCCTAGACAAGGTGCTGACTGCAGCCGGTTTTGAATGGCGCGAACCGGGGTGCTCGATGTGCCTTGGCATGAACGAGGACTTGCTGAGTCCGGGCGAACGCTGCGCCTCAACTTCCAACCGCAATTTTGAGGGCCGTCAGGGACCGGGCGGTCGTACGCATCTGGTGAGTCCGGCGATGGCCGCTGCCGCAGCGGTGACCGGGCACTTTATCGACGTACGTACACTGAAATAACCAAGGAGATGGTCATGAAACGCGTTTTCTTGTTGGTGGCGTTGATGGTATCGGCGGGTCGCAATACGGTTCGCGGCGTCGGTCAGGACGTGGAAAAGGCCGGTGAAGCGATCAAGAATTCGACTTATTGAACGGTTGGAATTTTCGAAAGCTGAGTCATGGAGAAGTATGTACGCAAGGAAGGGCTGGTCGCTCCGCTCGACAGGGCCAACGTCGATACCGACGCGATCATCCCCAAGCAGTTCCTCAAGTCGATCCGGCGCACGGGTTTCGGCCAAAACCTGTTCGACGAATGGCGCTACCTGGATCGCGGCGAACCTGATTCGGACAGCACGGGTCGTCCGCTGAACAAGGATTTCGTGCTCAACCGCCAGCGCTTCATCGGCGCGACGGTGCTGCTGGCACGTGAGAATTTCGGATGCGGTTCATCGCGCGAGCATGCGCCGTGGGCGCTGCTGCAGTTCGGCATCCAGACCATAATCGCCCCGAGCTTTGCCGACATTTTTTACAACAACAGCCTGAAGAACGGCTTGTTGCTGATAAAGCTCGATTCCAAGATCGTCGATCATTTGTTCCGCGAGACCGAGACCAACGAGGGATACCGGATCGCGGTCGACCTTGAGCAGCAAACGGTCACGACGCCTTCTGGTGATACCTTTAGCTTCGACATCGATTCGCATCGCAAGCACTGCATGATGAACGGGCTCGACGACATCGGACTGACGCTGGGTCATGCCGACGAAATCAAGGCGTTCGAGACCCGGCATAAGGCAGCACAACCCTGGCTTTTTTCGTGACCGCCTCCGCAGGCGTCGCATTGCCACCTTTACGGAATTGACATGAAAATCGCTGTACTGGCCGGTGACGGCATTGGCCCCGAAATCGTCGGCCAGGCGCTGAAGGTTTTGCGCAGGCTGGCAGACGAGGGTCTTAAGCTGGAATTTGAGGAGGCGCCGTTCGGCGGCGCCGGATTTGATGCGCACGGCGATCCGCTGCCGCCTTCCACGCTGAAACTCGCCAAGCAGGCCGATGCGGTGCTGTGCGGCGCGGTCGGCGGGCCGAAATACGACGCGTTGCCGCGGCTGCAACGTCCCGAGCAGGGTATCCTGCGTATCCGCAAGGAACTGGAGCTGTTTGCCAACCTGCGTCCAGCAGTGCTTTATCCTGAACTGGTCAGCGCATCGACGCTGAAACCCGAGGTGGTATCGGGACTGGATCTGATGATCATTCGTGAGCTCACTGGTGACATTTATTTCGGCGAGCCGCGCGGACGCCGCGACAACGCGCGCGGCGACAAGGAGGGCTACGACACGATGCTCTATTCAGAGCCCGAAATCCGCCGCATCGCCGAAGTCGGCTTCCAGACCGCATTGAAGCGCGGCAAGAAACTGTGTTCGGTCGACAAGGAAAACGTGCTCGAGACCAGCCGCTTCTGGCGCGAGATCGTCAACGACGTGGCGAAACAATATCCGCAGGTGGCGTTGTCGCACATGTACGTGGACAACGCGGCGATGCAGCTGGTGCGCAATCCTAATCATTTCGACGTGATTGTCACCGGCAACATGTTTGGCGACATCCTTTCCGACGAGGCGTCGATGCTGACCGGCTCGATCGGCATGCTGCCTTCGGCTTCGCTGAATACTTCCGGCGGCGGGCTTTACGAACCGATTCACGGCTCGGCACCGGACATTGCCGGCAAGAACATCGCGAATCCGCTGGCCACCATACTGTCGACGGCGATGATGCTGCGTTATACGTTCAACAAGGACGAGTGGGCCTATCGTGTCGAGGCGGCAGTGAAAAGCGTACTGGCGGCCGGCTATCGCACGCCCGATATTTTCGAGCCTGGGTCGAAAAAGGTCGGCACCGTCGAAATGGGCGATGCGGTGGTGGCCGCACTGTAATTTGCTGATAAATTATTGTAGTCTTTTGTTTTTGATAGTGTTTTTATGAAAAAAACTGGCATCATCGGCTGGCGCGGCATGGTCGGCTCGGTCCTCGTGCAACGCATGCTGGCCGAGCGCGATTTTGACCTGATCGAGCCGGTGTTTTTCTCGACTTCGCAAGCTGGCGGCAAGGGACCGGATGTCGGTCGTGCCACGGGTTCGGTGGCGGACGCCAACAGCATTGATGCGCTGGCAAAGATGGAGGTGCTGATTTCCTGCCAGGGCGGTGATTACACTAACACTGTGTTCCCGAAACTGCGTGCCGCCGGATGGAACGGGTACTGGATCGATGCTGCCTCCACGCTGCGCATGCAATCCGACGCGGTGATTATTCTTGATCCAGTGAACCGCGATGTCATTGATGCGGCGCTGGCAAACGGCGTCAGGAACTTCATCGGCGGCAACTGCACGGTCAGTCTGATGCTGATGGCTATGGCTGGCCTGTTCAAGGCGGATCTCGTCGAGTGGGTGACTGCCATGACCTATCAGGCGGCTTCTGGTGCCGGCGCCGCCAACATGCGTGAACTGGTTGCGCAGATGGGCGCGGTGCATGGTGCAGCCAAGTCGCTGCTTGATAACCCGTCTTCTGCCATTCTTGAACTCGATCGCGTGGTGGCGGATACGCTGCGCCGAGCTGCGGTGCCGACCGAACACTTCGGTCATCCGCTGGCCGGCAGCCTGCTGCCGTGGATCGACAAGGATCTCGGCAACGGCCAGAGTAAGGAAGAATGGAAGGGTATGGCCGAAACCAACAAGATACTCGGCCGGGAAGCCAGTCCGATCCCGGTTGACGGCGTTTGTGTGCGCATTGGTGCGATGCGCTGTCACAGCCAGGCGCTGACCGTGAAACTGAAGCGCGATGTACCGCTATCCGAAATTGAACAGATGCTGGCTGGCGCCAATGACTGGGTCAAGGTTGTTCCAAACCAGCGCGAAATCTCGTTGAAGGAACTGACCCCGACAGCGGTTACCAGCACGCTGTCGGTTCCGGTTGGCCGGCTGCGCAAGCTGCCGATGGGGGGCGACTACCTGACTGCTTTCACGGTCGGTGACCAGTTGTTATGGGGTGCGGCCGAGCCTTTGCGGCGCATGCTGCGCATCCTGCTCAAAGCCGGGGTTATGGCACGGCAGCAAAGAGCCACCCGTGCGGCCATAAATGCCTGATTTTCGGGCAGGGCGGGGTGCCTAGTTGAAGTGGAAGCACCCAAATAGGAAAATGGAAAAAATCCTTTAATAAATATTTATTTGTACGGCAACACTAGATATTTTATTAGCTTGCGTAGCTAACTGTATGATGCTAAATTTTTTATGCTGTAAAAAATGAAATGAAAGCCGTGGTGCGCATATTCACTTTAAGCCAAGCACTGGCAGTGGTGTTGATGCTTGCGCCACATACGTCGTACGCGGCCGGTTTGGGAAGACTCACAGTTCAGTCGGGTCTGGGGCAGCCTTTGAGTGCGGAAATCGATCTGGTGGCCGTCAGAGGTGATGAGGCCTCAAGTCTTGAAGCCCGACTGGCTTCGCCGGATGCCTATCAGAAAGCCAATCTCCAGTACAACTCCGGTATCGTCGGTATCAAACTCAGTATTGAAAAGCGCGTCGATGGACAGTCTTATCTCAAGTTGACCGGCAGCCGTCCTTTTAGCGAACCTTTTGTTAATCTACTGATTGAATTGACCTGGTCCGGTAGCCGGTTGATGCGTGAATACACGGTGTTGCTTGATCCGCCTGGATATGGACAGCAGGCGCAGGCTGCTGCAGCGCCTTCTGCTCCGGCCCCTAAAGCGGAAACGCGCCCTATTGCCGCTCCCGCACCTGCTCTGGCCCCCGCCGCATCGGTTGCTGCAGCGGCACAAGAATACGGACCGATCGCGAAGGGCGAGACCCTGAGCCAGATTGCGGCAGGCCTCAAGCCGGAGGGTGTTTCGCTGGAACAAATGCTGCTCGGACTTTTTCGCAGCAACCCGAACGCCTTTATCCGCAACAACATGAATCTGGTAAAGGCTGGCAAGATATTACGGGTTCCTGATGCGCAGAAGCTGGCGGCCATCACTCAGGGCGAGGCTGTCAAGGAATATCGTACGCAGGTTTCCGACTGGCGTGCCTACGTGGCGCGCGTTGCCGAAGCCACTGGCACCACGACTGCAGAAGGCAGCAGAACGGTGCGCGGCCGGATTACCACGCAGGATGGCGCTGGTGCTGCCGCGGGCGACAAGGATCTCGTCAAGTTGTCCAAGGGTGAGCCAGTCAAGGGCGGCACTAGTGCTGCGCGCGCCCAGACGCTGCAAGAAGAGCTAGTTGCGCGTAACAAGGAACTAGCTACGGCCAACGATCGCATCGTGCAGCTCGAGAAGACTATCAAGGATATGCAGAAACTGGCGGAGCTGAAGAGCCCGGGCCTTGCGGCCGCGCAGAAGAAAGGTGAGGCGACCAAGGACGCGAAAAAAACCGAAGCAGCAAAACCTGCTACCAAGCCTGAATTCGCTCCCAAGGCTGACATGAAAGGTGCCGATGTCGCACGGTCTGCAGAGGCCAAGAAGGATGGCGAGGCAATGACGCCGCCCGCCGAAAAACCGTCTGCCGCAACCAAGCCGAAAACCAAGCCCAAGGTCGTAGCGCCACCGCCTCCGCCCCCGGAGCCGTCGGTCATGGATAACCTGCCTGTCATCGGTGGCGGAATTCTTGCCCTGGTATTGGGTGGAGCCGCATTTGCCGCGTTGCGCAGCCGTCGTGCCCGCGTGCAGGATGATGCCGGCGATGTCGAGCCGGTAGTGGCTCCGACGGTGTCATTCGAGGCCGATATCGGAGCGAAAGATCAGGCTGCCCCAGCCGCTGATGCCAGACTTGATTTCAAAATTGATTTTGGCGATCTGAACATCAACCTTGATGACACCTCGACAACGGCTGCTCCTGCCGAAGGTAAGGATAGCCATTGGTATGACGTCCAGCAAAAATTCGATCTGGCAAAGGCCTACCAGGAAATGGGCGACAACGACGGCGCAAAGGGAATTCTCCTGGCGGTCATCAATGAGGGCGACGCCGAGCAGCAGAAACAGGCGCAAAAACTGCTCAGCACACTCGGTTGAACGGGCACTGTCGCATTGTTAAACGGGACCGCGGCAGCGAACCTGCGGCGGTTTCTTTTTTTGCGGAGCATGATCAGGAAATAATGCAGTGAGACTGGCCCTAGGCATTGAGTATGACGGCAGGGGTTTCTGCGGCTGGCAGACCCAGGCTGCCGGTTGCGCCGTCCAGGATCGACTGGAAGCAGCCTGCAGCACTATTGCCGGCGTGCCGGTCAGTACGATCTGTGCGGGACGCACAGACGCAGGCGTGCATGCGCTCGGTCAGGTCGTTCATTTCGATTGCGTGATCGAAAGGCCGCTGAGTGCATGGGTTCGTGGCGTGAACGCCCTGTTGCCACCGGAAATGGCTGTGACTTGGGCGCACCGGGTTCACGAAGACTTTCATGCGCGTTTTACCGCGTTGTCCCGCTGTTACCGTTACGTGCTACTCAACGATGCGGTTCGTCCGGCCGCGGATCATGGCCGGGTCGGTTGGTATCATGCACCGCTGGATATCGCGCTCATGCGCAACGCAGCGTTACATCTTTTGGGTGAACATGATTTCAGCGCTTTTCGCGCCGCTGAATGCCAGGCCCAATCACCGGTTCGCACCTTGCATGAGATATCGATCCGCAGCCGCGGGCCGTACATCGAGTTCGAATTCCGCGCCAATGCGTTCTTGCACCACATGGTGCGCAATATCGTCGGTAGCCTAGTCCACGTCGGCAACGGCCGGCAGGCGCCGAAGTGGATGAATGATGTACTGCGGGGCCGCAATCGTGCAAAGGCGGCGCCAACATTCGACGCATCCGGACTGTACCTGATGCGGGTCGAGTACGCGCCGCGCTGGAATCTGCCGGCACCACGGCCGGGTCCTTCCCAGCTCGCACATGCCAAGGCTTGAGATGAACACCAGAGTAAAAATCTGCGGCATTACCCGGATTGAAGATGCACTCGCCGCCGCACGTCTTGGCGCGCATGCCGTCGGCCTGGTGTTCTATGCTGGCAGCCCGCGTGCCGTGGCTGTGGAGCGGGCACGCGAAATAGTCGCCGCCTTGCCGCCGTTCGTGATCCCCGTTGGTTTGTTCGTCAACTCAGAAGCGCGTGAGGTGCGCACGATCCTTGAATCGGTGCCTCTGCAGTTGCTGCAGTTCCATGGTGATGAAACACCGGAATTTTGTAATGGTTTCGGCATGCCATACCTGCGTGCAGTGCGGGTAAGGCCGGGGATTGATTTGCTACAATACGCAAAGGGTTTTCATGCCGCCAAGGCGATTTTGCTCGATGCCTTTGTCGAAGGCGTACAAGGCGGTACCGGGGCAGTGTTTGACTGGTCGCTGATTCCCGGCAGCATGCCTTTGCCCGTGGTTCTGTCGGGCGGATTGAATGCTGGAAACGTGACTGAAGCGGTCAGACGAGTGCGACCGTGGGCGGTCGATGTGTCCAGCGGCGTTGAATCCGAAAAGGGCATCAAGGATGTGCAGAAAATGGAAGCGTTCATAAACGAGGTGCGTAATGCGGGTGTATGACTTGCCGGATGCCAAGGGGCATTTCGGTCCCTACGGCGGTGTATTTGTTTCGGAAACCTTGATTTCCGCGCTTGAGGATCTGAAGGCGGCCCATGCCCGCTTCAGAGACGATCCTGCCTTTAAGGCTGAGTTCGAATATGAACTCAAGCACTACGTCGGCCGGCCAAGCCCGGTTTACCACGCGAAACGCTGGTCGGAACATTTCGGTGGCGCTCAGGTATATCTCAAGCGCGAGGATCTCAACCATACCGGTGCGCACAAGATCAACAATGTCATCGGCCAGGCGCTGCTGGCGCGCCATCTCGGCAAGTCGCGGGTAATTGCTGAAACCGGCGCAGGTCAGCACGGTGTGGCCACGGCGACAATCGCAGCCCGTTACGGTATGGAATGCGTTGTCTACATGGGCTCCGAGGACGTCAAGCGCCAGGCCCAGAACGTCTATCGCATGAAACTTCTTGGCGCGAGCGTGGTGCCGGTCGAGTCGGGATCGAAGACGCTGAAGGATGCGCTGAACGAAGCCATGCGCGACTGGGTGACCAACGTCGAGAACACGTTTTACATCATCGGCACCGTGGCTGGACCGCATCCCTATCCGATGATGGTTCGGGATTTCCAGACGGTTATTGGCCGCGAGGCGCGCACACAAATGCTGGAGCTGGCAGGACGTCAGCCGGATGCCGTGCTTGCCTGCGTAGGCGGCGGTTCGAATGCAATCGGTATTTTTCATGCCTATATTCCGGATGAAAAAGTTCGCCTGATCGGTGTCGAAGCCGCCGGACACGGGCTCGAGACCGGAAAGCATGCGGCAACGCTGTGCGCAGGCCGTTCCGGCGTACTGCACGGCAACCGAACTTATCTGCTGCAAGACGACAACGGACAGATCATCGAAACCCATTCGATCTCGGCCGGACTGGATTATCCGGGCGTGGGTCCGGAGCACGCCTGGCTTAAGGACAGTGGGCGTGCGGAGTATGTGGCGGTAACCGATGCGGAAGCGCTGCAGGCCTTTCACGATCTGTGCCGCCTGGAAGGCATCATCCCCGCGCTGGAGTCTAGCCATGCGCTGGCTTATGCCGCGAAGATTGCGCCGCGCATGCGCAAGGATCAGATACTGCTCATCAACCTGTCCGGCCGCGGTGACAAGGATATGCATACCGTTGCCGAAAAATCCGGTCTCAATTTCTCGGGCTGAATTCTGAGATGTCGCGCATTGCCGCCACCTTCAACCGCCTGCAGCAGCAGGGGCGCAAAGCACTGATCCCGTTTTTTACCGCGGGCGATCCCGATCCTGCGAGCTGCGTGCCGCTGATGCATGCGCTGGTAGCGGGCGGCGCCGACGTCATCGAACTCGGTGTGCCGTTTTCGGATCCGATGGCCGACGGCCCGGTGATCCAGCGCTCAAGCGAGCGTGCCTTGGCCCATGGTGTGACGCTGCGTGATGTGATCGGCTGGGTAGGTGAATTCCGCAAGACCGATACCGATACCCCCGTTGTTCTGTTCGGCTATGCCAATCCGGTTGAATCCATGGGATTGGAGCCATTTGCCCAGGCCGTTCGCGCGGCTGGCGCTGACGGCGTGCTGGTTGTCGATTACCCGCCAGAGGAGGCTGAACGCCTCGTTTCCGTGCTCGATTCGGCCAAACTGGATACCGTATTCCTGCTGTCTCCGACTACGTCAGATGCCCGCCTAAAACAGGTGGCGTCTCTCGGTCGCGGCTACCTGTACTACGTGTCGCTGAAAGGCGTTACCGGAGCGGCCAACATCGACGTCAACGACGTTGCAAAACGCCTTGCTCATATCCGCGGTTTCACAAAACTGCCGGTCGGTGTCGGCTTTGGCATCCGTGACGGCGAGACCGCGCATGCCATCGCCGGGGTTTCCGATGCTGTGGTCATCGGTAGCCGCTTGGTGCAGGAGATCGAATCCGCGCCCGCGGATGCTGTGAGCAAGGCTCATGCGTTCATGGACGGCATCCGTACGGCGATGGATCGTGATGCAAAGAAAGATCAGGCGGCATGAGCTACCTGACGAGGCCCCCCCGCAGGGGGGGTGACAGTCAAGCGATTACCGCAAGTCGCCGACAAAATATTGGTATGCGTAATAGTGTGCTGTCGGAGGCGACAGCATGAGCTGGCTGCAGAAGCTGCTGCCGCCGCGAATCAAGCGCGAAGCCGGGAGTGCAAAAAAGGCTGTTCCCGAGGGCCTGTGGAGCAAGTGCGATTCGTGCGAGGCCGTGCTTTACTGTACCGACCTTGCAAAGAACCTGTTTGTATGCCCGAAGTGCAATCATCACAACAGGGTATCTGCCCGCGAGCGTCTCGACTGGCTGCTGGACATGGAGGGGCGCTATGAAATCGGCGCCGAAGTGATACCAGTGGATACTCTGAAGTTTCGCGACAGCAAGCGTTATCCGGACCGGCTTGAAGAGGCGCGGAGAGAGACCGGCGAAGAAGATGCGCTTGTGGTGATGCAGGGGGCGATCAGGGAAATCCCGGTGGTTGCGGCTGCCTTCGAGTTCGGTTTCCTCGGTGGTTCGATGGGTTCGGTTGTCGGGGAACGCTTTGTACGCGGCGTGCAGGTCTGTGTAGAGCAGCGACTGCCGTTCATCTGTTTTACGGCTACCGGCGGCGCGCGCATGCAGGAAGGTCTGCTTTCTCTGATGCAGATGGCAAAAACCTGTGCTGCGCTGACGCGTCTGGGCGATGATCGTCTGCCGTTCATTTCGGTTCTTACCGATCCGACGATGGGCGGCGTGTCCGCCAGTTTCGCGATGATCGGTGATGTGGTGATCGCCGAACCTAACGCGCTGATCGGTTTTGCCGGGCCGCGAGTGATAGAGCAGACCGTACGTGAAATATTGCCGGAAGGATTCCAGCGCGCGGAATTCCTGCTGCAGAAAGGGGCGCTCGACATGATCGTGGATCGGCGCCAGATGCGGGACACACTGGCACGGCTGCTGGCGTTACTGCTGAAACAGGGAGCTCCAGCCTGACGGGATCCGCAACCTGGGCTGTTTCCGGCGTCCCGGCGTGTCGACGATCATGAGTGTTCCTGAAACGCTTACCGGCTGGCTCGATTTCATCGAGCGCCAGCACCCGGAATCCATCGCGATGGGGCTGGAACGGGTTGCCGTGGTGCGCGATGCGATGGGGCTGAAACCGAATTTCCCGCTGATCATCGTCGGCGGGACCAACGGCAAAGGCTCCGTTTGCATGATGCTCGATGCGATTCTGGGCCATGCCCGTTACAACAGCGGTACCTATATTTCACCCCATCTGCTGCGCTACAACGAGCGTGTACGGATCGCAGGAAAGGAATCCACGGATGACGAACTCGTGCGGGCGTTTATCGCCGTCGAATCCGTGCGATCTGCATGCGGAGTGCCGCTGACTTATTTCGAATTTGGTACTTTGGCAGCAATCTGGCTCTTTTGCGAGCACCGCGTCGATGTTGGGATACTCGAAGTCGGATTGGGCGGCCGCCTCGATGCGGTGAATGCTTTCGATGCCACAGTAGCAATACTGACCGCAATAGACATCGACCACACCGAATACCTGGGTGAAACTCGTAATGCGATCGCGTTTGAAAAAGCGCAGATATTCCGTAAGGACAGACCGGCGATCTGTGCTGATCCATCGCCACCGGCGATCGTGGCGGAAGAGGCGGCGCGGATTGGTGCAAACCTGCTGCAGATCGGTCGTGACTTCGGTTACACGGCAATACCGCAGCAATGGGATTATCGCGGTCCCGGTGGCGATCGCCGCGGCCTGCCGCATCCGGCGCTGCGCGGTGAATTCCAGTTGGCCAATGCCAGTGCCTGCATCGCGGCATTGGATACGCTGCGGGCACCGCTGTCGGTAGCCGCTGCCGATATACGTAACGGACTGGTCAGTGTCGAAAATCCCGGGCGTTTCCAGGTGTATCCGGGACGCCCGGCCGTCATACTGGATGTCGCACACAATCCGCATGCCGCTGCTGCACTGGCACTAAACCTGGTGCGCATGACGGGTTATCGGCGGACGCTAGCGGTGTTTTCAATGCTGAAGGACAAGGATGTTGCCGGTGTGGTGCGTGCGTTGCGCGGTCACATCGACCACTGGCTGGTTGCACCGCTGGAGGGGCCGCGGGCAATGACGGCAGAGGCTTTGGCGCAGAGCCTGAGTGACGCAGGCATTAATCCCTCGGTTGTTTCCATGCATAAAAATATTGCCGCGGCGATGGCGGATGCTAATCGGCAGGCGGTCGATGATGATAGAATTTTGGCCTTCGGATCGTTTCTTACCGTGAAAGCTGCGATGCATGCTGTCCGTGCCCGGCGGAATCAGTAAAAACTCATTTAAATCAAAAGGTTACTTGTTTTCAGTATACCGCAATGGCGAGAAACCTCAGTGACGAAGAACTGCAGCTGAAAAAGCTCGCCCGCCGCCGCCTGGTCGGCGCGGTGGTGCTGGTGACCGCTGTAGCGGTCGTATTGCCGATGATTCTTGATTCGGAGCCCAAGCCGACAGATCAGGACATCAATATCCGCATTCCCTCTCCGGATGCCGCCGAACTGCCCGGAAAACCGCTGCCGATGAAACCGGCGGCGATACCGCCCAAAGCCGCGGAAAATCCCGAAACCAAGGCGACATCCAAGGCCGAGCCCCAAGCGGTGGCCAAACCAGCGGAAAAAACTGAGGCCAGGGCCGAAACCAAACCCAAGCCAATCACCAAGCCCAAGCCGGTCAAGGAAGCCGCACCCAAGCCCAAACCGCTTGCAGTAAAACCGGAAGCCAAGTCTGTATCATCGGCTCCCCCGAAGTCTGCAAAAACCTTCGCGGTCCAGGTCATCGCACTTTCTGACCCCGAGCGTGCCAAGACGCTGCAGGCAAAAATTGCCGGCAGTGGCATGAAGGCCTATACCGAGGTGGTGCAGACAGCCGGCGGTCCGGTAATGCGGGTTCGTGTGGGGCCTTACGAGAGCCGTGATGTAGCAGAGAGGGCGCGCCGGAAGCTGTTGGACATGAAATTTGAAAGCAGTAAGGTAGTGCCCTTGCAATGACGTTCCTGGATTATGGAGTTCTCGTCATCATCGGATTCTCCGTCATACTCAGCGTCATCCGCGGTCTGGTGCGCGAGGTGCTGGCGCTGGCTGCGTGGGCGCTGGCATTTCTAGCCGCCTGGCTGTTCGGAGGGCAGGTTGCCGTGCTGATGCCTGCCGAAATTTCCGTTACCGAGTTCCGCGAGCTGTCCGGTTTTGCAGCGACGTTCCTGGCGGTATTGCTGGCGATGAGCCTGATCTCGATGGCGATTTCGCAGGTGATCAAGAGCTCAGGACTCAGTGCCGAAGACCGTATGCTGGGTGCGGTATTCGGTCTGCTGCGCGGGTATGCGATCGTGATGGTCCTCGTGCTGTTAGCCGGGACCACGGCATTGCCGGAGCAGCCGTTCTGGCGTAGCGCAGTGCTGCGCCCGTTACTGGAGCGGACGGCTTACGTGGTAAAGAGCTGGATGCCGGTGGAAATCAGCCGGCACATCAAGTATCGCTAAGGACCTATTCGATGTGCGGAATCGTTGGAGTCGTTGCCCGAAATGCCGTCAACCAGTTGCTCTATGACGGGTTGCTGGTGCTGCAGCACCGCGGACAGGATGCCGCAGGCATCGTAACCGCTGACGGTGCCAGCTTTCACATGCATAAAGGCGGAGGTATGGTCCGTGACGTGTTCCGCACTCGAAATATGCGTTCGCTCGCAGGAAATGCAGGCATCGGACATACCCGTTACCCAACTGCCGGCTCGGCGTGGTCAGCAGCGGAGTCGCAGCCCTTTTACGTGAATTCACCGTTCGGCATCGTGCTCGGCCATAACGGTAACCTGACCAATGCAGAGCAGCTGAAAAACGACCTGTTCCGCCTCGACCTTCGGCACGTCAATACCGAATCGGATTCGGAGGTGCTGCTCAACGTGCTGGCGCACGAACTGGCGGCCAACGCCACCAATTACAAGCTGGATCCTGCGACTATTTTTGCTGCGGTGTCCGGCGTGCACCGGCGCTGCCGCGGCGCCTATGCAGTGGTGGCGATGATCGCCGGTTACGGGCTGCTGGCTTTCCGCGATCCCTACGGCATCCGGCCCCTGGTGTTTGGCGCTGCCGATACGTCGCATGGACGTGAATACATGGTGGCTTCGGAGAGCGTCGCGCTCGACGGACTTGGTTTCCGCATGGTTCGCGACGTGGCGCCGGGCGAAGCGATTTTCATCGACCTTGACGGCAATTTTTACAGTCAGCAGTGCGCGACAAACCCGAAACTGAATCCATGCATCTTCGAATTTGTCTATCTGGCGCGCCCCGACTCGGTGATCGACGGCATTTCGGTGTACGAGACACGGTTGCGCATGGGTGAGAGCTTGGCACGCAAGATCGAGAAGGATTTCCCGGAGCTTGATATCGACGTCGTGATCCCGATCCCTGATTCAAGCCGGCCAGCGGCGATGCAGTTGTCCAAGCAGCTGAATATTGTTTATCGCGAAGGCTTCATCAAAAACCGCTACATTGGTCGCACCTTCATCATGCCCGGGCAGTCAATGCGCAAAAAATCGGTGCGCCAGAAGCTCAATGCGATTGGCATGGAGTTCCGCGGAAAGAATGTTTTGCTAGTTGATGATTCGATCGTGCGCGGCACCACCAGTCAGGAGATCGTGCAAATGGCGCGGGATTCGGGTGCGCGCAACGTTTATTTCGCATCGGCGGCGCCTCCGGTGCGCTATGCCAACGTCTACGGCATCGATATGCCGACGCGTGATGAGCTGATCGCCAGTGACCGCAGCGAAGAAGAAATCGCAAAGGAAATCGGCTGCGATGCGCTGATCTACCAGGATCTCGACGCGTTGATCGAAGACGTGCGCAGCGTCAACCCCTCAATCACCAACTTCGAGGCTTCCTGCTTCAGCGGCGAATACATTACCGGCGACGTCACCAAGTCCTATCTGGATGGCGTCGAGGCCCAGCGCCGCGACAGCGTCAAGGCACAAAAATCGGCTACGGCGACCCAGCTGGATCTCGGACTTGAGATGGTGGATTGACGGCTGTTTGACGCAGGTCGCACTACTGCGGTAGTCTCTTTCTTGCGCCGATTTGATGAACAGCTTGCGGGCGCTTAATAAATACGGCTAAAGCGACGGAAGAACCCGGTCCGCGCTCGCTGGCTGGGTTTTTTATTGGATGGAGCATGAGCATGAAAAACGGATTCACGACGACCATACTGCATTCCGATCTGGAAGCACCGATCGAGCACAATTCTGTACTGAAGCCGATGCACACCGCCGTGGCGTTCGGTTACAAGGATTCCCGCGATTTGGCCAAGGTGTTCAAGGGGGAACTGGCCGGTTACGCCTACGGCCGGCAGGGCAATCCCACCACGGCCGCACTGGAATCGAAGATCAGCAAGATGGAAGACGGCATTGCCACTGTCTGTTTCACCACCGGCATGGCGGCAATTGCCGGGACGTTTCTCGCCCTGCTGCGCGGCGGGGATCACGTTGTTTCTAGCGGATTCCTGTTCGGCAATACCAACAGTCTGTTCGGCACCCTGCAGCAGATGGGTTGCGACATCAGCTATGTGGATGCGACTAATGTCGTAAACGTGGAAAAGGCGTTGCGCCCTGACACGCGGCTGGTGTTCGTGGAAACCATTGCCAATCCGCGCACGCAGGTCGCCGATCTGGCACGCATCGGCGAACTGTGCAAGCGGCGAGGCCTTATCTATTTTGTCGACAATACGATGACCTCACCCTGGCTGTTCCGGCCCAAGCAGGTGCATGCCAGTCTAGTCATCAATTCATTGACTAAGTACATAGGCGGCCACGGCAACACGCTGGGCGGGGCTGTGACCGACACCGGGCTCTATGACTGGAAATCGTTTCCGAACATCTACAACATCTACAAGAATGCCAAGCCGGAGAACTGGGGCATCCTGCAGGTCCGCAAGAAGGGCCTGCGCGATGCCGGCGCGACGCTGGTTGCTGAGTCCGCACACCGGCTGGCGAT
>JAYOED010000023.1:33058-36177 GCA_038106575.1 Burkholderiales bacterium
CGATGGGGGCGGAGACGCTGGCGTTGCGGATGGAGCGGGCTTGTTCCAATTCGATGCAGCTGGCCCGGTTTCTGGAAAAGCATCCCGAAGTCACCAGGGTCTATTACCCGGGGCTGGAAAAACATCCCCAGCACCAACTGGCTAGAGAACTGTTCCGCAGTTTCGGGGCGCTGATGAGCTTCGAACTGGCGGACGGCATTGACTGCTTCGATTTCCTCAACCGGCTCAAGCTGGTGATTTCATCCAGTCATCTCGGTGACAATCGGACGCTGGCGATTCCGATTGCGCATACGATCTACTGGGAGATGGGTGCGGCACGTCGCGCCGAGATGGGTATTGCCGATTCACTGATCCGGCTCTCGGTCGGCATCGAGGACATCGAAGACCTGATCGCCGACTTTACCCAGGCGCTCGGCTGAGGCGGACGACGGCTAAAGCAGGGTGGCAGTACAGCCTTCCGCCGAACAGCGCAGGTAGCCGCCACGCTGGTACCAGTCATTGAGTACCCAGCGCTCACAGGCATGGCCGTCGACGACATGAACGTGTCGCGCCGGGCGGTGGGTGTGTCCGTGGATCAATCGCGGGTAACGTTTCTCCCGCAGCAGGACTTCCACCGCTGAAGTGGACACATCCATGATGGCCTCGGTTTTTTGATGTTTGCTGGCCTCACTCTGCGCGCGCATGCCGAGCATTTGTTCGTGGCGTGCGGTCAGTGGCTGTGCAAGAAATCTTGACTGGTTGCCCGGATCGCGAGCATAGGCGCGGAACTTCTGGTAATCGGAGTCATCGGTGCACAGCGCGTCGCCGTGGGTCAGCAGCGTCGGAACGCCATAAAAATCCACAAGTAGCGGATCGTCCAGCAACTTCGCGCCGCAACGCCCGGCGTAATCCCGACCCAGCAGGACATCGCGATTGCCCTGCATCAGGAAGACGATCGTCCCGCGCTTCGCCAGTGTGGTCAGCGCGGTAGCGACTTCCGCGGCTAGAATTTCCGGATTATCGTCCCCGGTCCAGTATTCGAACAAGTCACCTAGGATATACAGCGCTTCTGCCTGCGACGCGACATCGCGGGTGAAGCTTAGAAACTGGCCGGTGATCTGCGGCCGCTCCGGGGCGAGGTGCAGATCCGAAACGAACAGGGTATGCGGCGGGTTGGCGGACATGCGTGGCGGGGCATGGCCCCGCGGATTCAGACGACTTCGGCTTTTTCGATGACCACGTCTTCAACCGGCACGTCCTGGTGCACGCCCTTACTGCCGGTCTTGACCTTGCGGATACGATCGACGACGTCGGTACCGTCTACGACCTTGCCGAATACGCAGTAGCCCCAGCCTTGCGGCGTCGGTGCCGTGTGGTTGAGGAAGTCGTTGTTGCCGACGTTGATGAAAAACTGGGCGCTGGCCGAGTGGGGGGCCGAGGTGCGCGCCATGGCAATGGTATAGACATCGTTTTTCAGGCCGTTGTCGGCTTCGTTTTTCACCGGTTCGCGGGTCGGTTTCTGCTTCATGCCCGGTTCGAATCCGCCGCCCTGGATCATGAAGCCATCGATGACACGATGAAATATGGTGTTGTTGTAGTGGTCGTCGTTCACGTACAGGATGAAATTCGCCACAGTTTCCGGCGCCTTGTCAGCATCCAGCTCAATGGAAATAACCCCGTGTCCGGTGTGCAGTTTGATCATTGATGCTTCCTTGCTGTGAAAATTACTTTGTTTTACGGAGCTTGGTCTTCACCGTAATCAGTCTTGCATTTTCGATTACGATGGGTTGCCGCGGTACGTTCTGGTGCGGACCCGCAGTGGTGGTCGGCACTTTGACCATCTTGTTCACGGTGTCCATGCCCGAGGTGACGCGGCCGAACACGCAGTAGCCATAGCCTTTTTCATCCGCCAATTTGAAATCGAGGAAATCGTTTTCGGCGACGTTGATGAAAAACTGCGCCGTTGCGGAATGGGGATCGCGGGTTCGTGCCATCGCGACCGTACCGATAGCGTTGCGCAGCCCGTTGCCGGCCTCGTTGCGGATCGGCTGCCGGGTTTTCTTTTCTTCAAACCGCCGCGTGAAACCGCCGCCCTGAGCCATGAAACCGGGCATTACGCGGTGGAAGATCGTGCCATCGTAGTGGCCGTCTTTGACGTATTGCAGAAAATTCTCGACCGTTTTCGGGGCGTTCTCGGGGAAAAGTTCGATGACGATGGTGCCCATCGTGGTTTTCAGTTCCACCTGCGGATTTGACGCAAACGCAGCGGTGGACATGAGCAGTGCGAGGAACAGGACAATCAGACGTATCATATTAAAAGCCATAGAAACTGAAAGTTATACGGTTTTTCAGGATGAACCTTCATGCACGATGTGCCAGGTGCCGTTGCGGTTCTCGAAGACGTACATCGTGTATTTCGAGGTATCGACAACAAAGGCGTATTTCTGTTCAAGGGTGATTTGCAAGAGGTTGCTCGGCGCGCGGTCGACCAGCCGCTCCTGGCGATGCCGTAGCAGGCGAGCCCGTGCTTCCTCGCGCAGTTCGACGGTGCGGTCTGCTGGGGCGTTGAGTGCCGCGCCGATGCTGCTGATCGGCCGGGATTTCAGGTATTGGTCTACGCGTTCGAGAGCGTGGTCTGCTTGGCCCTGTTTCAGCAGTTGCTGGGCTTCCTGCAGTTCGTCGGTTGATGTCGCTGCATAGACCGCGAGGCTAAAACACACTGCAAGCGTGGCGAGTCCGGTTGCGGCTGTTTTGAAAATCATCGTGCTATGATTCCGATGGTCGTTGTTGGAATGCCGTCAATGCCGCATGGTACGGCGTTAGTCCTTGAATTTTTGAGATTTTACCAAGAACAACTGCTAATTCAACTAACTCGTTTCCGGCGCGCCGCAAGGCTTGCGAAGTGTCACCCGACAAAGGCCCCGACCATGCCGGTCGTCAGGTGCTGGTTCCGAAAAGCCGAACTGCCAAGATGCTGAAAATCTATAACACCCTTGCCCGGGACAAACAGGACTTTGTTCCGATTGAGCCGGGCAAGGTCCGGATGTACGTCTGCGGAATGACGGTCTACGATTTCTGCCATCTTGGACACGCCCGGGTGATGGTAATTTTTGACGTGGTGCAGCGCTGGCTGCGCGCGT
>JAYOED010000024.1:0-35846 GCA_038106575.1 Burkholderiales bacterium
ACCGTCGGGTAGGAACGCCAGCGACCACGGATGCTCCAGCCCGCGCGTCTTCACCACCACGCGAAATGCATGCTTTTCGCTCTGGACAACCTGCGCGGCGGCCGAATGCGCCGCCAGCGCAAGGACACAGGAAACAGCAACCACCACAAATCGTTTTATCACGAATTTTCACCGGAAAATCAACACGCCGCGTTTATAATAGCGCCCTTTTTCACGGCGTTTCCCGATGCACGTAACGGAGCTGCCCGCCCCCGGACAGCGCGCAGGTACTGGCGCCCTTTGCGGCTCCAGTGACGCCCCGGCGATAGCCTCGCTGGTGGCCCGCGCTCGTCCGTTGCTCGTGCTCACCGAATCAGCGTGGCAGGCGCAGCGCCTGCTGGCCGAGATTCCGTACTTCGCACCGCAGCTGCGCGTGTACTTCCTACCCGACTGGGAAACCCTGCCCTGGGATCATTTCTCGCCGCACCACGACCTGGTGTCGGAACGGCTGGCGACGCTGTGCCAGATCGCGCGCGGCGAGTTCGACGTGGCGCTGGTGCCGGTGACCACCGCGCTCTACCGCTTCGCGCCGGTGGATTACATCACCGCCAAGACGTTTTATTTCCGCCAGGGCGCCAAACTCGGCGCCGAGGCGCTGCGCCTACAGCTGACGCTTGCCGGCTACAACCATGTCACGCAGGTCGTCGCAGCCGGCGAGTACAGTTTTCGCGGCGGGCTGATCGACCTCTTCCCGATGGGCAGCCCGCTGCCGTACCGCATCGACCTCTTCGACGACGTCATCGATTCCATTCGCAGCTTCGACGTCGACAGCCAGCGCTCGATCATGAAAGTACCGGAAGTGCGACTGCTGCCGGCGCGCGAGTTTCCGCTCGACCCAGAAGCGCAGAAGGCGTTCCGCCAGCGCTTCCGCGAACGCTTCGAAGGCGATCCGTCGCGCAGCCAGATCTACAAGGACGTGTCGAAAGGCATACCGACAGCGGGCATCGAGTACTACCTGCCGCTGTTCTTCGACAGCACCGCGCTGATCACCGACTACCTGCCGAAAGAGACCACCATCTGCCTGCGCCCGGGCATCCGCGAAGCCATTGACGAATTCTGGGCGGATACCCGCAGCCGCTACGTGATGATCAAGGGCGACCTCGCCAATCCGGTGCTGCCGCCGCAGGACCTGTTCCTCAGCGAGGATGCATTCCATGGCGCGATCAAGCCGTATGCGCGCATTGAACTCGCTGCCACCGCTTCGGACGATGATGAAAATAAATATAAAAACAATAGGTTATCGGATACCCCCGCAACCACGGCACTGCCGCCGCTGAACGTCGAGCGCCGCGCCGACGATCCGCTGCACCGGCTGCGCAAATTCAGTGATGAATTCCCCGGACGCGTGTTGGTGCTCGCCGAATCGGCGGGACGCCGCGAAACCATGCTCGAATATTTCGCCGATTACGATCTGAAGCCCGCGCCTGCCGCGGACTGGGCGCAGTTCAGCAGAAACGATGCCCGCTTCATGCTCGGCGTGGCACCCCTGCATGCCGGCTGGATCGATGCCGCCGCCAACGTTGCTTTCGTCACCGAGAACGAACTCTATGCCGCGCAGGTCCGCCAGCAGCGCACGCGCGATGCCAAGCGCACTTCACCCGAGGGCATGCTGCGCGACCTCTCCGAGGTCAAAGTCGGCGATCCGGTGGTACACGAACAGCACGGCATCGGCCGCTACCTCGGCCTGCAGACGCTGAACCTCGGCGAAGGCTCCACCGAATTCCTGACGCTGGAATACGCCAACGCCGACAAGCTCTACGTGCCGGTGTCTAGCCTGCACCTTATCAGCCGCTACAGCGGCGCGGCGGCGGAACAGGCGCCCCTGCACCAGCTGGGCAGCGGCCAGTGGGACAAGGCGAAGAAGAAGGCCGCCGCGCAAGTGCGCGACACCGCCGCCGAACTGCTGGCGCTGTACGCACAGCGTGCGGCGCGCGAGGGCTACGCCTTCAGCCTGAAGCCGCATGACTACGACGCCTTCTCCGAGGGTTTCCCGTTCGAGGAAACGCCGGACCAGGCGGCGGCAATCCAGGCCACGATCGAAGACCTAAAGAGCGCAAAGCCGATGGACCGGCTGGTGTGCGGCGACGTCGGCTTCGGCAAGACCGAGGTCGCGCTGCGCGCCGCCTTCGTCGCAGTCGCCGACGGCAAGCAGGTCGCGGTGTTGGTGCCGACGACGCTTTTGGCGGAACAGCACTTCAACACCTTCACCGACCGTTTCGCGCAGGTGCAGGACAGCTGGCCGGTGCGGATCGCCGAGCTGTCGCGCTTCCGCTCGGCGAAGGAAACCACCGATGCGCTGAAGGGCCTTTCCGAAGGCCGCGTCGACATCGCTATCGGCACGCACAAGCTGGTGAGCAAGGACGTCAAGTTCAAGAACCTCGGACTGGTGATCATCGACGAGGAACACCGTTTCGGCGTGCGCCAGAAGGAACAGCTAAAGGCGCTGCGCGCCGAGGTCGACGTGCTGACGCTGACCGCGACGCCGATCCCGCGCACGCTGGCGATGTCGCTGGAAGGCCTACGCGACTTCTCGGTGATCGCCACCGCTCCGCAGCGGCGGCTGGCGATCAAGACCTTCGTCGCCCGCCATTCGAAGTCGCTGATCCGCGAGGCGGTGCTGCGCGAACTCAAGCGCGGCGGCCAGGTGTATTTCCTGCACAACGACATCGACACCATCCGCAACGTCGAGGAAGAACTCACGCGGCTGCTGCCCGAAGCACGCATCCGCCATGCCCACGGCCAAATGCGCGAGCGCGAGCTGGAACTGGCGATGCGCGACTTCTACCAGAGCCGCTTCAACGTGCTGCTGTGCACGACCATCATCGAAACCGGTATCGACATTCCGACCGCCAACACCATCATCATCAACCGTGCCGACAAATTCGGCCTCGCGCAACTCCATCAGCTCAGAGGCCGCGTCGGCCGCTCGCACCACCAGGCCTACGCCTACCTGCTGCTGCCCGACGAAGGCAACATCACCTCGAACGCAAAGAAGCGGCTGGAAGCCATCCAGTCGATGGAAGAACTGGGCTCGGGCTTTTTCCTCGCCATGCACGACCTCGAAATCCGCGGCGCCGGCGAAGTGCTGGGCGATTCGCAGTCGGGCGAAATGCAGGAAGTCGGCTTCAACCTCTATTGCGCGATGCTCGACACCGCGGTGAAGGCGCTGAAGGCCGGAAAAACGCCCGACCTCGACGCCCCGCTCGGCGTCACCACCGAGATCAATCTGCATGCGCCGGCACTGCTGCCCGATACCTACTGCAACGACGTCCACGAACGGCTGGTACTCTACAAGCGGCTCGCCAACTGCGACAACGATGACCAGCTGCAGCTGCTGCAGGAAGAACTGATCGACCGTTTCGGTGAACTGCCGGACGCCACGCGCACGCTGATCGACTGCCACCGGCTGCGCATCCTCAGCAAGCCGCTGGGCATCGCCCGCATCGACGCTAGCGACGCGGTGATCCAGCTGCACTTCGTACCCAACCCTCCGATCGAACCGATCCGGATCATCAACCTCATCCAGAAAAAGAAAAACTACAAGCTCGTCGGCCAGGACCGACTGCGCATCGAAGGCGGCACCGAAGACCTGAAGGCACGGGTCGCCAAAATCCGCCGGGTGTTTGCCGAACTCGGCTGACGGGCGGCACGGCGCATGATGCACGCACATCAACCGCAAGACCTGCGATGCCCGCTTCCCTGCTGATTGCCGCCAGCGCCCTGATCCTGTTCGGACTAGGGCTGATCCACCTGATCCACACTTTCCACGGACAGAAACTGCATCCTCGCAATGCACAGCTTTAAGCGCAGATGAAGATCGTGTCGCCAGTGGTCACCCGCTGAAAAAACTCTATGAGCCGGACTCCAACCACCGCAACGCACGGCGAGATTCAGTGGACGAGGTTGCGCGCTGGGTACTCCAGGTCGCCAACAAATCACCGGCGTTCAGGCCGTGGCGCTGGAGTGAAAAATCAGTCCGGCGTGTTCCCGCAGCGCGTGGAATTTGATTTTCGTCCACTGCTCCAGAGCAACGTCGATTTCAATGGAATTGGCCGCCAGGAACGCCGGCGCACCGACGGCGTCATGGGCGACGCGATGTGAATTGGCATCGATGAAGCGCTGCAGCTCCCGGTCGTTATCGCAGGTCACCCAGCGCGCCGCGACATAGCGCGCCGGTGCCAGCCGCGCTTCGCAACCGTATTCGTGCTTGAGGCGGTGCGCGACCACCTCAAACTGCAGCTGGCCGACGGCGCCCAGCAATAACAGCGTGCCGGCCACCGGCTTGAACACCTGGATCGCACCCTCCTCGCCCAGCTGCGCCAGCCCTGTCCTCAGCTGCTTACTGCGCAACGGGTCGGCGACTTCGACGGTCTGGAACAATTCCGGCGCGAAAAACGGCAGTCCGGTGAACTGCAGTTCCTCGCCTTCGGTCAGCGTATCGCCCAGCTGCAGCACGCCGTGGTTGGGAATGCCGATGATGTCGCCGGCATAGGCGTCCTCGACCTGCTCACGGCGCTGCGACAGGAACGACACCACGCTGCTCGGCCGGAAGAATTTTTCGGTGCGGCAGTTCTTCAGGCGCATCGTGCGCTCGAAGCGGCCCGAACAGATGCGGATGAAGGCCACGCGGTCACGATGGCCTGGATCCATGTTGGCTTGGATCTTGAACACCACGCCGGAAAATTTCGGTTCGTCCGGATTCACTTCGCGCTGCAGCGCCTTGTGCGGGCGCGGCGGTGAGGCGAAAGCGATCACGGCATCGAGCACTTCCTTGACGCCGAAGTTGTTGATCGCCGAACCAAAGAACAGCGGCGTCTGTTTGCCGGCGAGGAATTCCTCGCGGTCATAATGGGGTGAGACGCCCTGCACCAGTTCCATTTCGGCACGGGCATGGGCAAAGACATCTCCAAAGCGTTCGGCAATCTGCGGATTGTCGATACCGGCAATGATCTCGTCGTCTTCGCTGCGGCGATCCTCGCCGGCGGTGAACACGCGCATGCGGTCATGGCGCAGGTCGAACACGCCTTTGAACTGCTTGCCCATGCCGATGGGCCAGGTGCAGGGTACGACCGGCATGCCCAGCGTGCGCTCGATTTCGTCGACGAGGTCGGTCGGTTCGCGCACCTCGCGGTCCATCTTGTTGATGAAGGTGATCACCGGCGTGTTCTGGGCCCGGCAAACCTGAAGAAGCCGCAGCGTCTGCGGCTCGATGCCGTTGGCGGCATCGATCACCATCAGCGCGGCATCGACCGCCGTCAGCACGCGATAGGTGTCTTCGGAAAAGTCGCGGTGGCCCGGCGTGTCGAGCAGGTTGATGACGCAATCGCAGTATTCCATCTGCATCACCGAGCTGGCGACCGAAATGCCGCGCTGCTTCTCGATTTCCATCCAGTCGGAAGTCGCGTAGCGCGAGGCCTTGCGCGACTTCACGCTGCCAGCGATATGGATCGCACCCGCGAACAGCAGCAGCTTCTCGGTCAGCGTCGTCTTACCGGCGTCCGGGTGGGAAATGATGGCGAAGGTGCGTCGCCGCGAAACTTCCTTGTCGATGCTCATGACTGAAAACATTACGCCGTCCGCGCAGGATGCAGCGGACGCTTTGAGGCGCGAATTATACCGCGATAATTAAGTTAATTAAATCAATAAGTTATAAATCACTCTCCGGCAGGCATTACCCGCCATTCAACCGATACCAAAACGTCACGCGCGCTGATCCGATTCCTCGCGTCCAATGAGGCCAAAGGCGCCATCCGGCACTGCGGTCTGCAGTCGGCCCGAAGCAATCGTGGCCAAGCAACCTCAATAAGTACCAGGGTAAGTGCCGCCGTCGACCAGGAAATTCTGCCCGGTGATGAACCCCGCCTGCACGCTGCAGACATAGGCGCAGAGTTCGCCGAACTCGCCGGGATCGCCAAATCGTCCGGCGGGTATCACCTGACTGCGTTTGGCGAGGTACTGCTCCAGCGTCACCCCCGCCTCCTTTGCGTTGACCGTCAGCCGCGACCTCAGCCGGTCGGTCATGAACTGCCCGGGCAGGATGTTGTTGATGGTGACGTTGTGGCGCACGGTCTTGCGCGCGAGACCGGCAACGAACCCGGTCAGGCCCGAGCGCGCGGCATTCGACAGGCCGAGTTCCTCGATCGGCGCCTTTACCGAGTTTGAAGTGATGTTGACGATGCGGCCAAACTTTCTCGTGATCATGCCGTCGACCGTGGCCTTGATCAGTTCGATCGGCGTCAGCATGTTGGCATCGACCGCCTTGATCCAGTCTTCGCGCTTCCAGTCGCGGAAATCGCCGGGCGGCGGCCCGCCGGCGTTGTTGACGAGGATGTCGGGATCGGGACAGGCGGCAAGCGCAGCGGCTCGGCCCTCTGACGTGGTGATGTCGGCAACGATCGCAGTCACCGTCACGCCCGAAGTCTTGCGGATGTCATCCGCTGTTTTCTCCAGCGCTTCGCGCCCGCGTGCCATGATGGTGACATCAACGCCTTCACGCGCCAGCGACATCGCGCAGGCACGCCCCAACCCCTTGCTGGCCGCGCAGACCAGCGCGCGCCTGCCCCTGATTCCGAGATCCATATCCTTATTTCCCCTGTTGTCGGCTACTGCCGGTCAATATAGCAGCCTGAAACAGGAAGCAGTCACAGCTTCTTGTGCGTGCCGTCGCAGTACGGCGGATTCTTCGAGTGCTTGCAGCCGCACAGCCACTGTTTTCCAGCTTCGGCCACCTTGTATTTGACCGGCACGAAGGCCGTGGTCTTGTGCGAACCGTCGCAGAACGGCTGCTTTTTCGACTGGCCGCAGGCGCACCACCAATAGTCTCCAGGTGCCAGCTCAATGGCATACGGCCCTTTCTGCGCGCAAACAGGTTCCGGCATGTTCGCCTCCGCTAACAGTGACACATCTCCAGCATCCCCGCTGCCCGGCAATGCGTCAAGTACCGGATTATCATCCGGCTCCATCGCCGCAGAACAGGAGCGACCATGAAAACCACATTCGCCATGCTGACCCTGCTGCTCGTTTGCAGTATCGTACGGGCGCAGGAACCGCAGGTCGTCGACCTGCCGTCACGCCCCGGCAACACCCAGCGCATGCTGGTTATCACGCCTCAGCAACCGAAAGCGGCCGTCATCCTTTTTGCCGGCGGTGATGGCGCGATCGGCATCGCGCCCGACGGATGGCTCGCGCGGGGCGGCAACTTCCTGGTGCGTTCGTGCAAGCTGTTTGCCGACAATAATCTGCTAACCGTCGTCGTCGACGCCCCTTCGGACCGCAACACCGTGCCCCGCGAAACCGCCGATCACGTCACCGACATCAAGGCGGTGATCGCATGGCTGCGGCAGAAAGCAAAGATTCCCGTATGGCTGGTCGGCACCAGCCGTGGCACGCAGTCGGCAGCCTATGTAGCGACGAAGGCACCGCTCAGCGAGGGTGGGCCCGACGGCATCGTGCTCACCTCGTCGCTGGTTTCCGATCGCCGCGGCACGGCGGTACTGGACATGGACATCGACCGCCTTCGTACACCCGTGCTGGTCGTCCACCACAAACAGGACGGCTGCCGCTACTGCCTGTTCAGCGGATTACCTGGCCTAATGGAACGCCTGACCTCGACGCCGCGCAAGGAACTGATCGCCGTCGAGGGCGGAGACGACGTCGGTGATCCCTGCCAGGCCCGCGCCTATCACGGCTTCAACGGCATCGAACCCGAGGTGGTCGGCAAAATCGCGAAATGGATACTCGCGCCCTGAGCGGCGCGTCGAAGACAGAGCCTCGGCTATAATCGCGGCTCTTTTCCGCGGATTTCCCCCATGCACCTGGTCATCCAGGGCGCCGACATCGAAACCGGCGACCTCAAGGCACTCGCAAAACTGTCCGGTGCAACAGCAATCGACCGCCTGTCCGATGCCGCATTCAGGCTAAACAACGCAAAGCCGGCCGAAGGCATTGCAGCGCTGTGTGCGCAGTCGAAACTTGATTACGGCTTCGTGCCCGAAGGCCGCCGGCTCTCCGACTTCCGCCTGCTGGTGATGGACATGGATTCGACGCTGATCACCATGGAGACCATCGACGAGCTGGCCGACATGGTGAACCTCAAAGCCGAAGTCGCTGCGATCACCACGCAGGCCATGCGCGCCGAGATCGACTACGACGAAAGCCTGCGCCGGCGGCTCGCACTGCTGAAAGACCTCGATGTCTCCGCGCTGCAGCGGGTCTATGACGAACGGCTGAAGTTCTCGCCCGGTGCCGAACGCATGCTGGAAAAAATCCGCGGCGCCGGTATCCGAACCTTGCTGGTCTCCGGCGGCTTCACTTACGTCACCGACCGCCTGAAGACGCGCATCAACCTTGACTACACGCGCTCGAACACACTGGAAACCACCAACGGCAAACTGACCGGCGCTGTGATCGGCGACATCGTCAACGCCGACATCAAGCGCACGACGCTCCTTCAGATTGCAAAGGAACTGGG
Source organism: Burkholderiales bacterium (assembly GCA_038106575.1). Classification (GTDB taxonomy): domain Bacteria; phylum Pseudomonadota; class Gammaproteobacteria; order Burkholderiales; family SG8-41. Next base: position 8,510 of record JAYOED010000024.1, read on the forward strand.
GCTGCGCCGTGAGCAGGTTGCCGGCGTCGGCGACGGCGCCAACGACCTGAAATTCCTCGCCGAATGCGGCGTCAGTTTTGCGTATCGCGCGAAACCGGTGGTGCGCGAAAAAACCACCTACGCGATCAACCATTCAGGGCTGGACGCGCTGCCGTGGCTGCTTGCCGCAGAACAGTAAATATAAATTAAAACAAAAGCTTATTACTTAACCGGCAACTTGTAAAAATCACGGTTCAGATACGCGACCAGGTCATCGATTTCCTGCCTGGTGAACTTGGGATTCATGCGGTCATTCCAGCGCTCGACCTCCTTCTTCAATGCGGTCAGCGTTTTCACTTTCGCGCGTGGCGGAACATAGAGTTCGGTGCTATGACAGCCCAGACAGCCGCGATGCAGTGATTCACCGCGCGCCGCGTCGCCTGCGGCCCGCGCCTGCAGCGGCAACGCCACGCATATCAGCAATGCAGCGCATAAAAATTTCTCACCGCTGCTCATTTCTTTTCTCGCGCGAATAATCGATGATTTTCAGACCCTGCAGCCGCAGGCGATAGCGTTCCCGCTCCTGCGATGTCATCAACTCCGGACCAGGAATGATTTCACGCTTCACCGGCTCTGCAGCAGGCAGCGCAGCACTGAAAAATACCGTCGCCACGGCATGAAGCGAAGCAGGCTCATGGCTGCACTCTGCCAATCCTGCAGGGTTGCGCCTTGAAGCAGATCAAGGGTTTGGCGGGAACCGGATCAGTACACCGGTGAGCGGGTCCCGCCGTCCAGCCGGTACGGGCGCATCGGTCCGCTACCCTGGCTGCACATGCCATAAATGAAGGGAAAAGAGCCGCGACCCGGCGTCAGGAAACGCAGGTCCTTGAACCACACGCACAGGCTGTCGGCGTCGGCATCCACGGCATGCAGCGCCGGATAGGCCGAAAACCAGCGGAAAAAAGCGAAACCGGGATTTTCGTAAACCGTGCGCACGATGGTACCGCTCGATCCCGCACCGTAACGCACATCGAAATCCCATTCCGCCTTGTCCAGCGGACGGTAGGCGCTGTCGAGTCGCGCAATGAAACCGTCGCCGGCCCTGGCAACAAGCGGCTCGCGACGTATCAGGTTGACATGGCTGTAGCGATAACCGTCGGCGCTTCCAATGATGACCATCCAGTTGAAAGGCGACACCGGACGCGGCAGCGCAGTAACCCGCACGTCGCGCAGACCCTGGGTCTTTGCATAATGCTCACCAAAACCGACCGCCTGATGCAGCAATACGTACTGCAACACCACGTAGCCGACGAGTACTGCAAGCCCGGCAACGGCCGGTTTGAGTGAACCGCGCCAGATCAGCGACGCGACGAGTCCCGCAATGATGATTCCGGAAAACCACAGATCGATGATGAACGTGGTACCGAGACCGTGACGGAAATCGGACAACGGCGCAAAAATCATCGTGCCGAAATTGGTGATCCAGTCGCCGGCGATATGGACTGCCAGCGACAACGCCACCACCGGCGCATAGGTTTTCCACCCGGGCCCCTTGCGCCAGATCAGCGCAAAGATCCACGCCAGCAGCACTGTCCACAGCGGTAGCATCACCAGCGAATGGGTCACGCCGCGATGGTGATAGAGATAGGACAGCGGTGAAATCCATGAGGCGATGACATCGATGTCGGGAAAGGCCGCGACGAGACCACCGACTAGCACCCGCCGTCCGATCGGCAACGGCGGTTTCTCGATGCCGGAGGTGGCACGCGCCAGCAGTGCGCCCGATAGGGCGTGGGTCAGGGTATCCAAGATTCAGTCAATCCCAACGATCGTCTTTGACTTGAATCACGCCATTTTCGATACGCAACGGAAATTTAGCCGTTGCCTCATACGCCGGGGCTGACAGCGCCTCGCCGGTTCGTACGCAGAATCGTGCACCGTGGCGCGGACAGACGATCTGGTCGCCTTCAAGCACGCCGCTCGCCAGTTCACCGCCGTCGTGGGTGCACACATCCTCGATCGCGAAGTATTCGCCGCCGATGTTGAACACGGCGATCTGGGCGCCGTCGACATCGACAACCTTGCTGGCGCCGGGGGCAAGCTCACCGACTTCAACTACGTCGACCCACTCGGCCATGGTCAGACTGCAAAAACTTCTATGTCTGGTTCTATTTGTCTTACAAGGCCTTCGATGCCGGCCAGCGTACCTGACAGCGAACTCGGGCAGCTGCCGCAGGCGCCCTGATAGTGCACCGACAACTTGTTGCCTTCGAGCCCGACCACGTAGAGGTCACCGCCGTCATTCTGCAGGTAGGGACGGATCTGTTCGTCGAGCACGGCGTTGATGCGCTCGAGCCGTTCACGATCCTCTTTACTTAATTTCGCCAGATCCAGCGCCTCGTTAGACATCGCCGCCATCTGCGCGGAATGCGCATCCGCAGAGGGCGCGTCGCGGATCGGCACTGCGAGCTTGCGCTTGAGTTCGTCCCAGTCCGCGCCGCCGTCCTGCGTCACCGTGATCCAGTGGTCGACGTAGAACACGTTGGTCACATGTTCGATGTCGAACAGTGCCATCGCCAGCGCATCGCCGACGGCCTGCGCCGGGGTATCGAAAGAGCGCGTGATGCCCCAGGTCAGCGGCTCCCGCAGGATGAATTTCATCGCATTGGGATTGGGCGTCGGCTCGATCTCGGCAATCTTGGGCATGATCTTAAATATTTGTTTTTATTGAATTATTCCGTAGATGCCGTGGTGTCGCCGGCAAATGCCGCATGCAGCGTATGCCACGGCAGGATGGCGCATTTGACCCGCGTCGGCAGATCGCGCACCCCGGCGAACACGGTCAGGCGGCCGAGATGATTTGGTGATGCTGGACCGAGCTTACCGGTGGTCATGTCGCGGAACTCCTGCACCATCTGCTCAGCGTCGGCGCGGCTCTTGCCCTTCACCGCCACGGTCATCATCGACGCAGAAGCCTTGCAGATTGCGCAGGCCTCGCCCTCGAAGCCCACGGCCTCGACGGTGTCTCCGTTGAGTTTCAGCGACAGGTGGATATGATCGCCGCACAACGGATTAAGCCCCTCAGACTTGTGGGTGGCGTCGCCAAGCATGCCCCAGTTGCGGGGCTTCTTGTTGTGCTCGAGGATCATCTCCTGGTAAAGCGCTCTGCTGTCCATGATGTTGCGGAAATGTTCAGGCGAAAAGTTTCTGTACCCGGCCCAGTGATGCCACCAATGCATCAACTTCGGCCATGGTGTTGTAGAACGCGAACGACGCACGGCAGGTCGCCGCCACCTTGAAGCGCTGCATCACCGGCTGCGCACAATGATGCCCGGTGCGGATCGCCACGCCGTCATCGTTGAGCAGCGAACCCACATCATGCGGATGCACGCTTTCGACGGCGAAGGACAGCACTGCGGCCTTTTTCTCGGCAGTGCCGATCAAGCGGATGCCGGGCGTGCGGTTGAGCCGGTCGGTCGCATAATCGAGCAGATCGGTTTCGTGCGCGGCGATGCGTTCGATGCCCAAGCCGGTGAGGTAATCGATGGCTGCACCCAGCGTGACGGCTTCCCCGATCGGCGGCGTGCCGGCCTCGAACTTGGCGGGTATCGGCGCATAAGTGGTCTTGTCGAACGTCACCGACAGGATCATGTCTCCGCCACCCTTATACGGCTGCATTTTCTCGAGCAGGGCCGCCTTGCCGTAGAGCACGCCGATGCCGGTCGGGCCGCACAGCTTGTGACCGGAAAACGCGTAGAAATCGCAGTCGAGATCACGGACATCGACCTTCAGGTGCGGTGCCGCCTGCGCGCCGTCAACCAGCACCGGCACACCATGCTCATGGGCGACGGCAATCATCTCCTTCACCGGCGTGATCGTGCCCAGTGCGTTGGAAACATGGGTCATCGCCACGAATTTGGTGTTCTTGTTGAACAGCTTGCGGTATTCATCGACGATCAGTTCGCCACGGTCGCTGATGGGCACCACGCGGATCGTCGCGCCCTTCTCTTCGGCAACCATCTGCCAGGGCACGATGTTCGAATGGTGCTCCAGCGTGGTGAGGATGATCTCGTCACCGGCATTGAAAAACTTGCGGCCATGGCCATGCGCCACCAGGTTGATGGCGTCGGTAGTACCGCTGGTGAATATGCATTCGCGCGGTTCGGCGGCATTAATGAAAGCCTGTACCTTGTGCCGCGCCTTTTCATATTCTGCGGTCGCCGTTTCGGACAGGTAATGCACGGCGCGGTGAATGTTGGCATGCTGCTTCGAGCGATACTCGACCCAGCGCTCGATGACCGGGCGCGGCATCTGGCTCGACGCCGCATTGTCCAGGAACACCAGCGGCTTGCCTTGGACCTGCAGGTCGAGGATCGGGAAGTCGCTGCGCAGGCGTGCCACGTCGAGGACGGCCGCAGCCGAATTCGCCCATTTTGCCTGCCCGCTCACGCCGCCCCCTCCGTACGCGCCATCACGGCCTTTTCCAGTTGCGCCACCAGCGACGGCACCGGAATACGGTCGATGATCTCAGCGCCGAAGGCGTAGGTCAGCAGGTTGCGCGCCTGCGCATCCGGAATGCCACGGCTTTTCAGGTAGAAAAGATGGTCAGCATCGAGCTGGCCGACAGTCGCACCATGCGCACACTTGACGTCGTCAGCGAAGATTTCCAGTTGCGGCTTGGTATCGACATGCGCCTTGTCCGACAGAAGCAGGTTGCGGCTCTGCTGCGAGGAATCGGTCAGCTGCGCGCCTTCGCGCACGAACACCTTGCCGTTGAACACCGCGTGCGCCGCACCGCCGACAATGGTCTTGTGCGACTGCCCACAGGTGCCGTTGGGTTTGGTGTGGTCCATCAACGTGTGGGTGTCGGCCAATTGGCGGCCGCTGATCAGCGCGATGCCGTCGATCTGCGCATACGCACCTTCGCCCTGCTGGATCACCGACAGGTTGTTGCGCGACAGCCGTGCACCGAACGTCACCGCGTGCGACAGGTAACGCGCGTCCTTGGCCAGCGTCACTGCGCAGGTGCTGATGTGGAAAGCCTGGGCGTTCTCGCGCTGCAGCTTGATGTGACGCACCGATGCATCCGTGGCGACTGCAACTTCGGTGACCGCGTTGGTCAGCACAGCGCTATCGCCAAGCGCCACATAATCCTCGATGAAACAGACGTCGCTGCCGGTCTCGGCAACGACCAGGATTCGTGGATACGCAGCCACACCCTCGCGGGTGGAAACGAATAGCAGATGAATCGGCGCTTCCAGGATCGCGCGCTTCGCCGCATGAATGAATATCCCGTGCTGCAGGAACGCGGTATTGAGCGCCGCAAACAGGTCATTTTCGGTCGCAGCAAGCTTTGCTAGATGCGGTTCGATCAGGTCAGCGTGTTTTTTCAGCGCATCGGCCAGCGGCATCACGGTGATGCCCGCCGGCAGGCCGCCTGTATTTGAAAGCTCCGGCGCCGGAATGCCGTCGACAAACACCAATTGTACCGCGGCTTCACTCACGGACCGGCCGGCAATGTCAGACGGATTGATTGCCGCGGCAGTCGCTGCCGGCTGGAACTGCAGTTTCGTCAGCGACGTGAGGTCGGTGAAACGCCATTCCTCGTCACGCGTGGTCGGCACCGACAGCGCATTGGCGCGCTCCAGCGCGGAGGCACGGCGTGCATCGAGCCAAGCAGCGGGGCTTTTCGGCACCGCATCGCTGCCCTCAAGCAGGGACGCCACGTAGGGATGAGCAACGGGATGAGATGCGGCGGTTACGGTCACGCTGTCGCCTTCTTGCCTTTGCCCTCAAGCAGCCAGTCGTAGCCGCGCTCCTCGAGCTCGAGCGCCAGCGCCTTGTCGCCGGACTTGATGATGCGGCCGGCCGACATCACGTGGACGTAATCCGGCGTGATGTAGTTGAGCAGTCGCTGGTAATGCGTCACCAGCACACAGGCGTTGTCAGGCGTCAGCAGCTTGTTGACGCCACCGGCGACCACGCGCAGCGCGTCGATGTCAAGGCCCGAGTCCGTTTCGTCGAGCAGCGCCAGCAACGGCTCGAGTAGAGCCATCTGCAGGATTTCGTTGCGTTTCTTCTCGCCGCCGGAAAAGCCGTCGTTGACGCTGCGGTCAAGAAACTCCGGATTCATTTCCAGCAGCTTCATTTTCTCGCGCACCAGGTCGTCGAATTCCAGCGGGTCGAGTTCGTCCTTGCCGCGACCGCCCTGCACCGTGTTGTAGGCCAAGCGCAGAAACGCGCTGTTAGTAACGCCGGGGATTTCCACCGGGTACTGGTAGCCGAGGAAGATGCCGGCACGGGCGCGCTCGTCCGATTCCAGTTCGAACAGATTCTTGTCCTCGAACAGTACCTCGCCACCCTTGACGCTGTAAGCCGGATGACCGGCCAGCACCTTGGCAAACGTGCTCTTGCCGGAACCGTTGGGCCCCATGATGGCGTGCACTTCACCCGCACGCACCGTGAGGTTGATGCCCTTGAGAATCTCGACGCCTGCGACCGTTGCGGTCAGGTCGCGCACTTCGAGTAATGTTTTTGCATTCTTGCCGATCATCCGACGCTGCCTTCAAGTTTCAGGCCGAGAAGCTTGGTCGCCTCGACGGCGAACTCCATCGGCAGTTGCTGGAATACATCCTTGCAGAAGCCGTTGATGATCATCGACACCGCTTCCTCGGTGGGGATGCCCCGGCTCTGGAAATAGAACAGCTGGTCCTCGCCGATCTTCGACGTGGTGGCTTCATGCTCGACCTTGGCGGTAGGGTTGTGCACCTGGATGTAGGGAAAGGTATTGGCGCCGCACTGCGAACCGATCAGCATCGAATCGCACTGCGAAAAGTTGCGTGCGCCTGAAGCTCCGGGGACGATGCGCACCAGCCCGCGGTAGCTGTTATTGGAGTGTCCCGCCGAGATGCCCTTGCTGATGATGGTGCTCTTGGTGTTCTTGCCAATATGCACCATCTTGGTTCCAGTGTCGGCTTGCTGTTTGTGGTTGGTTAGCGCCACCGAGTAGAACTCGCCGATCGAATTGTCGCCGAGCAGCACGCAGGACGGATATTTCCAGGTGATCGCCGAACCGGTCTCGACCTGGGTCCAGGAAATTTTCGAGTTTTTTCCCTTGCACAGGCCGCGCTTGGTGACGAAGTTGTAGATGCCGCCCTTGCCGTTTTCATCGCCGGCATACCAGTTCTGCACCGTTGAGTACTTGATGTCGGCATTGTCCAGCGCCACCAGCTCCACCACCGCGGCATGCAGCTGGTTGGTGTCGAACTTCGGCGCAGTACAGCCTTCGAGGTAAGACACCTGCGCACCCTCTTCGGCGACGATCAGTGTGCGCTCGAACTGGCCCGAGTCCTGGGTGTTGATGCGGAAATAGGTCGACAGCTCCATCGGGCACTTGACGCCCTTTGGGATGAAACAGAACGATCCGTCGGTGAACACCGCGGAATTGAGCGCGGCGTAGAAATTGTCTCCGGTCGGTACCACCATACCGAGGTATTTCTTCACCAGCTCGGGATGGTTGTGTACGGCCTCCGAAATCGAGCAGAAAATGATGCCGACTTCGGCCAGTTTTTCCTTGTAGGTGGTCGTCACCGACACCGAATCAAAAATCACGTCGACCGCGACGCCCGCCAGCGCTGCTCGCTCGTGCACCGGCACGCCGAGCTTCTCGAACGTCTTCAGCAATTCGGGATCAACCTCGTCCATGCTTTTCTTCAGCTTAGGCTTGGGCGCGGCGTAATAGCTGATCGCCTGGAAGTCGATCTGCGGGTAATTCACGTTCGGCCATTGTGGCTCGTTCATCGTCAGCCAGTGGCGATAGGCCTTAAGGCGGAACTCCAGCAGCCATTCCGGCTCGTTCTTCTTCGCCGAAATCATGCGAATGATGTCTTCGTTCAGGCCCTTGGGCGCGGTCTCGGACTCGATCTCCGTGACAAAACCGTGCTTGTAGGGCTGGCTGACGAGGTTGTCTAAAATGATGCTCATCGACTCAGGCCTTTTCTGGCTCAGCTTTCACGCTGAAGCTCTCGCCGCAACCGCATGTGGCATCCACATTCGGATTGTCGAACTTGAAAGTCTGCTTCAGACCATCCTTGACGAAATCTAGTGTCGAACCGTCGAGAAATTCAAGACTCTCGCTGTCCACCACCAGCCTGGCTTCATGCGCATCGAATACCCGATCATCTTTCTCCACTGCATCGGCATAGTCATAGGTATACGCCCAGCCCGAGCAGCCATTTTTCTTTACACCGACACGCAGGCCCAGGCCTTTTCCTCGCCGAGCCAGCTGCACCCTGATCTGTTTTGCCGCGTTTCTCGTCAGTTGTATTGCCATGTCATTCTCCAGAATCTTTAGGCCACGGCCTGTAGTTGCCGCAGCCGCGCCGTAACTTCACCCAAAGCGCGCAGGAAACCGTCAACCTCTTCAACGGTATTCGCGGCGCCCAGCGAAAAACGCACTGCACCGCGCGCCAGCTCGGTGTCGACGCCCATTGAAGCCAGCGTCGACGGCGGCGCACTGCTGGAACTCGAACATGCAGCGCCCGAGCCAACGGCATAACCCGCCTTGTCGAGTTCGATGACCAGCGTTTCTCCGGTAATCCCACGAATCGAGAAAAAGGATGTGTTGGGCAGGCGCGGCGCGCAGGCTCCGAACACCACTGCACCCAGGCTGGCCAGTCCAAGCTCCATGCGGTCACGCAGTTTGGCTAGTCGCGAACTCATTTCCGTCAGTCGTGATGCCGCCAGCTCGCAGGCCATGCCGAAGCCGGCGATCGCTGGCACATTCTCAGTACCGCCGCGCAGTCCGCGTTCCTGCCCTCCGCCAAACTGCATTGCGCGCAAGTCAAGCCGTTTGTCGACAATCAGCGCACCGGCGCCCTTTGGTCCGTAGAGCTTGTGCGAAGAGAGCGACATCGCCTGCACGTTCAGCGCTGCGAAATCGACGGGTATCTTGCCCAGCGCCTGTACGGCATCGGTATGCATGACGGCGCCGGCTTTCCGCGCGCGTTCTCCGATCGCAGCAACATCCTGAATAACGCCGGTTTCGTTATTGGCCAGCATCACCGAAACGATTGCGGTTTTCTCCGCCAGCGCGGCATCCACATCTGCAATGTCCGAGGTGCCATCGTTTCGGACCGCAAGCCGGCGCATTACCCAACCCTGTCGCTTGAGTTCCTGTGCCGGTAAGGCCACGCAGGAATGCTCCAATCCGCTGAACGCGATTCGCCCTGGTTTCATCCCTGACGCAGTACCGCGGATGAACAGGTTGTTGGCTTCGGTGCCGCCGCTGGTGAACACCACTTGCACCGGCTGCACCCCGACCAGCGCCGCAACCTGCTCGCGTGCGGTATCGACCGCTTTCCTCGCCACCGTACCGAACTCGTGCCGGCTCGAAGCGTTGCCGTGCTGATTCTTAAGATACGGCAGCATCACCAAGAGCACGCGTTCGTCGACCGGAGTAGTCGCGTTGTGATCGAAATAGACGTGGTTCACTTCAATGCTCTTAGGCAGTCACCGCATCGTGTCTGCGGATGGCACGCATGTCGTGGATCGGTGCGATTCCGGCCTCCTTGGCGCGCTGATTGTCGACCAGCTGCCGCAGCGTCACCGATCCCAGGTAATCGAAGATGCGCTCGTTGAGGTTAGCCCACAGGTCGTGCGTCAGGCACTTTTCCTCGTCCTTGCAGTTTTCCTTGCCGGCACACTGCGTCGCGTCTATGGGCTCATCTACCGCCATTATGATGTCGGCCACATTCAGCGAGGCCATGTCACGCCCCAGACGGTAACCGCCGCCCGGCCCGCGCACCGAACCGACGATGCCGCGGCGGCGCAATTTTCCGAACAACTGCTCGAGATAGGACAGCGAGATTTTCTGCCGCCCGCTGATTTCCGCCAGCGTGACCGGTCCGGTGCCATGCCGCATGCCTAGATCCACCATTGCTGTAACAGCGAATCGGCCTTTGGTTGTCAGTCTCATGGGATGTACCTCAAATAATCATTTAAAAACAATTTGTTAATAAATATTTTAATCCCTACGATAGCACTCAAGTATAGCATTACCCGATGATTTCAATCAACAATGCGGTTCAGGCTCCCGGCATCGAGTTTTTTGGTCTCCGCGCCTTCGATCTGTAACCCTAGGCGTTTCAGTTCCGCAAGGATCTGGTCGATACGATTGTCGGTATCGGCGCTGTGGTCGATCAGCGCATGCATCGCCCGTGATACCGGATCATTGGCAGCCAGTGACACCGCATAAGCAGCAAACCGGCCCGTGGATTCCCCGGTCTCCACAATGCGCGCGGGAATGCCGATCGCAGTCGAGTTATCCGGGACGTCCTTCACAACCACCGCGTTGGAACCGACCTTGGCGTTTTCGCCGATGGTGATCGGGCCGAGTATCTTCGCGCCGGCACCCACCACCACCCGGCTCTTCAGCGTCGGATGACGCTTGCCCTTGTTCCAGGTGGTGCCGCCCAGCGTGACGCCGTGGTACAGCGTGCAGTCATCGCCGATCTCTGCGGTCTCACCGATCACCACGCCCATGCCGTGATCGATGAAAAAACGGCGGCCGATGCGCACGCCCGGATGAATTTCAATGCCGGTCAGCCAGCGCGCGGCTTGCGAAATCCAGCGCGCCAGCCATTTGAATCCTCTCGTCCACAGTGCATGCGATAGCCGATGCACCAGCAGTGCATGAAATCCCGGATAGCAGGTCACCACTTCCCAGGTGCTGCGAGCAGCCGGGTCGCGTTCGAAGACGACAGAGATTTCTTCCTTGATACGCTCAAACATCAGCATTGCCTGATAGAAAAACAAATACGAATACTCACTAAGACCAACTATTTTAATCAAGATTAAGACAAAACGGAATAAGTCAAAATAAACAGATGGTTGCAGCTACTTATCTGTCCCGTCCCGACCCTTGGGAGTGGTCATGCTACTGAGTATCCCGCGCAGGATATTCACCTCTTCGACCTGCAGCCGGGTGCGCGCAAACAGGCGCCGCAATCTGTACATCAGCTTGCGCGGATGGGCAGGATTGAGAAAACCGGTTTCGATGATCGTACGCTCGAGGTGTGCATAAAAATCCTCAACCATTTCATGATTCGCCAGCTGCGGTGGTTTTTCATCGGGCAGTCCGGTGCCACAAGCCATGCGCAGTTCATAGCACAGCACCTGCACTGCTGCGGCAACATTGAGCGAGGAAAAATCCGGCGTCACCGGGATGCTCGCCAGCAGGTTGCAGGCGCCAACCTCATCATTGCTGAGCCCCGAGGTTTCGTTGCCGAACACCAGCGCCACTGTCTGGTTCTGCGCAACCGCGTAGGATTCCAATGCTGCGGCGCGCGCATCCAGCATCGGCACGGCAACGTCGCGCCGGCGCGCCGAGCACGCCACTGCCAGCGCGGTGCCGGCCAGCGCCTCGTTAAGCGTGGTACACAACCGAGCAGACTCGAGCACGTCGACGGCGCCGGCGGCAAACCATTGCGTCTGCGGGTCTGGATAGCGCTGCGGATTGACCAGCGCGAGATCGGTGATGCCCATGGTACGCATCGCACGCGCCGCGGAGCCGATGTTGCCAGGGTGCGCGGTGCCGCAAAGTACGATGCGAATATTTTTGAGCGGGTCAGTCGCGTTCACGCACTTCACGTAAAATACGTTGCGTTGCGCGACGCACCCGTTCTTTAATCATCATTATCATCAACACATCCGCCGACCACAGTCACAGTCCATCATGCATCCCATGCTCAACATCGCGGTCAAGGCTGCACGCCGCGCCGGCGGCATCATCAACCGAGCCAGCCGCAATCTTGATGTCATCGCCGTCAAAGAAAAAGCCGCAAATGATTTCGTGTCGGAAGTCGACCGCGAGGCGGAACAGGCAATCATCCGCACGCTGCTCGAGGCTTATCCCAAGCATTCGATTCTAGCAGAGGAGTCCGGGGCCTCCGGCACCTCGGAATACCAGTGGATCATCGATCCGCTCGACGGCACCACCAATTTTCTACACGGCTTCCCGCAATATGCGGTCTCCATCGCGCTGGCACACCGCGGCAAGGTGACCCAGGCGGTGGTCTACGACCCCACGCGCAACGATCTCTACACCGCCAGCAAGGGCGGCGGCGCCTTTCTCAACGACACGCGCATCCGCGTCAGCAAGCGCAGCAGCCTCAAGTCGGCGCTGATCACCACCGGATTCCCTTACCGCCAGCTCGAGCACATGGACGCCTACTTCGGCATGATGCGCGACATCATCAAAAATACCGCTAGCCTGCGCCGGCCGGGCTCGGCTTCGCTTGACCTGGCCTGCGTAGCTGCCGGCCGCTTCGACGGTTTCTGGGAATTCGGCTTGAGCCGGTGGGATATCGCCGCAGGCGCGCTGCTGATCACCGAGGCCGGCGGCATGGTCGGCGATCTCGAGGGCGACGACGGCTATATGGACAGCGGCAACATCGTCGCCGGCAATCCCAAGGTATTCGCGCAATTGCTGCCGCTGATCGCGCCGCACCTCACGGCGGTGTTGAAAAGAGCAGGCTGAAGCCCATGATCCAGGACGGCATGCGCATCGCCTGGGATGTAGCGGTCAAAATGGACGACGGCGCAGTGCTGCGCGCTGATGTGTTCCTGCCGTCAGCCGAAGGGCGTTATCCGGCCATCCTCTCCTACGGCCCGTACGGTAAGGGCCTCGCCTTCCAGGAGGGTTACAAAACGGCGTGGGACATCATGTGCCGGGAAAATCCCGATGCCGTCTCCGGCACTAGTAACCGCTACGCGAACTGGGAAGTTGTCGATCCCGAGAAATGGGTGCCCGACGGCTACGCGGTGATCCGCGTCGATTCCCGCGGCGCCGGCCGCTCTCCGGGATTCCTCAGCCACAATGATGCCCGCGAAACCCGCGATATCCATTTCTGTATCGAGTGGGCGGCAGCCCAGCCGTGGTGCAGCGGCAAGGTCGGCATGAACGGCATTTCCTATTACGCCTCCAACCAGTGGCGCGCCGCGGCATCCCGGCCGCCGCACCTGGCGGCGATCTGCGTCTGGGAAGGCTGGTCGGACGCCTATCGTGACGGCAACCGCCACGGCGGCATTGCCTGCGTGTTTCGCAAGAACTGGCAGGATATGCAGGTTAAAACCGTGCAGCACGGCGTCGGAGAGCGTGGCGCCAAAAGCCGAGTCACCGGAGAACTGGTGTGCGGTCCCGAAACGTTGAGCGAAGAAGATCTGTCCGCCAACCGCGAGGATATATGGCAGGAACTACTGAAACGCGAGCTTGAAGACGACTACTACCGCGAACGCACGCCGGATTTGTCCAAAGTCGAGGTGCCGCTGCTGACGGCGGCGAACTGGGGGGGGCAGGGCTTGCATACCCGCGGCAACTTCGAGGGGTTCATGCGAGCCGCCTCTGAACAGAAGTGGCTGGAAGTGCACGGCGGCTCGCATTGGGCGCCTTTCTACACCGATTACGGTCTCGGCCTGCAAAAGAAATTCTTCGGTCATTTCCTCAAGGGCCAGAGCACCGGCTGGGACAAGCAACCGAAAGTGTTGCTGCAGGTGCGGCACGTGCCGGAGAACGGCAGGGAAAAATTCGTCGAGCGCCATGAAAACGAATGGCCGCTGGCGCGCACGCGCTGGACGCAGCTTCATCTCGATAGCGCCGTAATGGCACTGACACCCAATAGGGTCACCACCAACCAGTCGGTCAATTACGATGCCACGGGAGAAGGACTTCAGTTCAGCATGCCGCCGTTCAATGAAGACACCGAAATCACCGGGCCGTCGGTACTGCGCCTGTACGTATCCTCATCGACCACCGATGCCGATTTCTTTGTCGTGCTGCGCGTGTTCGATCCCGCAGGCAAGGAAGTCGTGTTCCAGGGCGCGCTCGACCCCCACACCCCCGTCGGCCAGGGCTGGCTTCGCGCCTCCCACCGCAAGACCGATCCCGAGCGCTCCCTGCCCTACCGTCCCTGGCACACTCATGATGAAAAACAGCCGCTGAAGCCCGGAGAAATCTATCCGCTCGATATTGAAATCTGGCCGACCTGTATTGTCATACCAAAGGGCCATCGGCTGGTGCTTGCGGTACGCAGCAAAGACTACGTCTGGGAAGGCGCGGCGACGACGCTGTCGAACATGAAAAATCCGATGCGCGGCTGCGGGCCGTTCGAGCACGATGATGAAACCGACCGGCCGCCCGAGGTATTCGGCTGTACCGTCACGCTGCACATGGGGCCGGAGCGGCCCGCAATGCTGCTGCTACCGGTGATACCGCATCGCTGAGCGGATTCAGCGTCCCATCATCGTTTTCAGTTTGGCGGCTTGTGGCGACTTCATCTGTCGCAGCGCGTCGGCGGCACGGCCCAGTTTCAACGAGGCACGCCCCAGCCAGGCGTCGGCCAGCATGGGGTCCGTTTCCAGCACCGGACGACAGCTACGGCGGACTCGCCGCCAGGACGTCAGTTTTTAGCCAGCGTCGGTCGCGGGAACAGCGAACCACTGCCGGAGATCAGCTCGGACGCCAGGTTGGGAATCAGGTCGTCGGGGTGCTGCGCTGCGCGGCCGATCAGGAAACCCTGCGCTTTGTTGATACCCATATCGCGAAGAATGCAGAAATCAGCAACGGTTTCCACGCCTTCGGCCACCAGAGACGAGCTGCAACCCTCGGTTGCAGCTGGAGTTTTAGCTTTTGCTGCCGCCCATGTCCAGCATTAGTTGATTCAACCGTTTGACGAAACCGGCGGGGTCTTCGAGCCGACCGCCCTCGGCCAGCAACGACTGGTCAAACAGCACCGCAGCCAGATCGCCGAATCGCGAATCGTCCACTTCTGCCTGCAGCCGCTGCACCAGCGGGTGCTGGGTGTTGATCTCGAGTATTGGCTGTGCCATCGGCACATTCTGGCCTGCCGCCTTGAGCATGCGTTGCAAGCCGGCCGTCATATCATGCTCGTCCGCCACCAGACAGGCAGGTGATTCAGTCAGCCTCAACGTGACGCGAACCTCCTTGACGCGCTCATCCAGCGCCTTGCGTATACGCTCGACCAGATCCTTGTGCTCTGAAGCCTCCTGTTTCTGCGCCTCCTTGTCCGCCTCATCCTCAAGTTTGCCGAGGTCCAGCGCCCCCCTCGCCACCGAATGCAGTTTCTTGCCTTCAAATTCGGTCAGGAACGACATCATCCATTCATCGACCCTGTCGCTCATCAGCAGCACTTCGACGCCCTTCTTGCGTAACACTTCAAGGTGCGGGCTGGCCTTGGCGGCAGCAAACGTTTCAGCAGTCACGTAATAGATTTTCTCCTGTTCCTGCTTCATCCGCGACACATAGTCGGAAAGCGACACCGTTTCCGCATCGGTATCCTGGTGCGTCGAAGCGAAGCGCAGCAGTTTACCGATGCGTTCTCGGTTAGCCTGATCTTCACCAATACCCTCCTTGAACACCCGGCCGAATTCCTTCCAGAAGGTAGTAAATTTTTCTTTCTGGAGTTCCGCGAGATCCTCGATCATAGTCAGCACGCGCTTGACCGACGCCGCACGGATGGTTTCGATGTCCTTCGACTCCTGTAAAATTTCGCGGGACACGTTCAGCGGGAGATCGCTGGAATCAATCACGCCCCGGACAAAGCGCAGGTAATGCGGCATCAGGTGCTCGGCATCATCCATGATGAAGACACGCTTCACGTAGAGCTTGATCCCGTGCCGTTGCTCGCGATCCCACAGATCAAACGGCGCGCGGGCCGGGATATAGAGTAATTGCGTATATTCCTTGCGGCCCTCGACGCGGTTATGCGACCAGGTCAGCGGCGCCTCGATGTCGTGCGCCACGTGTTTATAGAACTCTGTGTACTGCTCTTCGGTGATCTCGTTCTTAGGCCGCGCCCACAGTGCGCTGGCCTGGTTGACGGTCTGGTCCTTACCGGTGGTGCGGTATTTCCCCGAGTCCTTGTCCCACTCCTCATCCTGCATCACGATCGGCAGCGTGATGTGATCGGAATACTTGCGCAATATCGTGCGCAGACGGTTGCCGTCGGCGAATGCGTCCTCGCCGTCGCGCAGGTGCAACGTGACTGCTGTCCCACGCTCCGCCTTCTCCACTGTCTCTAGCGTGTATTCACCGCTGCCGTCAGATTCCCAGCGCACGCCGTGCTCTGCGGTCAGCCCGGCACGGCGGGTCACCAGCGTGACCCGATCCGCCACAACAAACGACGAGTAGAAACCGACGCCGAACTGGCCAATCAGGTGCGCGTCCTTCGCCGCATCACCGGTCAGCTTGTTGAGGAATTCGCGCGTACCTGACTTGGCAATGGTGCCAACATTGTCGATGACCTCCTGCCGCGACATGCCGATGCCGTTGTCGGTCACAGTCACCGAGCGCGCCTTGGGATCGAAGGCGACACGGATTTTCAGTTCTCCGTCACTCTCGATCAGCGCCTTGTCGGTCAACGCCTCGAAGCGCAGCTTGTCACATGCATCCGATGCGTTCGAAACCAGTTCGCGCAGGAAAATCTCCTTGTTGCTATACAAGGAGTGAATCATCAACTGCAGCAGTTGCTTGACTTCAGCCTGGAAGCCCAGGGTTTCCCTGGTGGATGTTTCAGCCATGGCAATTCTCCTAATAACTTAAAACAAAATCCGAAAGTACGGGGTGCTCATCAGGTGCGGGCTAACAGTCCCCATTTCAAGCGCAGGCCGCCGACGGCAACGGTTCACACCATTGCGGGACGACCAGCCAAGTATTTGTTTTATTTATTTTTATGGCGAACCGCAACAAGCATCAATGGCAAACCCAGCAACAGCACGCCGATGCCAACCTGGGCGCCGATGCTACCCGGATCCTTGGACATGGCGTAGCTCGCGCTCGACCACAGCATGAACGCGCACATCGCGCAGAACACCAATGGCATCACCGGATACAACGGCACGCGGAACGGTTTATTCACGGCTGGCGCCTGACGGCGCAGCACGAACAGCGAGATTCCTGTCAGCAGAAAAAACAGCCAGAACGCCGGCGCGGTATAGGCCACCATGGTTTCAAAACCGTCAGGTGTGGTTGCCGCCAGCAGCACCAGCACCAGCGCCACCCCGCCCTGCACCAGCAGCGCAATCGTCGGCGTATTGCTGCGCTCGTTCCAGCGCCCAAGCGCACCGAACATCGGGAAATCGCGGCCAAGCGCGAAGTTGGTGCGTGCGCCGGTGAATGTTGTCGCATTTAGGGTCGAGATCGAAGCAGCCATAACGATGATGCTCAGTGCCACCTTGCCCGGTGCACCAAGTGTTGCCTGCATCAGATCAGCGGCCACCGCCTTGGAATTCTTAATGCCTTCAAGGCCGAGGACATTGAGATAGGCCAGATTCAACAATACGTACAGCACGGTCACCGCCAACAGGCCGAGCACCAGCGCACGAACGATATTCCGCCGCGCGTCCTGCATTTCAGCCGTGAGGTAAGCCGCCTCGTTCCAGCCACCGTAGGTAAGCAGGATGAAAATCAGCGCCAGCTGCGAAAACAACGGACCGGACGACGTCTTCTCCGGCACAGGCGCTGCCGGCTGTGCGCCGCCATGCAGTAGACCCGAGAAAATCACCGCCGCCACCGCAATAGCCAGTGCAGCGGTCAGAACCGTTTGCACGGTTTTGCTTTCACGCGTACCGGCCAGATTCAGCACAGTCACGGCAATGACCGCGATCACTGCATAAATCACAGGGCTTTTCGCTCCCAGCGGAAGCAGTTCAGTGGCGTAATCACCAAACACGAAGGCAATCGCGGCTATGGCGCCGGTCTGCACCACGCTCATGCGCGCCCAAGCGAAAAGGAAAGCCAGCTTGCCGCCGAAGGCACGGGTCAGGAAGTGATACTCGCCACCAGAATGGGGAAACGCCGATCCCAGTTCCGCATAGCAGAGCGCCCCGATTAGGGAGATGATCCCGCCCGCCACCCAAAGCGCGATGAATACCGTTTCAGTGGATGAACTGCCCGCAACGATTGACGGCGCCTTGAAAATGCCGGCGCCGATTACCACACCGACGATCATTGCGCAGGCGTCGATGACTGACAGTGTCTGCCGCGGAGCGGCTGCTTGCCCTGAACTCATGTTTTCTCCAGAGGATGCCTGCCGGTCATTTTTCCGGCGGCGGCTCATCGACGGCGCGTTTCAGCTCACCTCGCACGATACGCTTTGCCGCCCATGCCACCCGCTGGCGACCGACGCCTTCGCCAACAGTCAGCGTGCCCTTGATGCGGTCGCCGTCGACTTGTCCCGTAAACTCGTGACGCGCAATGCCGCCGCGGCCACCCGCAACCATGCGTATCTGATAGCCGAGCAGCCGACCCCGCAGGTCCGCCTTGCGGTCGCGGATGTTGACATTGCCTTCGACCTCCTGGAATTCCTGCTGGAGATTGAATTCGAGCTGGGTTTCACGCCCACCGATGCTGACCAGCGACTGCCATTTTCCCGGCACGCGCGCTGGTACCACGTAGAGATAGACGTAGCTGACGCCGGGCTGCCCAACCTTCTTCTCCGGCACGATCAGGTCCCGCTGCTCCTCCGGGTCCCATTCGCCGAAGTGGTAATCGTGCGCGACCAGGCGCGTGCCCGGCTTCAGCGCCATGATTTTGGAGCGCAGCTTCAGATTCAGCTCCGGGAGCAGGTAACTACTGATGACGGTGGCTTTCGACAAATCCGTCTCGAACAGGTTCTGCTCGACAAAATATGCCTTGTCCGCCACGCCGGCCTTCTTGGCGTTCGCGTTCGCCAGTCGCAGCAGGTAACGGTCAAGATCAACACCGAGACCGCTGGTGCCGAATTTGGTCGCCGCGGTAATGACGATGCGTCCGTCGCCCGAGCCCAGGTCGATCAGGTAGTCCTTAGGACCGATTTTCGCCATCGACAGCATGGTGTCGACCACGATCTGCGGCGTGGGCACGTAAACAACGTCGCCTTCGCCGTCCTGCGCCCTGCCGGGCCATGCCAACGCCGCCAACAACAGCACCGCAAACATTCTGAGGAATTTCATCATTGCTCCTTGGTGAGACCGATTGATGCGACACGCGTTGCCGCGATGCCGCCTCTATCCATTTTCCCGGCACGCACTCGCCGGTCCTGCCTTTTGCGTAGCGTTCCGCCGGCGACAACCACCTGGCCGGTGATGACTTCTCCATCGAGGATGGTTAATGTGGTGCAGATTTCATGGGCCGCCGTTGAGCATAGCCGCAAAACGGAGTTCGGCACCCGATACCCTACCCTCAACAAGAGTCTGGCTGCGACCATCCGCAGCCACCGTTTCGGATAGAACCTGGCATTTCTGCCAGAACCTCGCTTCGTAACGCTTTTCGCCTGAGGCAGCCGGATGGAAATCCTGCTTTCTCCCGAACCCAGATCCATCACAAAATTCCTTTCAGTCACGCCGGCCAGTCTTAGCATTTCATCGATGACCACGTATGTAGTCCGCACGAACGGCACATCGAACATCGTCTGGGCGTGCAAAGAGGCTGCGCACAACATCGCACCGAATAGACAAAAATCTTTTTTGAAGACGGATATTTATTCATTAGTGCGGTTCGGTTCGAATTCGCGGATCACCGGCGGCGGGGCAACCACATGCGCTGCATCGAACAACTCGATACGAACCGCCCGCCAGGCCGTGTTTTTCTTGTCACCGGCTATCTGCATTTCGCCATCCAGCATTTGCGCAGTGCGCTCGCCGTTGAATGTGACTCGGCCATCAGACAGGGCCAGTGCGAAATCCACGCGCTTGCCCGTCAGCCGCAGTTTGTCCACGGTTACCGGACGTCCGTCGACGGTCGCGGATGCCTCCAGCTTTTGATAGTTCTGCTTCAGCGCAAGTTCAACCCTTCGTGCCTTGCCTCCAGAATTCATGGTCCACAGCCAACGTCCGGCCACGAGATCGGGAACCACCCAGTAAAGCACCTTGCTTTTCTGCATCCGTCCAACGGATTTACCGGGAGCCTCCATCTCGAATTGATGATCGGGCGGCCAGTCACCAATACCGTAATCATGGGAAAGGATGCGCGTTCCCGGCTTCAGGGCCAGCAACTTTCCGCGTGCCATCAGGTTGACTTCGGGCAACAGGTAAATTGTAATTACAGAGGCTAGGGAAAGATCCGTTTCGAACAGGTCGCGCGCATAGAATTTTGCACGGTCCGCCACGCCGGCCTGTTTGGCATTGGAATTGGCAAGCTGAACCAGGCGCTTGTCGAGATCAACACCGAACCCGCGCGCGCCTTTTTCCCTCGCAGCCGTTATCACCAGCCTGCCATCGCCGGAACCGAGATCAATGACGTAGTCTTCGGCAGTCACCCTCGCGGTGTTCAGCATGGCATCGACGACAGCCTGCGGTGTCTGCACATAGGGCGTGTCCCCGAAATCCTGCGCCACCGCAACGCCGTACATCATCAACACTAGCAGGCACGACGACAGAAACCCTGATCGCTTCATTTTCGTTCTCCCATCAATTCAACGCGCGCCGCGATGCGGTTGCCGGAAAGCTCCGCTTCACCGATGATTCGCCCGCTATTGACGCGGCCGCTGAATTCATGACTGACCAGACTGCCGTCAATTTCAGCACTGAAAGCGAACGACAGTTCTTCACCCTTCAGCTTTGCGTTGCGGATCGGCACCTCACGGCCATTGACGCGCGCCGTTCCGCGCACCTCCTGGAATTTCTGCTGCAGGCTGATTTCGTAATCCCTGGGCTTGCCGGCGACATTTAGCCGCACCCTCCAGACCCCGGACACTCTGGCCGGAACCAGCCAGAAATAAATATCGCTTTCACCTCCGGCACCGAAATACTTGTCATCGGCCGCAATACTCACGCGCTGATCAGGCTTCCAGTCGCCCATGTCAAAATCGTGCGAGACCAGACGGGTTCCCGGCTTGAGTTCAAGAAGGCGTGGCCGCAGCATTATGTTGATCCGCGGCAGCAGATACATGGTGATGACGGTGGCTTCCGAAAGATCGGTTTCGAACAGGTCGCGCTGGTAGAAGGCGGTTTTTTCGGCCACCCCCGCCTTGCGGGCGTTTTCAAAGGCTTCACGGATGCGTTCGGGATTCAGATCCACGCCAAAACCACGGGTCCCGAACTTCCTCGCCGCTGTGACCACGATGCGCCCATCACCCGACCCAAGATCGATCAGGTAATCGCGCCCTGATACTCCGGCAATGGCCAACATGCGGTCAACAACAACCTGCGGCGTCGGCACAAAGGGGACAGCGGGCTCGATTCGTGAAAGCACTGGTCCGGAAAAAGCCAGTGCCGCGCACAGCATCAGCAACGACGGCATGCGAATGGTCACCGCAAAGAAAAACTGCATCATTGATTTCAAGATCCGCAGATACCCCGGCGAGCCGGTAGATGTAGCAAACGCCTCATGCTGCAACCCAGTCACCTGTTTGAGACAGTGTCTATGGTAGATTGGCGGCAGATTATAACCGAGCGTCCTCGGCACTCCTCATGCACTTTGCCCTGATTTTCCTGTCCGGCGGCGCGATTCTCGCGCTGGAACTGCTGGCTTCGCGCATCATGACCCCCTATTTCGGGGTCAGCCTCTACATCTGGACCGGAATACTTTCCATCACCCTGATCTCGCTCGCTTCGGGATACTGGTGGGGGGGGCGGCTGGCCGGCAGCAACCGGTCCAGTAACATCAGTAATCCGGGCCTGCTGTTTGCAATCATGCCCGCGCTGGCCGGAATCGCCATCGTACTCGCTTGCGCAGTCTATCCCTTTGTCTTTCATCCGCTCGCACAATGGAGCCTGGTCGGCGGGGCCTTCGCCGCCTGCCTGATCCTGCTGTTCCTGCCGCTGGTTGCGACATCGGCGATGAATCCTCTGCTGGTCGCCATGCTAATGGAGCGCCGCAGCAGTCGCAGCGGCGATGCGGGAGCCGGGATGGTGTTCTTTGTCAGCACGCTGGGATCGGTTGCCGGAGTCATTGTCACCGCCTTCGGTCTGATACCGTACATCTCCAACTACTCCGCCACCCTGCTCGTGGCGCTGCTGCTGGGCGCACTATCACTTACCGCTGCGATATCCACCACATTCATATTTCCGCACCGCGGTACCGTCATCGCCTGCGGAATGATAGCAATCGCAGGCGCGGCACTGCTGGCCTGGCAGGCTGACCGCTACACCGGCCGCGCCGACACCATCAGTTTCAACGGAGCGAAATGGCGCATTGAAGCCGTACACAGCTCGCTGTTCGGTACCGTCAAGGTTCTGCGCACCAGCTCCGACGGTGATAATCGTTTCCTGCGGATGTATTTCCAGGACGGACTGGTCCAGAACACGGTCGATTCATCGCAGCGCTCGATATCGTTCTACACCTGGGCTCTAGAAGCTCTGGCGTACGCCTATCACCCGCAGCCACGCAACGTCCTGGTGCTGGGACTCGGCGCGGGCATAGTGCCCTCGCGGTTTGCCCGTGAAGGCGCCAATGTCGAAGTTGTTGAAATCGACCCGTCTTCAGTCGTCGTTGCGCAGCGTCATTTCGGCTTCGACCCGTCCAAAGTCACCATGCATCAGGCCGATGCCCGCACGTTCGTCGCCGCATGCTCCCCTGTTCAAGACATCGTAGTTGTCGATCTGTTCAATGGCGACGGCACACCGGATTATCTGATCACACGCGAATTCTTCCGCGACCTGCGCCGCTGCCTAAAGCCAGACGGCATCGCTCTCTTCAACACGTTCGCTAATCTCGATGACACACGCAGCTATACGCACCTGCTGGTCACCTTAGCCAGCGAACTGCCGCATATCGTGATGTATCGTCCGAATTGGCAGGGAGCGCACCAGATCAACAGTTTCCTGGTGGCCGCACCAGCAACTCTTACCGCGCCGCGCCGCGTGACCATCAGCGATGTACCAACCAGCCATGCATCCACGCTGTGGGACATGCTGGCAAAGCCGCGCGTAGTCGACTCCACGCTGACCGTATCTGGCAAGATCATTCGTGACGCCTGGAATGCAGCGGCCCTGGACATTGCGGCCAGCCAGGCCGCCTTTCGGCGAGGCGTACTTGATGTAGCGCCGCCCGCTTTACTGATGAACTGAATTCAGGAAGTCTTGCCGCGCACCGCGCGCCAGCGCACCATCCTGCCCTCCCCTAGGTCTACGGTTCCCGCCATGAGGTCGCCTTCGACCCGGCCGCGAAAGATTTGCCGCTCATTGCGATGATTGCGGACAAAACTGATTTCTGCACCACTGACTTCAATATCCGTAAAAGGGATATGACTCAAGCCCTGCGAAAGATCCCTGCTCACGCCGCCATAATCCTGCCGCAGCTTCAGTTCATATTCATCCCCGCCGTCAATGCTCAGACGCCAGCTTCCGGAAATCTTTGCCGGCACTATCCACAGATAGATGTCTGCCTCAGGCAGTCCGCTGACCATCTCTTTTTCCGGGGACTTTATGGTTACGGTATAGTCATGCGGCCAGGAATCAAAATGATAGTCATGCGACACGATGCGGGTGCCCGGCCGCAGCTCACGGAACAGTTTAGGAAGCAATGCCTGCATCATTTCCGGCAACAGGTAGAGCGTAACCACGGTGGCCTTGCTGAGGTCAGCCCTGAAGATATCCTTGGTTTCGAAAATTACACGGCCGGCGAGTCCCATGCTACGTGCGCGCTGGTTGCTGAGTTGAACCAGCTCACTATCAATATCCACACCGTACCCGCTTGAGCCGTGGCGGTGAGCAGCAGTCAATACGATCACGCCGTCACCGGAACCGAGATCAACCACGTGATCGCGATCAGTTACTTTCGCCACCTCAAGCATTAGGTCGACGATCATGTTTGGCGTCGGCACATACGGTCCGCCCGTACGTTCGTGATCCAAAGGAGAGATCGACTGAGCTGAAGCCAGGGGAGCGCAGCACATGACTACGCCGAATATCATTAGCCATTTTCGCAACACATCACGCATGAAATTTCTCCGGGATGACAGTAGCGGAAACCGCCGCTGTGGAAACCGCGCATGATGCTAATGCGTTACCCGGTGCTTTCGCAAGAACGACTTCTTAAATTTACTGTTGTCTTTTTTGAGTGACGAACTGAATCGTCACTAACATGGATGTTTAGCGTTACGGCGAGCTCAAACAGCTACACTTCAATAGTAAAAGTGAGCTGGACTGCGCAGCGGATCATCGCCAGTTCCTCGGGCTTGAGGCGATTGCGCATTTCGGGTTTATCGGTTTCCGCCAGCACCCCGACTCCTGTTCGCGCAGCGTGATTCTAGCCTGTGCAATGGCCGCCAGCTGTTCACAGGTCAATTCCGAGCGAACCGGAATCGCCGGGCCCGCTCCGACAAGCAATACCAGCGCCTGCAGCTACACCCGGTTGTAAACGACGATCAGTATGCCGCCGGATCCAGGGCCAGCGTACTCGGAGCACCTGCCGTCACAGTACGTGCCAGCGCAGTGGCCTGCGGCAGCAGGTGCTCAAGGTAAAAACGCGCGGTCGCCAGCTTAGAATCGAAAAATCCCCGGTCGGCACCCGGCGCCTCACGGCGTTCAAGCGCAATCAGCGCAGCGCGCGCCATCATCCAGCCGCCTGCCACAGTACCAAACAGCTTCAGGTACGGCACCGCCACCGCTGCAGTAGCCTGCGGTTCGGAACGGTAGCGATCAACCAGCCAGTTTGTTGCGTCTTCGAGTGCGTTCACGGCTCGATCGAACTCCTCGCGCATGCCGGAAAAATTGGCGCCCGCTTTTCTCATTGCCTCATCCAGACCGCGAATCTCGGCAATCAACGCCAGCGCGGTTGCGCCTTTCTCGGCGCCGATCTTGCGGCCGATCAGGTCATTGGCCTGGATGCCGGTAGTACCCTCATAAATCGTGGTGATGCGGGCATCACGCAGGTATTGCGCTGCGCCGGCTTCCTCGATGAAGCCCATGCCGCCGTGAATCTGCACCCCCAGCGATGCCACATCGATCGCAGTCTCGGTACACCAGCCCTTGACCACAGGGGTCAGCAGGTCGAGCCGACCCTGATGGCGTGCACGCTGAATCCTGTCAGGATGATGTTGCGCGCGATCGAGCTCACCCGCAGCGAAGTAACCGAGCGCACGCATGGCTTCGATCTGCGCGCGCATGGTCATCAGCATACGCCGAACATCAGGGTGATGGATGATAGTGACACGATCGCCACTGCGCTGGCCGATGGCACGCCCCTGCACCCGCGTCTTCGCGTAATCAAGCGCATGCTGCCAGGCGCGCTCGGCGATCGCGATACCTTCAATGCCCACACCCAGTCGCGCATGGTTCATCATCGTGAACATGTATTCGAGACCGCGGTTGGGCTCGCCGACCAGATAGCCTATCGCTCCCGCATTGTCGCCATAGGCCAGCACGCAGGTGGGACTGCCGTGGATGCCGAGCTTGTGTTCGATCGACACGCAGCGAACGTCGTTCCGTTCCCCGATGGTGCCATCGTCCTTGAGCACGAACTTCGGCACCACGAACAGCGAAATGCCCTTCACGCCTTCGGGCGCATCGGGCAGTCGGGCAAGAACCAGGTGGACGATGTTGTCCGCCATGTCGTGTTCGCCCCAGGTGATGAATATCTTGGTGCCGCGGATGCGGTAGAGATCGCCCTCGGGCGTTGCGCTGGCCCTTACCACCGACAGGTCAGAGCCCGCCTGCGGTTCAGTGAGATTCATCGTGCCGCTCCACTCGCCGGACACGAGTTTAGGCATATAAGTATCCACCAACGCTTTCGAAGCGTGGCGCGACAGCGCCTCCCGTACACCGGTGGTGAGCATCGGACACAGGAAGAACGCCATGTTAGCGCTGTTCCATATCTCCTGTAGCGGCATGGCAATGCAGTGCGGCAGCCCCTGACCGCCGTACTCAGTGGAACCGCCCAGCCCGTTCCAGCCTGCTTCGACAAACTGGCGATAGGCCTCCTTGAAGCCCGCGGGCGCGGTGACCACACCGTCTTTCCAGTGCGCACCTTCCCGGTCTCCGCTGCGATTGAGCGGATCGAGTACACCCTGGGCAAATTTACCCGCCTCGACAAGGACAGCCTCAACCAGCTCGGCATTCACTTCCCCGCAGCCCGGTAATTCACCAATGTCCGCAAGACCGGAAAACTCGGCGATCGCAAACTGCATGTCCTTCAACGGTGCGGTATAGGTCGACATGGCGAAACCCTCAGTGAAAAAGGGCATCCGTCTCCGAATGCCCTTCCATGTTACCGCAGCCGATTGGCGGTCAGAGCGCTGCCGTCAGTTCCGGCACTGCCTTGAACAGATCCGCCTCCAGCCAGTAGCTCGCCACCGCAAAAATCGGCGCCTCCGGATCCTTGTTGATCGCAACAATGACCTTGCTGTCCTTCATTCCGGCAAGATGCTGGATCGCGCCGGAAATGCCGACGGCAATGTATAGTTCGGGCGCAACGATCTTGCCGGTCTGGCCGACCTGGTAGTCGTTGGGCACGAAACCTGAATCCACCGCGGCGCGGGAGGCGCCGACTGCTGCGCCGAGCTTGTCAGCCAGCTCTTCCAGAATCTTGAAGTTCTCGCCGCTGCCCATGCCGCGGCCGCCGGAAACGATAATCTTCGCCGCGGTCAGTTCAGGTCGATCGGACTTCGACAGCTCCTGGCCGTTGAATTTCGACAGTCCGGCATCGGGTCCTGCCGCTAGCGCTTCCACCGCTGCACTGCCGCCCTCGCCCGCCACATCGAAACCGGTCGCGCGCACGGTGATGACCTTGATCTTGTCCGCGGACTGCACCGTCGCCATCGCGTTGCCGGCATAAATGGGACGCACGAAGGTGTCGGCCGATACCACCGCACTGATGTCGGAGATCTGCTGCACATCGAGCGAGGCCGCGACACGCGGCATGAAGTTCTTGCCGAAACCGGTGGCCGTCGTAAGGATGTGTGAATAACCGCCCGAGATTGATACCACCAGCGCGGCCAGGTTCTCGGCTGCGCCGCCGGCGTAATGCGCTGCATCGGCATGCAGCACTTTGGCCACACCAGCCACCTTCGCCGCCGTATGGGCAGCCTCCGTACAGTTGTGGCCGGAGACCAGCACCGTGATGTCTCCGCCGATCTTCGCCGCAGCGGTAATCGTGTTGGTGGTGCCCGGTTTGAGCTGCTTGCCGTCGTGTTCTGCGATAACCAGTACGCTCATCCGATCACCTTCGCTTCATTCTTGAGTTTGGCGACGAGTTCCGCCACATCGGCCACCTTGACGCCGGCACCGCGCTTGGGCGGCTCTTCGACCTTCAGCGTCTTCAGGCGCGGCACGATGTCTACGCCCAGCGCCTCGGGCTTCAGCGTTTCCAGCGGCTTCTTCTTCGCCTTCATGATGTTGGGCAGCGTCACGTATCGCGGCTCGT